>NZ_CAJJIC010000021.1 GCF_905187505.1 uncultured Mailhella sp.
ATGGCCTTCCTCAACGAAAAGTAGCGGCATGAGCCTGCCGGACCGCAGATCCGGCAGGCCTCGCCACGCATGAAAAAGCCCCGACGAAAGCCGGGGCTTTTTTTGTGCGGAAAAGATCCGAGTCGGCAGGAAGGCGGGGTCAGGCGGGGAATCGGAAGTCTGGTTCAGGAACGAAGCCGCGGCAGGGCCGGAGACCCGCGTTACGGTGGCTCAGCATGCATGGCGCGCGGCCGTTTCCATCGGCCGCGGCGCGTTCATGCCTCAGAGGACGCGAAGATCGGCTTCGGTCATGTTCAGGCCTCTCAGGGCGTTCTGGTACATGATCTTGTCGCGGATCGTGCTGGTCTTGAAATAGGTTTCGTACACCTCGACGGCGGGCTTCATGGGAATGAACGGGTAGGCGGAGCCGAACACGATCTGATCCTGCAGGAAGCCGTTGGCGGCGTCCACATAAGGACGGGTATAATGGGTGTTGATGCCGTACATGTCGGGGCACAAGTACAGATTGGGGTGGGTGAGGGCCACGTGGATGATCTCGTTCACATAGGGAACGTGCCCGTGCAGATCGAAGACCCGGAGCCGGGGAAAGGTCTTCAGCATGTCGTCGATGCAGCACACGGGCTGCGAGCCGTAAATGCAGCCGCCGGTGAGGAAGAGGGGAATGTCCTGTTCCTGCATGTAGGAGAAGAGGGGCTGAAGGGACTTGTCGTTGATGGGCAGTTCGGGGTTCATGCTGAATCCGAAGGGCAGCTCGAGGGAAAGACCGGTGCAGGGGCCGTTGACGACGTAGGTTTCGGCATCGGCAATGGCGCGCTGCACATGATAGCCGTTGATGGCGATGGCTCCCTTCAGACGGTCGGGATACCGCGTGACGATGTCCACGACGTCCTCGGCGGGCACGATGGGATCGGACTGCGGGGCAAAGCTCCAGCGGGCTTCGGCCATGCCGAGGTTGATGCCGGCCTCATCCATTTCGCGGCAGCATAGTTCCATGGAACGCCTGACGACGGATTCGGGCAGCTCGTAGCCGAACATGCATCCGTACGTGGGAAAGATGTCGGTGGTGGACTTGAGAAAGCTTTCGGTGACGGGACGAAGGCGCATGTCGATGATCATGGTCAGCTCCTTGCATACGGTGAGAGATCAGTTTTTTCCGGGAATGACGTTCCCGGAGGCGCTGTCCCGAAAAATGCAATTTTCATGCCATATCGCCCCGGCGGGGAGGGGATGTCCGTGGAACGGAAAAACGGGGCCTTTGTTCCGTTCCATGCCGAAAAGAAAAAAGCGGACATCGTCGAGACGTCCGCTTTTTTCTCCCGGAGGAGATGCGTCATGTTATATTGTACTGCTTCAGCTTTCGGGCCACCGTGACGTAGCTTACGCCGAGGGCCTTCGCTATGCTTCTGCAGTCCTTGTGAATGATGAAGGCCTGCTGAAGAACGCGCTTTTCGGCGTCTTCGACCGCTTTTTTCAGGGGAACCAGACTTGTTTTGTTCTTGTAAATGCTGTCGTTCTGCTCGATGAGATATTTTTCCGTGATGACCGGAGCGGGGCAGAGCAGAACCAGACGTTCTATCATGTTGTCCAGTTCGCGTATGTTTCCATGCCAGGGCATCTTCATCAGCTTTTTGACGACGCCTTCGGACATGGTTTTTGATGTTGAATATATCTTATTGTAATAATTTAAAAAATATGCAATGAGGTCGGGCATGTCCTCCTGTCGTTCCCGAAGAGGAGGGACCATGAGCTGCAGCACGTTCAGGCGGTAGTACAGGTCGCTTCTGAAGTCTCCCGCGGCCACCATGGCGCCGAGATCCTTGTTGGTGGCGGCAAGGATGCGCACGTCTATGGAAATGTCTCTGGTTCCCCCCACGCGGTGGAACTTCTTTTCCTGCAGAACCCGCAGCAGCTTTACCTGCATGGGCAGGGAGAGTTCGCCTATTTCATCCAGAAACAGGGTGCCCTTGTTGGCCACTTCAAAGTAGCCCATCTTCATGCTGGAAGCGCCGGTAAACGCTCCTTTTTCATACCCGAAAAACGCGGATTCCAGAAGCGTTTCCGGAATGGCCCCGCAGTTCACGGAGACGAAGGGTTCCTTTTCCCTGTTGCTGTATTTATGGATGAGCTTGGCTATCTCGCTTTTGCCGGTGCCCGACTCGCCAAGAATCAGCACCGTGGCCGTGGTTGACGCCATTCGATTGATGAAATTGATTATTCTTTTGTGGTGGACGCCGCTCGGCATGCACAGGGTTCTTTCGTCTTCCGGGGGTTTCCTCGGCTCGTTGAGCAGTCCTATGGGAATGTTCAGCTTGCCGATGTCGGATATGAAGGTTTCCAGCTCCCGCACGGTGGCAAGTACATATTCCACATTGCCGTCGGCATCCAGAACGGGCGTGTTGGTGATGTATTTTTCCCGTCCGCTCGGCCCCACGCTTTTGGCGTGCATGATGCGCTTTTCCTGAAAGGCCAGGGGAACGAATCCTCCGAAAATATGATCATTCTCCTTCAATTCTTCCCATGTGTGCCCGATGAACTCTTCTTTATTGACCATGTTCTGTTCGAGTGCGGCTTTATTGGCATATACAAGAACAGTGTTTTTGTCCCATATGAAAATTCCGTCTGGAGAATGATCAAGTATTCTGCAAAGAGTATCGTAGTCCATTTGCTTTACTAACTATGCTTTTATGGCCGAATGACCGATTATGAAGGGAATGGAGTTCTGAAAGGAGATATTAAGCGTATCGCGTTCCGCGCAAAAAAGCTATATGGGCAAGGGTAAAATTTCACGATTATTGTTACAAAAATTATAATCAAAATATAACACACTGTTTTTAAAAATGAAATTTGTTTCTTAAATGAAACAAACCTTATTCTGTTGTGTCGGGCGGATTCTGACCGCCCTCATTTTCATGCCGAACAACGGGGGACGGGGGAGGGGAAAAACAGCGACTGGAAAAAAGTACCATTAATTTTACCATGTTACATTATTTTTTTAAAAGTATTTCCCTGGCATGATTTTTGCAATTCAGAAGAGAGAGAAGGAGGAGGAGGAAATGAGCAGACTGTGGATGCCGTGCTTCATAGGTCGTCTTGAGCTTCCGACGAGACTGGTCGTTACGGCCGCCGGCGAGGGCATGTGCGACGACCGGTTCCATGCAACTTCCCGCCTTGTCGAGCGGTACAGGGAACTGGGCAAGGAGGGGGCCGCGGGACTTGTCATTACCGGGCATGCCTTTGTGTGTCCCGAAGGCAGGCGCCGCGAAGGGCAGATATCCGCTGCCGACGATGCCGTCATCGAGCCGCTCAGGGCCGTGACGGCGGCTGCCCGGGCGGACGGAAGCCGCATATTTCTTCAGCTGAGTCACGGAGGCCTGTGCTGCGATGAGTCTCTTACCGGCATTCCTGCAGCCGGTCCCAGCGCGGCTGACCGGGCTCCGTACTATGCCGGAAGAGCCATGACCGCGGAAGAGACAAGGGCTCTCCCCGGACTTTTTGCCGCGGCGGCCCGGCGGGCGAAGCTTGCCGGATTCGACGGCGTGGAACTGCACATGGCTCACGGCTTTCTGCTCAGCGAGTTCCTTTCCCCCTTCTTCAATCATCGGGAGGATGAGTACGGAGGCTCTCAGGAAAACAGGACGCGTCTGGCCGTGGAGATCATTCGTGCCGTGCACGCCGAGTGCGGCGGGGACTTTCCGGTCATGGCCAAGATCAATGCGGAAGACGGGGTCGAAGGCGGCATGACGATAGACATGTCGCTTGAGTCGGCCGGGCTCATGCAGGAGGCGGGGCTGGACGGGCTGGAAGTGAGCGGGGGCTTCTGCTTTTGGAAGAAGCAGAGCGACACGCCCATGAAGCCCGTGTCGCTCAAAACGGGAAAGGGCGTCGGATACTTCCTCGAAGCGGCGCGGCGCTTTCATGAGGCGCTTTCCATACCCGTCATCGCCGTGGGGGGCATCCGTACCTTCGAGACGGCCGAGGCGGTCCTTGCCGACGGCGACGCCGACATGGCGGGATTGTGCCGTCCTCTGATCCGTGATCCTGCGCTGGCCCGCCGGTGGCGTCGGGGCGAGACCGTTGCTTCGGACTGCCTGTCGTGCAATCGCTGCGTGGCCCTCTCCAGGACTTCTGCCGGACTCGGCTGTCCCGTAAGGAAAGAGGCGGACTGAACAACGAATAGTCATTGTCAGATGAAGAAGAAGGAGACGCTATGACTCTTACGAGGAAGACCCTGGCCCCTGTCGCCACCGTGATGGCCGTCATTCTCTGTGTCTTTCAGGTGTATGCCACGGGCGGCATCGGGGTTCTGGAAGCTCCGGTTCTCAGAGCCGGTCATCTCAGCATGATTCTGTTTCTGACGTTCATATGGATACCCCCGAGAAAGGACAAGGATCCTCTGTGGGCGGTGTTGCTGGACATCGTTCTGGCTCTCGGCGCCATGTCCGTCCTCGGATACATTCTCTATGATCTCGACGCCATACTCAATCACATGCGCTATGTGGACGACGTGACGCCCGAAGCCGTGTTCTTCGGTACGCTGTGCATGCTTCTGGTTCTGGAAGCGACCCGCCGACTTTCCGGCTGGCCTCTCGTCATCGTGTCCGCAGTGTTCATAGCCTATGCGCTGCTGGGGCAGCACCTGCCCGCGGCCGTGCGGCATGACGGCATAGGCTACGACCGCTTCATTGAAACGATGTTTCTGCTCACGGACGGCATCTACGGCATTTCGCTCTCCACCGCCTGCACCATGATTTTTGCCTTCTGCATGTTCGGCGCCTTTCTTGAGACTTCCAGCATGAACAGCGTGTTCATGGATCTCTCCTGCCTGCTCACCAGAAAATCGAAGGGCGGACCGGCCAAGGTGGCCATTTTCGCCTCGGCGCTGTTCGGTTCCATTTCCGGTTCCGCTCCGGCCAACGTGTATGCCACGGGCGTGTTCACCATTCCTCTCATGAAGCGCGTCGGCTATCGTCCGGCCTTTGCCGGAGCCGTGGAGGCCGTGGCCTCCACCGGCGGGCAGATCATGCCGCCCGTCATGGGCGCGGCGGCGTTCATCATGGCGGATCTCACGGGCCTCGGCTATCTGGCCGTCATCAAGGCGGCGCTGCTTCCCGCCGTGCTGTATTATCTCGCGCTGTGGATCATGATTCATTTTGAGGCGTGCAAGTACAATCTCGGCACCATTCCCCCCGAAGACGTTCCGGACAAGAAAAGCGTGCTCCGTCGTCTCTACTATCTGCTGCCCATCGCGCTCCTCATTGTTCTTCTGCTGTCCGGCCGTTCCGTGAACTTCGCGGCCTTCGGCACCACGCTGTTCATCGTGCTGCTCGGCATGTGCGCCGCAGCCACCCGCTTCACGCCGTCCCGCTTCCTGCTCGCCATCAAGTCCACGGCACGCAGCGCCCTCATGGTGTCCACCTGCTGCGCCTGCGCGGGCATCGTGGTGGGCTGCATCACGGCCACCGGCATAGGGTTCAAGTTCATCAACGTCATCACCTCCCTGGCCGAGAACAACCTGATCATCATGATGGTGCTGCTCATGCTCACCTGCATCGTGCTCGGCATGGGCGTTCCCACGACTCCCGCCTACATCATCGTGGCCACGCTGGGAGCTCCGGTGCTCATCAAGATGGGCGTCCCCGTCATAGCCGCCCACATGTTCGTGTTCTACTACGCCATCCTTTCCGTGGTCACGCCCCCGGTATGCCTTGCGGCATTCTCCGGTGCGTCCATAGCGGAGGCCAACGCCATGAAGACCGGCTTCATTTCCATGCGTCTTGCCATAGTGGCCTTCATCGTGCCGTTCTTCTTCGTCCTCCAGCCCGAGCTTCTCATGGTGGGAGATCCGCTCAGCATCGCCCAGGCCTGCGTGACTTCCGTCATTGCCATGTACGCGCTTGCCGGCGGCATGCAGGGCTGGCTCATCACGGGCACCCCCGTCGTGGAGCGTGCGCTGCTCATGGTCAGCGGCCTGACCATGCTTTACCCGGGCACGGTGACCGATCTCATGGGTTTCGGAATTCTGGTGCTTGTCGTCATCGTTCAGCGCATGCGCCGTCATGCCGCAAAAAACGCTGCTGCGTAATGTCGCGCGGCACAAAACAAGGAGCTGCATCATGATCATCGACTTTCGTCTTCGTCCTCCGGTCAATCCCTATCTCAAGGGAAAAATGTACAACCTGGAACGCAACAAGCGGCTCAGCGAAAGCATGGGCATGTATCAGTCGGCATCGGTCCTGAACTACTCCATGGACATGCTTCTGGAAGAAATGGAAGAGGCGGGAATCACTCTCGGCGTTGTTCCCGGGCGCGAAAGCAATCCCGGCATGGGCGACGCCACCTGCGAGGAAGTGACGGCCATCGTCGATTCCCATCCCGACAGGTTCGTCGGCATTGCCGGCGTGGATCCCACGAAGCCGGATGAGGCCATTGCCCGCATTGAAAAGTTCGTGCTCAACGGCGTGCTCAAGGCGGTCTGCCTTGAGCCCGGCGCGCTCCCCCAGCCTTTGTACGGCGATGACAAGAAGCTCTATCCCGTCATAGAATACTGCGCATCCAAGGACATTCCCGTCATGATGATGCTGGGCGGCAATGCCGGGCCCGACGTGAGCTACACCAGCCCTGTGCAGATCGACCACGTGGCCGCAGACTTTCCGAAGACCCGCTTCATCATTTCCCACGGCGGCTGGCCCTGGGTGCAGGAAGTGCTTCATGTGGCCTTCCGCCGCACGAACATCTACATTTCTCCCGACATGTACCTGTTCAACATGCCCGGCTGGCAGGATTACGTCACGGCCTGCAACTTCTTCCTGCAGGACCGCTTCCTCTTCGGAACCGCCTATCCCTTCCTTCCCCTGAAGGGATGCGTGGAACATTTCATGAAGCTGCCCTTCAAGCCGGAAGTGCTGCCCAAGCTGCTGTATAAAAACGCAGCAGAACTGCTGAACATAAGCTGCTGATGTGGGAACGGGCGGAAGATTTTCCGCCCGGCCCGCGAGTTCATAACGTCCCAACAAAGGAGCTCTTAGATGAAGAACCTGATGAAAGCCGTCGCCGTGGCCCTGCTTGCCGCCGGACTCCTCAATCCCTGTTTTTCGGAGGCTGCTCCCCAGAAGATCAAGGCCATAAGCGGCACCGTGGGCGGCGTGTGGTTCGTCGGCCAGGGAGCCATGGGCAAGGCGCTCACCAAGGCCTTTCCCGGCCTTGAGTACAATCTCGTCGCCGGAGGCTCCGTGGGAAATCCCATCCGCATAGACAAGAAGGACGGCGACATCTCCATTACGCAGAGAACCAACAGCATCGCGGCGCAGGTGCCGTCCGACCCCTACAAAAAGAAGCTGAACGACGTCCGGTCCCTCGGCGTCATCGGCGACAGCACGCCGCTCAGCATCGTGGTGCGCGACGATTTTCCCGTATACACGCTCGATGATCTTGCGCAGAAGAAGCTGGCAGTGCGTCTGGCCACCGGCCCCAACGGAACGACCAGTCAGTCCTTCGGCAAATGGGCGCTTGAAGCCTACGGCATCACCCTCAAGGACATCCAGTCCTGGGGCGGCCGCATCTTCACCAACAACTACGACGACGTCAGCAACATGGTCAAGGACGGACAGATTGACATGTTCTTCTTTGTCGGTCCCGGCGAAGCGGGCTGGATTCGCGATGCCTCCATCGGCGTCAAGCTGCGCTTCATCCCCATTCCCGCGGACAAGGCGGCCGTGCTTCAGGAAAAGTACGGTCTTGCGCCCGACGTGCATGAGGCCTCCAAGTACGGCGGCGAGCTGAGCGGCGGCAAGGACGTTCCCACGGTGGGCGACACTTCCGAGTTCATCGTTCGTGCGGACATGGCCGAGCAGGACGTGTACGACATACTCAAGGCCTGCTTCGACAACTGGAACGACGTGGTTCTCGCCTATCCCGTATGGAAGACCTTCACCAGAGAGAACGCATGGAAGAATCCCGGCTTTCCTCTGCACCCCGGAGCCGAGCGCTTTTACCGGGAATTCGGCGGCATGAAGTAGAACCGTTCGGGCGGGGTCACGGCTTTTTTCTGCGATCCCGCCTTTTTTGTACCCTTTTTTCGACGAACCGAGGAATCCCATGGCCTTCGACGCTCTTTTTCAGCCCATATCCATAGGCTCTCTGACGCTTCCCAACCGCATCATCATGTCCTCCATGTCCACCCGCATGGCCAGAACCGGGGGGGGCATGACCGACAGACTCATTGCCCACTACCGCCGCCGCGCCCGCGGAGGGGCGGCGCTCATCACCGTTGAGCTTGCCGACGTTCATCCCCTGATGCCGCATCTTCGTCAGACGCTCTGGCTGCACAACGATGCCGCCGTGGCGGCCATGCGTCCCCTTACCGACGCCATACACGAAGAAGGGGCCGGAGCCTCCATTCAGATAGGCGTGTTCTTCCGTCCCGCCATGGCAGGGCTGTGCCAGTACACGTCCTCGCTCAGGAGCCCGGAAGCTCTGCCTCACGCCCAGGAGCTGACGACCCTCGAACTTGACCGGCTCGGCGACGTCATTGCCATGGGGTGCCTTCGGGCCAGGCAGGCGGGCTATGACGCCGTGGAACTGCACGGCGTGCATGGAAGCATCATGGAGGAATTTCTTTCTCCCTACTGGAACAGGCGTACCGACCGCTACGGAGGCTCGCGGGAAAACCGCATGCGCTTTCCTCTGGAAGTGCTGGAAAAGACCCGGCGTCTCGTGGGCGAGGAGTTTCCCGTCATCTTCCGCATCTGCGGATCCGAGTTCCACCCGGAGGGGAGCACGGTGGAAGACGCCGCCGCCTTTGCCGCGGCTGCGGAAGAACGGGGACTGAACGCCATATCCCTTTCCGGCGGCATCGGGCATATCGATCATCTGGCCATTTCCGCATCCTATGAAAAGCGCGGAATGCTTCTGCCTGCCGCCCGCGCCGTCAGGGAGCACTGCCGCATTCCCGTCATCGTGGCCAATGCCCTCACGCCGCAGATGGCCTGCAACGCCGTGGAACAAGGCGACGCCGACATCATTGCCCTCGGCCGTCCGCTGCTTGTCGATCCCGACTGGCCTCGGAAAATGCGGGAGGGCCGCGTGGAGGAAATCCGTCCGTGCATCCGCTGCAATCAGGGCTGCATGGGCGGCCTGCGGGACCCTTCGCAGCCGCACATTCTCTGCCTTTCCAATCCGCAGATGGGAAGACTCATGCAGGATGAGCCGCCGGCCTCGGAACATCCTCTGAACATCGTGGTGGCGGGCGGCGGTCCCGCAGGCTGCGAGTTCGCCTGTACGGCCGCGCAGCGCGGGCATCATGTCACGCTGCTGGAGCGGGAAGGGCGTCTCGGCGGACAGTTCCGTCTGGCTGCCGTGCCTCCGGGAAAGGGCGATTTTCAGGCGCTGAGCGACTATTTCGAGGTGGTGCTTCCCCGCATGGGCGTGGAGGTGCGCCTGAATGCGGAAGCGACGGCGGAGTCTGTGGGGGCGTGCCATGCCGATCTTGTCGTCGTTGCCGCGGGGTCGGAGCCCTCGGTGCCTCCCGTTCCCGGCATGGATCTGCCTCATGTCTGCCTGGCGGCGGACGTGCTGAAGGGCACCGCGGAGCCGAAGGGCTCCGTGGTGGTGCTCGGCGGCGGCGCCACGGGGCTTGAAACCGCGCACCTGCTTGCGGAGCGCGGACGGAGCGTGACGGTGGTGGATCTGCTTCAGGAATTCGGCCGCGACATCGTTGCCCATGTGGGCGTGCGGGAAAAGCTCCTGCGCCTTCTGGAAGAGGCGGGCGTGACGTTCATGCCCCGCATGCGCGTGAAGGCCGTCACCGCCGAAGGCGTGGTGCTGGACGACCGTCCGCTGTTCGGCGGAGGGCGGACGCAGCTTGTGCCTGCGGACAGCGTGGTTGTGGCCATGGGGCAGCGGCCTGCCGTCGCGCTGCTTCGGGAGCTCGAGGCCGCGGGCATCCGATGCGTGGCGCTGGGAGACTGCGCCAGACCAGGAAACGCGCTTGCGGCCATGCATGACGCGTATGACCTTGCGCTTTCCCTGTAGCGTCCCGCGGGAAACGTACGTCGTTCTGCCAAATAACCGAGGAGTGACACATGGGATATGTTATCGACTTTCGTATTCGTCCCCCGCATGGAAGCTTTCTGAACAGCGGCATTTTCAAGTGCTGGGACTTCGACAGCCCGGAAACCATGACCGCCATACAGATGGGAAGGCGCGACATTCCCTCCGCCCGGGCCGGATCCATGGATATGTTCATTCGTGAAATGGATGATGCGGGCATCGTCAAGGCCGTGATCATGGGACGGCGCACCGGCGACGCCGCGCTCGGCAGCGGCAGCGTGGACAATGCCGAAATCAAGGAGCTCATGGACCGCTATCCCGGGCGCTTCGTGGGCTTTGCGGGCATTGATCCGACGGAGGCGGGAGCGCTGGAAGACATTGAGCGCTGTCATGCCTGGGGCTTCAGGGGCGTGAGCGTGGAACCCGCATGGCTCAGGCCCGGCATGTATGCCGACGATCCGCGTCTTGATCCGGTCTATTCGCTCTGCAACGAGCTGGGCATGGTGCTCAATCTGACGACGAGCGCCTTTGTCGGGCCGGACATCAGCTACTGCGAGCCGGTGCACATTCAGCACGTGGCCGCAAAATATCCCCGCATGAACATCGTGGTCACGCACGCCGCCTGGCCGAACGTGGACAAGCTGCTTGGCGTGTGCCTTGTGTGCATGAACGTCTATATCGCTCCCGACTGCTATTTTTATGTGGAAAACATGCCCTTTGCCGATCAGCTGGTGCGCGCGGGCAACGGATTCATGCGCCACAGGATGCTGTTCAACAGCAGCTATCCCGTACGGGGGCTGAAGCAGAGCGTGGAAACGTGGGCCGACAAGGGGCTCGATGCCGACGCCCTGGAACGGCAGTACTACTGGAACGCCAAGAGACTCCTTGGCCTGTGAGCCTGTCCGGGGCGGCGCCCTGCCGCCGCCCCGCAGCATACGGAGGCAGCGCGATGGACAGACATATGTTTTCTGAGGAAACGCTCATCAACGGCATGAGGCTCAAGAACCGCTTCGTCATGTGCTCCATGGTCACGAACTATGCCGCGAGAAACGGCGAAGTGACGGATGAGCTGATACGGTATCACGAGGAAAGAGCCCGCGGCGGCTGCGCCATGAACATGCTGGAGGCCACCTACGTTTCCCGCGAGGGCAACAGCTATTTTCGCGGCGTGGGCATATCGGACGATGGCCACATTCCGGGCCTGCGGAGGCTTACGGATGCCGTTCATGCCTGCGGAGGCAGGATAGGCGTGCAGCTCCAGCACGGAGGCAGAACGGCCCGGCCGTCGACCAACGGCCTGCCCATGCTTCTGGTATCCTTCATACCGGGTGTGACGGCGGTGGAGGAGAGCCGGGAAATGACGACGGACGACATTCGCAGGCTGACGGAAGCCTATGCGCAGGCGGCCGTGCGCGCCGTGAAGGCCGGCTTCGACGCCGTGGAGATTCATGCGGCGCACGGGTATCTTCTGGCGCAGTTTCTTTCGCCCTTCACCAACCGGCGCGAGGATGAGTACGGCGGCACGCAGGAAAGGCGCATGCGCTTTCCCATGGAAGTGATGGACGCCGTGCGCAGGGCCGTGGGACCGGAGTTTCCCGTCATCGTGCGTCTGAGCGCGGAAGAGTTCGTGGAGCCGGGGACCACGCTGGAGAGCGCCGAAGCGGCGGCGCGAATGTTCGTGGAGCACGGGGCGGACGCGCTGAGCGTCAGCGTGGGCACCACGGAAACCAACTGCTACACCATTCCTCCGGCCTGCATCGCGCCGGGCTGGAACGCCGGCCGTGCCGCCGCCATAGGTCGGGCCGTCGGGCATCGCGTGCCGATCATCGTGGCCGGGAGAATAGGCGATGCCGAAACGGCGGCGCGCATTCTTGAAGCCGGACAGGCCGATCTCATCGGCCTCGGCAGGGCGCTTTATGCCGATCCGCAGTTTCCGAACCGGGTGCTGGCCGGAGAAGATCATCTCATTCGTCCGTGCGTGGCCTGCAACGACGGCTGCGTGGGGGCCATGGCCCGTCTTGAGCCCACCTCCTGCGCCGTCAATCCCCGGGCGGGCCGTGAACATCGCTATCCTGTGGTTCCGGCCGCGCGTCCGAAGAAGGTGCTTGTCGTCGGAGGCGGCATTTCCGGCATGTATGCCGCGCTTGTGGCGGCACGCCGCGGGCATGCGGTCACTCTGTGGGAGAAGGGCGGCAGGCTGGGCGGACTTTTGAACGTGGCGGCCGTTCCGCCGCACAAGGGCCTGTACCGCGAGCTCGTGCGCAGCGTGGCCACGCAGCTTGAGGCGCTGGGCGTGAATGTGGAGCTGAACCTGGAGGCGGAAGTCGGGAACATTGCATCCTTCGCGGCCGATGCCGTTCTTGTCGCTGCGGGCAGCGAGCCCTTTACGCCCCGGTACGTCAGAGGCTCCTCCTCCGTCTATGCGGAAGACGTGCTGAAGGGAGCTCCGACGGGCAGAAACGTGATCATTCTCGGCGGCGGCATGGTCGGGTGCGAGACGGCCGAATTTCTTGCCTCACAGGGCAGAAGCGTCACCATCGTGGAATTGAAGAACGAAGTTGCGTCCGACATGGAGGCGCGCAGCCGCAGACTTCTTCTTGAACGTCTTTCTTCCCTCAACGTGCGCATGCTTGTCGGAACGCAGGTGTGCGCCGTAGAAGAGGGAGGCACCGTTTCGGTGATGAATCCGTTCGGCAGAGAGAGGACGATTGCAGGTGCCGACACCGTGGTTTCCGCTTTCGGGTATCGCGCCCGAACGGAGCTGTACGAGGCGCTGGAGGAACGGGGCGTGGCGTCGCGCCGCATAGGGGACTGCCTGAACGCGGGCAACGTGCGTCTGGCCATGCGCAGCGCGCTGGAGGCGGCCTTTGCCCTGTGAGACCGTCGAAGAACCGCCGGCCCCGGAAATCGCCCGATGCCGGGGCAGTGCCGGAAAAGGACGCGGCGCTTTTCCCGGGGCGGAGAGAGCGGCAGCAGAAACGGGGGGCGTGTTCGTCGCGCCCCCCGTTTCCTGCATGGGGAATGTCGTTTTGCCGCCGATGCAGGCGGAACTTATTCCAGATTCATCATGGCGTGCACGCGCTGCTGCACGTTGTGGATGCGCGCTTTGAGCGCGGCCCTGTAGCGTTCGGGGTCGTGCAGGACATGAGCGGCAACGCCGCTTTCCATGGCGGCCTGCGCCACGGCAGGCGCGATCCGTTCCATGAGCCTGGGATCAAAGGGCTTGGGAAGAAGGTATTCCCTGCCGAAGGAAAAGTGCCGGCCTCCGTAGGCTGCGGCGACCTCTTCAGGAACAGGCTCGCGGGCGAGCATGGCTATGGCATGGGCGGCGGCAAGTTCCATGGACGGGGTTATGGACGAGGCCTGTATGTCGAGCACGCCGCGCATGAGGAAGGGGAAGGCGGACACGTTGTTGATCTGATTGGGCAGGTCGGAACGGCCGGTTCCCATGACGGCGTCCGGTCGCGCGGCCTTTGCCTCTTCGGCGCTTATTTCCGGTTCGGGATTGGCGCAGGCGAAAATGACGGGAGAGGGGGCCATGTTCCTTATCATCTCTCCGGTGACGATGTTTCCCGCAGCCATGCCGAGAAAGACGTCGGCTCCGGTCAGGGCTTCGGCAGGCGACATGTCGCCGGGCTGCGCGAAGGCCGCCTTGTAGGGATTCAGATCCTCTCTTCCCTCATGCAAGCATCCTTTTGAGTCGAACATCCGTATGTTGCGCTTCTGGATGCCGAGGGACAGAAAGAGTCTGGCGCAGGCAATGCCTGCGGCTCCGGCGCCGGCGACGACGACCACGGTTTCCGCCGGAGTCCGGCCGGTGAGATGCAGGGCGTTGATGAGCGCCGCTCCCGTGACGATGGCCGATCCGTGCTGATCGTCGTGATAAATGGGGATGTTCATCCGGGAACGGAGCGTTTCCTCGATGTAGAAGCACTCGGGCGCCTTGATGTCCTCCAGGTGTATGCCGCCGAAGGTAGGGGAAAGCGCCGTGACGGTTTCTATGAACTTGTCGGGGTCCCTGATGTCGAGCTCAAGATCGTAGACGTTGATGTCGGCGAAGAACTTGTAGAGCATGCTCTTGCCTTCCATGACCGGCTTTCCCGCCAGCGGCCCGATGTCTCCGAGACCGAGAATGGCGCTTCCGTTGGTGATCATGGCCAGAAGATTGTTTCGTCCGGTATAGGCCGAAGCATGATCCGGGTGATCGACGATGTCCTTGCAGGCGCAGGCGACGCCCGGGGTATAGGCCAGAGAAAGAGACTGCTGTGAAAAACACGGCTTGGTAGGAAGCACTTCCAGCTTTCCCGGAACGGGCATGCTGTGATAGGCAAGGGCCTTTTCCGCCAGAGAGGGAGCCATGGTTTATCCTCCAGTGCTGTTGAGCAGTGAGATCAGAAAGCAAGCAGATCGACGATGTCGGAAAGACTGTCCAGTTCGTCCAGTCTCTTCAGTTTCCGGTAGAGCTTTTCACTTTTTTCCGAAGAGAGGCATGCGGAGAACGCCGCGTTGCGCATGAATTTTTCCTTCTTCTCTTCTTCGGTGAGCGGAGAGCCTATGAGCTCGTGACCGCGGGGAAAGCGGGAGTACGCGTGCAGATGTCTTCCGTCCGTGGTCTCGACCTCGAGGAAGGAGGAAAGCTTGGGGTCGCCGTCATGAAGGGGCCAGCCTTCCGAGGTCATGCGGATGCGCCTTGTGAGCGCCATGACGTCCGGGGACGTGATGAAGGGAAGCGTGTAGTGTTCCAGACGGCAGTCGCCGCGCAAAAGCACGTTCGCCACGGCATACTGGAGCGAGAATATGGCGTCGGCATGAGGATTTTCCCGAAGGGCGAAGGGCCTGCCCACCAGATGGGCGCACGTCCAGGGGGAAACGTGAATGGTCACGGTCGCGACGTCCTCGGCCCTCAGCCCCTCATGAAGAAGATCCAGAGCGCATTCTATGGAAGAGTGCGTCGCCCGGCAGCAGGGGTAGCGCTTGAACGACACGCTGGTATGAAAGACCGTTCCCAGTCCGTCAAAGAACGTGCGTCCGTCGAAGCCGGAGGAAAAGACGTTCAGGAGCGTTCCGCCTTCGGCGACGGGATCGTCGACGCCCTGCATGCCCTGCGAGGCCAGTTCTGCGGCGGTGATTCCCGTCATGGCGGAAAAGCCCTGACCGAGATTGAACTGAATGCCCTGCTTTATGCCGCCCACCTGATGCGCGGCAAGGAAGAGGGCGTGCTCAAACTGCTTTGAGCTCAGGCCCATGAGCTTGCCCGCAGTCACCGCCGTGCCGAGCGTGTTGATGGTTCCCCGGCAGTCCAGCGGGGCCGTGAAGCTCAGGCTGGCGGCGAGGCGGCCCGTAAAGTCTTCTCCCGTGATGAGCGCGGCAAGCACGTCCTTTCCGCTCGCTCCGGTCCTTTCTCCCACGGCGAGGGCTGCGGGAACCAGCGTTTCGCTGATGTGCACGGGCGGTTTCTTCTGGGAAAGAACGGAGGAGCCGCCGACGCCGAAGTCGAAGGCCCGTGCGGCGACGGCATTGACGAAGGCTGCGCTGCGGGCGGGAAGCTTTTGACGGCTGCCGGGCATGGAGCTTTCCGGCGTTCCGCCCCATGACACGGCGAGCTGGCGTATGGTTTCAGAGGAAGGATCCGTTTGTCCGCTGAGCATGCAGCCAAGAATGTCGATGACGATGTCCTTGGCGCGTTCCACGCTGAGGGTCGGAATGGCGTCGAACGAGCTGCGGCAGAAGTGATCGGTAACGGTTCGGAAGGCTTCGCGCGGTGTCATGCCTTCGTTGAGAGGCTGGAGATTCATGGCGTTCCCCATGGGAGTTGAGGGAAAAAAGTCCCCCCGCTCCGTACCGGAGCGGTCCGGTACGGAGTTCATTGCGGAGCAGATTGTACGGGGGGAGAAGAAGACGCTACTTGAGAGGACAGTAGGTGTTGAGGAGCTTTTCGATGGAGGTGATGTCGAGGGCGAAGCAGTCGGAAACGAACTTGTCCAGATCCTGACCGAGCAGGAAGCCGGGGCCGGTGCGGTTGATCTTGCTGACGGCTTCACGGAAGGCCGGGAGCTGTTCGATGCGGGCGAAGGCTTCGCGCACGTACTTCACGCGTTCGGGATCCACGCCTTCGCGCATGGCGGCCATGCGCACGGACGTGCTCATGAAGGACATTTCATCGAACACCTTGCGCTGTTCCGGGGTCATGTCGACAAATTCCGTCAGTACCGGCATGTCGGGTTCCGCCGGATCGCGCTTGTCCAGCATGAGGAACCAGGGCTGGGGCACGATGCCCTGGCTGGCCTGCTGCATGGCCAGCGTGAGGGGCGTGACCACGAGATCGAGCTCTCCCTTGCCCACGGCGAGAATGGCTTCGGCCATGCTCTGATAGCCGGTGACGATGTTTCCCTGCAGGTCCAGAATGGACAGAAGCGCAAGGGAACTGAACACGCCCGAGGAATTCCGGGACATGCCGCCGAGACGCAGCTTTTTGGCTTTTTTGAGATCATCGAGGGTCTTGAACTTTTCGTTGACCACCACGGCCCAGGGCTCGATATAGCATCCGGCGATGTAGTTCAGCTTCGTGGAATCGTAGCGGCTGGCGGGGTTCTTGGTGAGATACGACATGAGATAGCAGTCGCCGAACATCTGCATGAACATGGTGAGACCGTCCGCCTTGGCGGAGTTCGTCACATAGTTCAGCCCCACGATGCCGCTCGCGCCGGACATGTTCTTGATGAGCATCTCGCCGCCCGTCACGTCGTTCCAGAACTTGGCGATCAGACGGCCGCCTATGTCGGAACCGCCGCCGGGCTTGGAGCCCACCACAAGCGTTATCTTGTTTTTCTTGTAGAATTCCGCAGGACTTTCCGCAGCGGCCAGTGAGGACGTTGCCATGGCGAGGACGCAGGCGAAGGCCAGAGCGACTGAAAGAAGTTTTTTCATGAGTCTCTCCCTGTTATGGTTTTCAGGCACCCTGAATGAGATTCCAGAGCAGCCCCTGTTCCAGATCCAGCTTCAGAAGAACGTTGAAAAGCAGATAGATGAAGGCGGGCGCGCACAGCGAGCAGAGAAGAGTTTCCTTCAGGCTGCCGCCGTTCAGCCGGACATAGAGGGCCACGAAGAGGAAGGGCGCCAGATAGAATCCGAGCAGACGGCATCCTATGGCCAGACCGACCAGGGGCAGCAGCCACAGAAACATGGCGTTGCTTTTGCCCGGCGCAGGTTTTGTCTTTTCCGGCTTCTTCCTGCACAGTTCGCGGATGATGCCGAGAACGGCAAGGGCGGCCATGATGGTGTTGACGACCTGGGGAAGTATTCGGCTGTTCATGAGCTGCAGCTGGGAAGTCAGATAGAATATCCAGCCGGAGACGAGCAGAATGACGGCATAGGAAATAATGTTGACGGTTCTCTTGTCCATTAGGCAGCCCTCTTCTGACGGATTTTTTTGCTGACGAAAGGCGCGACCAGGAAGATCATGGTGCAGATGAGGATGACGATGGGGCCGGGGTTCATGAAGAACGTCCAGCCGTTGGCCTGAAGACTGATGAAGAGATAGGTTTCAAACAGGTCTCCGAGAATGAAGCCGAGAAGCATGCTGCCGGTGTTGAAGTTGAAGCGGTTCAGCAGCAGTCCGAGGCAGGAGAAGAAAAGGAGAATGTAGACGTCGGCCATGAGTCCCCGGGTGGCGTAGGCGCCGAGAACGATGATGACGAGAACCAGCGGAACAAGAATTCGCCCGGGAATGAGAGAGATGCGCGCAAGATAGGAGACGACGGGCAGGCAGCATATAAAGCCGATGACGTTGGCCGTGGCCAGAGTGCCGAAGACGCAGATGGTCAGATCGAGGTGATCGGTGAACATGCTGGGGCCGGGCATGATGCCGAGAAGAACCAGCGCGCCGAGGCCCACCGCGCCCGTGGCGCTGCCGGGAATGCCGAGCGCGAGGGTCGTCAGCCAGGAACCGGATTCCTTGGCGTTGTTGCAGCTTTCCGGGGCGATGACGCCCTGAACGTCGCCGGTGCCGAAGTCGTCGGGATTGGCTGCCGAGCTCTTGGCGTGACCGTAGGCCACGAACACGGCGGCCTGAGCGCCGACGCCGGGCATGACGCCGAAGAAATAGCCGATGACGGAACATTTCAGGCAGAGCCACTTGTAGCGCAGAACGTCCTTCACGCCTTCAAACGTGTCGCGGATGCTGACCTTGGCCTTGCTGTTGCTTATGGTGCCGCTGCCGCCCTTCATGGCCAGCGCGATGAGCGGCGGCACGGCAAAAAGTCCGAGCGTCACGGGAATGATGGAAAAGCCGTCGAAGAGGAACGGATTGTCGAAGGTGAAGCGGATTTCGCCAGATACGGACACGAGGCCGACGCAGGAAAGCAGAATGCCGAGACAGCCGCTGATGAGGCTCTTTATTTTTTCTCCCTTCCCGAGAAGACAGATGAAGGACAGACCGGCAAGAATGATGAAGACCATTTCCTTGGAGGTGACCAGCATGACCAGCGGCATGATGATGAACATCATGCCCATGGCCATGAACACCGCAATGACGCCGCCCACGAGACTGCTCGTGAGCGCGGCGCCTATGGCCCGCGCGCCCTGTCCTTTCTGTGTCATGGGATAGCCGTCGAAGGTGGTCACGATGTTGGCCGCCTCTCCCGGAACGCCGAGAAGAACTGCGGTGATGGAACCGCCCGTAAAGCCCGTGGCGCTGAGGGCGGCGAGAAACGGCATGGCCTCCATCGGGTCCATCTTGAACACGAAGGGAAGACAGAGCGCCATGCCGATAAGGCTTCCCAGACCGGGAATGATGCCGAGCACCAGGCCCAGTACGGCTCCGAACGTTGTCCAGAAAAGCACCGAGGGAGTCAGACATAGTCCGAGCCCTGATAAGAGATTTTCCAACATCGGCCAAGACCTCCTTGAATGAAAATGCAGGGGATGGGAGAAAGGAAACACTGAGCAATGGACAGGAGTTAAAAGTGGTAAAGCAAAAAATATGCCATTTTGTAATATTTTGTTTTTTATGATGAAAAATGAAATGCGGCGTTTTGAGACCTGAAAATGCCGTGAAAAGTACGGATATTCGTAGTTTTTCTCGTTATTTTGTACCAAATTTCATCTCTGTTCAATGTCGTTTTTAGTTGAACGGAAAACTAACGGAAAAAGGCGTGCGCCGGGCGTGCTTTTAGGAAAAACGGAAGGCGGAATATTGTTGAAAAAGGAAAATTCCGGCGCGGAACATTCAGAAATGATGATTGTTGACGAAAAAATATTGTATTTTTACAACAAGATAAAATGATCCGTCTTTTTTTTCGGCGATACCGTTTCCCGGTTCGGGCCCTTTTGCCCGTCAACGGTCGCAGGAAGCATTCGGAGATCGGAGTTGAATTGCCGCCCGGTGCATTCCGGCCGAACAAGGTCGACGTTTTTTGAGCGTCGACGTCGTCTTTCGTGCGGAGAGAAAAAGCACGATATGCCGTGTCGTCTTTCCGCCGGAAAACACGATATGAAGTTTAAAAAAGGGAGCGCTCCACCTCAGGGGATGGAGCGCTCCGCGTCAGGGGGGAGGGAGGAAGGATGTCAGGAGGGGGAGTCCTGCTTCTTTCCTGCAAGATCGGCCAGAATGCCTCCGGCGAGCAGAAGATGCCGCTCCTCGTCATCGACGGAACATATCACGGGAATGTCCCTGCCCTGAGTGACGTTGTGCAGAACAAGGGAGCCCGTCTTCAGGGCGTCGTGGATGCCCGTAAGAGAGAGTTCGTCGTTCAGCCGTATGCTTTCCTTGTCGGAAGGATCGGCGAACAGGAGAGGCAGTATGCCGAAGTTGATGAGGTTGCGGCGATAGATTCGGGCGAAGGAGCAGGCGATGACGGCCTTCATGCCGAGGTACAGAGGCACCATGACGGCATGTTCCCGGCTGGATCCCTGACCGTAGTTTTCTCCTCCCACGACGCACCAGGATTTTGGCAGGGAGTCGGCGTGCTTTCCGAACTCGGGGTCGATGCGTTCAAAGACATGGGGCACGGACGCGGGAACGTTGGAGCGCAGCGCCAGCATTTCCGCGCCGCCGGGCAGGATGTGGTCGGTCGTTATGTTGTCTCCGGCCAGCAGCTTGACCGCCATGTCGAGGGAATCCTCCACGGGCGTGCCCATGGGCATGGGCTGGATGTTGGGCCCCTTCTGCACGGGGAAGTCGGGGTCAGGACACGGCCGTTCGGGACGTTTGCCCAGCAGAAAATGCTCCGGCAGGAAGACGCGGGGCATGGTTCCGAAGCTGCGGGGATCCGTGAGGCGTCCGTGGAGCGCGGAGACGGCGGCGGTCTGCGGACTGCAGAGATAGACCTTCGCGTCGATGGTTCCGGAGCGCCCCTTGAAATTGCGGTTGAAGGTGCGCAGGGTGGTTTTGCCGGAGCCGGGAGACATGCCGGCGGCGTTGCAGGGGCCGCAGCAGGCTTCCAGGAGTCTGGCTCCCGAGGCGATGAGCGAGGAGAGCTTGCCGTCTAGGGTGAGCTGCTCCAGGGTGGTGCGGGTGCCGGCGGCGACCGTGACGTCGAGTTCCCTCGGGAGCTTGCGTCCCTGCCAGATGTCGGCGGTGACGGCAATGTCCGCATAGTGGGCGTTGGTGCAGCTGCCTATGCATACCTGATCGAGCTTCAGTCCTTCCAGCTCGCTCACGCGGACGACGTTGTCGGGGCTGTTCGGGCAGGCCACCATGGGGACGATGGTCGAAAGGTCTATGACCAGCATGTCGTCGTACACGGCGTTTTCGTCAGCCGCCAGGGGCTTCCAGTCCTTTTCTCTGCCGAAGGCCCGGAGGAAGGCCAGCGTCTGATGATCGCTGGGGAACAGAGAAGCCGTGGCTCCCGTTTCCGCTCCCATGTTGCAGATGGTGGCCCGCTCGAAGACGGAAAGCGTTGCCGCTCCTTCGCCTCTGAATTCCAGGATTTTTCCCACGCCGCCCTTGACGGAGATGGTTTTCAGAAGATGAAGGGCCACGTCCTTGGCGGTGGACCATTCCGGCAGTTTTCCGATCAGCTCTATGCCGAGGACGGAAGGACGGGAAATGCGGTACGGCGAGCCGGCAAGCGCGCCGACGGCCGTCAGGCCCCCGACGCCTATGGCCAGCATGCCCATGCCGCCGCAGGTCGGCGTATGGCTGTCGGCGCCGAGAAGCACGCCGCCGGGGAAGGCGAAGGTTTCCAGATGGGTCTGGTGGCAGATGCCGTCGCCGGGACGGAAGAAGCAGGCGCCGAGACGTTTGGCCATGCCCTGCAGATAAACGTGATCGTCGTCGTTGCGGTAGCCTACCTGCAGGGTGTTGTGATCGCAGTATATGGCCAGCAGAGGCTTGACGGACGTGATGCCCGCGGCTTCGAGCTGAAGGCATACCGGGGTTCCCAGCGCGTCGTGAATGAGAACCTGATCCGGCAGGATGTCCAGCATGCCGTCCTTTTCCATGTTGTGGCTGAGGCATATTTTTTCAAAAAGATTCAGCGGCATAGTCTTCATGCTCCTTCTGTGTCGCCTGTTAGAGCGAGTAGTCCCCGTGCCTGCGGATGTGCTCCAGCAGTCCGCCGTCATGGAGAATGTTCTGGATTTCCCGCGGGAAGGGCTTGAACGTCAGCAGGGTTCCGGTCGTCAGATTGCGGATCTCGCCCTTGTCGAAGTCGACTTCCAGGGCATCGTCGTCGCGGATGCCGCTCGTGTCGCATTCTATGCAGGGCAGTCCGGAATTGATGGCGTTCCGGTAGAAGAGCATGCCGAAGGAGCGGGCGAGAACGGCTCTGATTCCGACAGCTCTGATGTTGATGCTCGCGTCGACGCGGGAGGATACCGTTCCGAATCCTTTTCCCGCGACGAGGAAGTCTCCCGGCTTCAGCGACTGCACGAAACCGGGCCGGAGGTCGCTGAACAGGGTGCGGCGAATTTCTTCCACCGGTGTGCCCGCCGGTTTGTATTTGTCGGAAGCGTGTTCGTCGGTATTGATGAAGTCGCCGAGCACATGGGCATATCCCTTGAAGGTCATGCTGACTGCCTCCTGCAGAAGTATGGTCTGGGGTCGGCGATGTGTCCCGTCAGGGCCGAAGCCGCTACGGTTGCGGGCGAAGCCAGATAGATGGATGCGGACTTGTTGCCGAGTCGCCCTTTAAAGTTTCGGTTGGCGGATGATATGACGTTGTCGCCGTCTCCGGGCACGCCTATCTGCGTGAAGCTCGTGCAGGGACCGCAGGCGGGCGGCATGACCATGGCTCCGGCTCTGACGAAGATGTCGATCAGGCCTTCGGCATTGGCCTCAAGCAGCACGCGGCGCGACGCGGGCGTGATGAGCATGCGCACGGCGGGATGAATGTGTCCGTCTTTCAGCACGGCCGCCGCGGCGCGCAGGTCTTCGAGCCTTCCGTTGGTGCATGAGCCTATGATGGCAAGATTGACCGGCGTATGCTCCTCAGACGAGGCCGCATGGACGTTGTCCACGGAATGCGGGCAGGAGAGCATGGGCTCGATGCTGCCGAGATCGAGCTCTATCGTCCGGCAGTAGGACGCGTCCGGGTCGGCGTTGACCAGGCGTCCGGGAGCGTTTCTGCTTTCGAGCATCCATGCCGAGGTGCGTTCGTCGCCGGGCATGATGGCCGTTTTCGCGCCTATGTCGGAAACCATGTTGCAGAGCGTGAAGCGTTCGCCCATGCCGAGGTTCTTCAGCGCTTCGCCGCAGAATTCCAGGACCTGATAGCTTGCTCCTTCCGTGCCGATGAGCCCCATGAGGGCAAGGGCCGCGTCCTTGGCGTAGACGCCGGGAGACAGGGTTCCTTTGAGTTCGACCTTTATGCTTTCAGGAACCTTCAGCCAGATTTTTCCCGTCGCCATGGCCGTGGCGAGCTCCGTTTCTCCTATGGCGAGGCAGCAGCAGTTGACGGCCCCGAGAGACGATGCGTGAGAGTCGGCAATGCCTCCGAGCGCCCCGGGATAAAGAAGATGATTTTCCATGAAAAGCTGAAGACTGATGCCTTCGCCGGGAAGGAACAGGCGGACGCCTTCCTTTTCTGCGAACTGCCGGAGCTTCTTTTGATTGTTGGTGCGCTGCGCATTGGTGCTCGGAACGAAGTGATCCATGGCTATGGCCACCTGTTCGCGCCTGTGCAGAGGCAGGCCCAGATCTTCAAACATCCGGACGGCTCTGGGACATTTTGTTTCCGTTCCGGCCGTAAAGTCCAGCTCCGCGACGCAGAGGTCTCCGGCGCGAAGATCCCTGCCCGCGTGGGCGCTGATGATTTTTTCGACGATGGTTTTGCCGCTCACGATACGCTCTCCTCAGACGGTGGACTTGAAATTGGACAAGAAAGCTCGGCGGCACGGAATGCCGCCGAGCTTTTTTTTAGTAGGTCAGCCCTTCAAATCCGTCTTTTTTCAAGCCGACGGCTTCAATGGCGGCATAGATGCGCTCGCGTTCCGCATCGGAGAGAGGGCAGAGCGGAGGACGCACCGTCGCGCGCTTCATGCGGCCGAGATACACAAGCGCTTCCTTCATGCGGGTATGCATGTCCAGCAGCGGGGGCGTTCCGTAGAAGACGTCCACGATGGGGAAGAGCCGGTCGCTGATCTTGCGGGCGCGCACGAGATCGTTGGCTTCAAAGGCGGCAAAGAGCGCGGCATGAATGTCTGCGAGCACGCTGCCGGAACCGGAGATGAGACCGTCGCAGCCGAGAGCCAGGGAGCTGAGCAGCCAGGCGGAATGGGTGGTCAGCATGCTGACATGGCGGTCGAAGGAACGGAACATGCGAAGGTGCTTTTCATGCAGACGGGGATCGCCGCACGAGTCCTTCATGCCGATGATGGTGGGAACCTCCATGCAGAGGCGGCGCACGGTTTCAATGGGATAGGTCAGGCCGCTGCCCACCTTGAACTGGAAGATGACCAGAGGAAGTTTGGAGGCCGCCGCAATGGTCTTGTAATGAACGAGCGCCATTTCGGGACGCAGATGGCCGCCGCGATACATGAAGTGGGGCGGAAACACCAGCAGACCGGAAGCTCCGCTGGCTTCCGCCATGGCGGCGAGCTCCGCCGCGCGCTGGCTGCCTTCGGCGTTGATGCCCACAAGAAGGGGAACCTTGCCGCCCACTTCATCGAAGGCATGCTCTATGCACTGC
Source organism: uncultured Mailhella sp. (assembly GCF_905187505.1). Lineage (GTDB taxonomy): Bacteria > Desulfobacterota > Desulfovibrionia > Desulfovibrionales > Desulfovibrionaceae > Mailhella. The sequence goes on from NZ_CAJJIC010000021.1 coordinate 24,177, forward strand.
CGCTGTTCTTCCGGGGTGAGGGTCTGAACCTGGGCCACGTTGCCGTTGATGCAGATGGCGGTGACGCCCTTGACGTTGGCAAGATAGCTCAGATGCCTTCTGAACTCCTCGAAGTCAATGGAGCAATCTTCGTGGAACGGTAAAAGAGCTGCGGGAATGACGCCTTTGGCAGTGAAGGGAAGACGGTTCATGGTAACTCCTTGCAGGTTGTTGGGAAGGTTATGTGAAGACCGATTCGGGGGAGTCGGTCGTCTGGCTCTTCTGTCACGGTGTCATGCAAGAAGCAGGCCATAATGGAAAACGTTGACAGAAAGATAGATGTTGACCATCCTGCTTTTCAGCATGAGGAGGGATGGTATGCCGATTTGCAAGAGCTGCGGTTCCACGCAGTGCGTAAAGAACGGAAGGGTCAGGCACAAGCAGCGGTACCGCTGCAAGGTCTGCGGTTTCAATTTCGTGGAAGGAGATTTGCGCGCGTCACGGGACAGCGCCATGAAAAAGCAGCTGCTTTGCCTGATGAGAAAATTCGGCGACGTTCCTTTGCGGGAAGTGGCGGAACTGCTGCATGTCTGGCCTTCGCAGCTGTATCGGTGGGAGAGGGCCGACGGGAAGGAGGCAGGCGTTGCGGGGGGCTCTGTTCGGGCGATGCGCGCTGAAACGGTTGCGACGGAACTGGCCCGTCTGCTTCCCTCGGATGGAGAAAAAACGATCGTCATGGCGGCAGGATCGCCGTGGGAGGGCGGTCGTGCGATCGTTCTGCTTTATGAAGACCCGGACAGGCATGTCTGAATCAGGTTTGTTCGATATCTATCTTTTGGAGAACATTTCCGAAACATTTTTTCTGAACTTTCCCGAAGAGAGAGGCCGGATGCCGCAAAAAAGTGAGTGAATTGTTTTTTTTTACCATTTCAGGCGTTTTCAATCACGATATTTCGTGATAAATGATCAACAGGAGTATATTTTTCAGCCGGACCACGAGAAGAGGTTGCCATGAAGATATTTTTCCAGTCAGATTTCAAGGAGCGCTTCCAATTTCCTGATGAGATCACCGACGCGCTCTCGGAACTGTTTGCCCATCATCATTCTCTTCAGGAGCTGCTGGAAAAACTGTTTGTCTTCTTCCGGGGACGGCTGGATTATGATTTTCTCATGCTGTCCTTTACCAATCAGGAAAAAGAAAAGAGCCGCTACTACATGTTTCCCCGGCGGGACAGCGTCAAGGATTCCTTCATGCAGATAGAGACGCCTATCAAGCTGCAGGCCTCTCTTTATAATACGCCGCAATGCGCAGTCCGCATTGGCAGCCGCGTCGATACCGTGCCGAGCATATCCATCCTGAAAAAGCTGATGCCCTCCGTTGATTTTTCCTCGCTGAGATTCAGGACCATCAATAAGTACAACATGATTTGCGGGCTGATGTTCATTTCAAGGAAGAAGGACACCTTTACCCGTGAGCACGCGCACCGGCTTTTCGGGCTGGAAGAGATTCTTACCCATTATTTCAACAACATGCCCAACTGGGACGATTCATTCTTTGACGAGAATGCCGAACAGCAGATGCTTCCGCTGACGAGTCTTCCCGGCATGAGGGGCACGGTGGATCTCATATGGAAGGTGGCCAAGCAGAACTGTCCGGTGATGCTTCTGGGGGAGACGGGAACCGGCAAGGAAGGCGTGGCCGATGCCATATACAGGGCCTCGGAGCGTGGTTTCAATACCTATGTGAAGGTCAACTGCGGGTGCATTCCGGACACGCTCATCGACAGCGAGCTTTTCGGTCATGAAAAAGGCGCCTTTACCGGCGCCATTCATACGGTGCAGGGGCGCATCGAGCAGGCGCATCTTGGTGTGCTGCTTCTCGACGAGCTGGGGGAACTGCCTCTTCCCGCTCAGACACGTCTGCTGCGCGTCTTGCAGGAGGGCACGTTGTATCGTGTCGGCGGCAGAGAGTCCATTTCCGTCAATGTCCGCATCATTGCCGCCACGCATCGCAACATTCCGATGATGGTCAAGGAAGGAACCTTCAGGGAGGATCTGTTCTATCGGCTGAACGTGTTTCCCATACAGATTCCTCCGCTTAGGCAGCGGCCGGAAGACATACCGCTGTTGTTGAAGTTCTTCATCCAGAAGAAGGCACGGCAGCAGGATTGTCCCGTCCCGGAGCTCAGCGCTGAAAATCTGGACGCGCTTTGTTCGTATGCCTGGCCCGGAAATATCCGCGAGCTTCAGAACGCCGTGGAACGGGCATTCATCTTGTGGGGAGGAAATACGTCCGAACCCTTCGTCGTTTCGGTCGATCCTCTGGAGATGACCACGGGCGGCAGTCTGGCGCACCGAAGCAGGGAAGAGGCCTCCGGCAGAGCGTCGTCCCAGGCTTCCTTTGATACGCTGGAGACCGCCGTCCGCAAGCACATTCTTCAGGCACTCATCAAAACGCATGGCCGCATCAGCGGGGCGGGAGGCGCCGCGGAACTTTTGGACGTGCATCCCAATACGCTGCGCTCCAAGCTGAAGAAGCTTTCACTCGACAAGCATCCTTCCATGCTGAAAAAGGGCAATGCTCCGACGGAGGCCTGAAAGAGTCGTCTTGCGACGGAAGGCCGTACAGGGAAAAAAGAAGAGGTGATTCCGGCTCCGCGGCGCGGAATCGAAACGCCGTCCGTACCGTGCGGCTGCCACCGTGCGGGAGAGAGTCCTCTTTGCGGCTGACGGAGATCTTTTGCGTGCAATGCTGATAACTATTTTTTTTCAG
>NZ_CAJJIC010000022.1 GCF_905187505.1 uncultured Mailhella sp.
GGCGAAGAGTTCTTCGCACAGGCAAATAAACAATAATAATTCTCGATAAGAAGTCAAGTCCAAATTTTCGCGCCTTCCGGCCGCGGTCGTACGGCCCGCGTTCTGAAGGGAAGCGGAAAACGGGGCATTGCCGCTCCTTTTCGGGAAAAGCCCCATTAATGGACTGGAAAAGGCAAAAGGTTTGTGGTAAAAGATTTCCCGCAAAAAATTTCCGCCCGGATTTCTCTTGGCGACCGCCAGGAAATACGATACACAGTCCCGAGCTGCCATGAAAGTATATCGCGATTATTATTTCCTTAAGGCCAAAGAGGAAAATTACCCTGCCCGCTCCGTCTACAAGCTCAAGGAGATGGACAGGGCTTTCCGGCTTTTCCGGCCCGGAATGAAGGTGCTCGACCTCGGAGCCGCACCGGGCTCGTGGTCTCTGTACGCCGCGGAGCGCGTGGGCGAGAAGGGACTGGTGCTTTCCTGCGATCTGCAGAGCACCGACACGACCTTTCCGCCGAACGTGACGTTCCTGCAGGAAAACGTGTTTGAGCGCACGCCGGAGTTCGAGGCTCTTCTCGAGGAGAAGGGCCCCTTCGACATGGTCATCAGCGACATGGCGCCGCGTACCACGGGAACGAAGTTCACCGATCAGGCGCGTTCTCTGGAACTGTGCATGGAAGCCGTGGAAGTGGCCGACCGGTATCTGAAGCCGGGGGGCGGCTTCATCGCCAAGATATTCATGGGACCGGACTTTCAGGATCTGGCAAAGGCGCTGCGTGCGCGCTTTGCCACGGTAAAAACATTCAAACCCAAGAGCTCCCGGGCCGAGAGCAAGGAAATCTTCGAGGTCGGCATGGGATTCAAGGGCCCTGTTCAGGGGTAAACACTTTTTTTGTTTCGGAGGCATACATGTCGGGACATAACAAATGGGCAAACATCAGACTTCGCAAGGGTGCTCAGGACGCCAAGCGAGGCAAGGCGTTCACCAAGGCCGCCAAGGAAATCATCATCGCCGCCAAGAGCGGTGGGGACCCTGCCGGCAATGCCCGTCTGCGTTCCGCCATCGCTGCCGCCAAGGCCGTGAACCTGCCCAAGGACAAGATTGAGGCCGCCATCCGCAAGGGTACCGGTCAGGATGCCGGCGGCGACATCACCGAAATCACCTACGAAGGCTACGGCACCGGCGGCGTCGCCATCATCGTGGAAACCGCCACCGACAACAAGAACCGTACCGTGGCCGAAGTGCGTCACGTGTTCACCAAGTACGGCGGAACCATGGGCGAAAGCGGCTCCGTGGCCTTCCAGTTCGACCGTCTGGGCGTCATCACGCTGGACAAGGAAAAGTACGCCGACGAGGAAGCCGTCATGAACATGGCTCTTGAAGCCGGAGCCGACGACGTGCAGGACAACGACGATACCTGGGAAGTGCGCACCTCCATGGCGGACTTCAACACCGTTCGCGAAACGCTGGAAGGTCAGGGCGTGGAAATGCTGGAAGCCCAGCTCGCCATGGTGCCCCGCATTCTGGTGCCCATCGACGCCGACACCGCGCAGAAGCTCATGCGCATCACCGACGCCCTGGAAGAACTCGACGACGTGCAGAACGTCTACACCAACGCCGACTTCCCCGAAGACTTCGATCCCGAAGCGTAAGCTGAGCATCGACATTTCATGGGCATGAAGCCCGAAGCCCCCTTTTCCTCGAGGAAAAGGGGGCTTCTTTATGCGCTGCCGTCGGGAAGGATGAAGGTTCCCGGCGTTCTCAGGCCGCGCGGACGTGCGACAGCGGCGGCTTCCAAGGTGCTTCTTGCAACGGCATTCTCCGACGTGCGAGGTCCTGGGAGCTGGCCTTCTTCGTGCAGCGTTCTTCCGGTCAGGTGAAGGACCGCGGTGCTGGTGGGAAGGCGTTTTGAGAGAACGGCTCCGCATATCAGAAGCGACCTTGCTCTTGAGAACTTTCGCCCTCTTCGGCCTGGGCGTTCCGGAAAGCGTCGACGCGGAAGGAGAGCATGGGATCAGAAAGAAAAGCATATTTTTTTCTGTCCTTCCGGTGCCGGGGAGACTTATGGCGGAGAGCGTCGTTCGGCGTGTCGTGCCGAGAAGCGGGATTCTTGTGACGGACACGACGGAACGCGTCAGCAAAAAGGGCCGCGCCCGGAAAGGCGCGGCCCTCATGCTTGGCGTTCAGCCGGCTCTTACATGAAGAACAGGAAGGTGATCAGGGCAAAGAGCGGGCAGAGAATGCCGACGGACCATGCCATGTAGCCGAAGAAGCTGGGCATCTTGACGCCCTGTTCTTCGGAGATGGCCTTCACCATGAAGTTCGGCGCGTTGCCGATGTAGGTGTTGGCGCCCATGAACACGGCACCGGCGGAAATGGCGGCCAGCACTTCGCCGTCGGCCATGAGCTGCGCGGCGTTGCCGCCCGCGGTGTTGAAGAACACGAGGTAGGTGGGGGCGTTGTCCAGGAAGGAGGACAGAAGACCGGTCATCCAGAAGAACATGGAGGTCACATGATGGCCTTCGGCATCGGTGGTCAGGTTGACCACGGCGGCAAGGGCGCCGTCGGAACCGGCCTTGAGGATGGCGATGGCGGGAATCATGCTGAGGAAGATGCCGATGAACAGCTTGGCCACTTCTTCAATGGGAGCCCAGGTGAAGTTGTTGCGGGTGCGGCAGCCCATGTCGGTGGTCTTCCAGGAAGCCACGGCGATGACGATGTACATGAGGTCGCGCACGACGTTCTGCAGTTCCATGGGAACGCCGAAGATGTGGAAGGTGGGACCGGTCCACTGACCGGAAATGAGGGTGTTGGCCACGATGCAGAGAAGGAACACGAAGTTGATGCAGCCTTCAAAGCCGAGCTTTTCCTTGGAACCGGCGGCATCGGCGGGCACGGGGCTGCCTTCCTTCTTGAAGAGCACGGTGTCGATGACGAAGTAGAGGGCGAGCAGGATGACGGAGATGAGCAGGGTCTTCATGAACAGATGCACGGTGGTCCAGAAGAAGTTCACGCCCTTGAGAAAGCCGAGGAACAGGGGCGGATCACCCAGGGGGGTGAGGGAGCCGCCGATGTTGGCCACGAGGAAGATGAAGAACACGACCTGATGCACGCGGTATTTGCGGTGGGCGTTGGCACGCAGAAGAGGACGGATGAGAAGCATGGCGGCACCGGTGGTGCCCATCCAGCTGGCGAGGATGGTGCCCACGGCCAGAATGGCGGTGTTCACGATGGGCGTGCCCACGAGGGTGCCCTTGAGACGGATGCCGCCGGCCACGGTGAACAGGGCGAGCAGCAGCAGAATGAAGGGCACGTATTCGAGCAGAATGCTTTCAGCGGCGATGAAGAAGGCGTTGCCGAAGCCGAAGACGAGCGCGCAGGGAACAAGGAAGGCCAGTCCCCAGAAAACGGCTACCTTGCCGAAATGATGCTCCCAGAAATGAGGAACCACCAGAGGGCAGATGGCTATGGAAAGCAGCATGCAGACAAAGGGCACGACCCAGATGATGGAAAGATCATTGGGCAGCTGGAAATGACCTTCGGCGAAGCAGATGCCGGGTACGAGCAGCATCGCCAGAAGGAGAGCGGAAATGAATTTGAAACGGTGCATCCACGGACTCCTTTCGGGAAAAAATAGAATTAGGTTTTCTTGTACCCAAAAAAACGCGTTCCATCAAGAACTTTAGGCGTTATGCAGCGGCTGAACCTTGACGGGGCAAGGCTTTTGTGTGCATCTCAGGAAGGAAAACGAGGAAAAAAGGAGCGTTTCATGCATCAGATACCGAACGTTCTTACCATTGCCGGTTCCGACTCCGGCGGAGGCGCGGGCATACAGGCCGATCTGAAGACCATGACCATGATGCGCACTTTCGGCATGAGCGTGATCACGGCGCTCACGGCGCAGAACGGTCTCGGCGTGGCGGGCATACACGCGCCCGAGCCTTCCTTCGTGCGTCTTCAGCTTCTTACCGTGCTGGACGGCTTTCCCGTTCATGCGGCGAAGACGGGCATGATGTTCAATTCCGGCATCATCAATGCCGTGGCGGACGTTCTGGACGAGCAGACCTTTCCGCTGGTGGTGGATCCGGTGTGCGTGAGCACGAGCGGACACAGGCTCATGGAGGACGACGGCATAGACACGCTTCGCGACCGACTCATGCCGCGGGCCGATCTGTTCACGCCCAACAGACCGGAAGCCGAAGTGTTTGCAGGCATGGAAATCGTGAGCGAGGACGACGTCCTCGAGGCCGGGACGCGTCTTCTGGAAAAGGGAGCCCGGGCCGTGCTCATGAAGGGAGGTCATTTCGGCATGGGCAATCCCGTGTTCGTCACCGACTGGCTTTTCGAGAGGGATGCCGATCCTGTGCCCCTGCGGCAGCCCTATGTGAGCACGCAGAACACTCACGGCACGGGCTGCACGCTGTCGGCGGGCATAGCCGCTCAGCTTGCGCTCGGCATGCCGCTGCGCGTGGCCGTCACCAAGGCCCAGGAATTTCTTAATCTTGCCCTCCGGCACGGCTTCAATCCCGGCAAGGGGCATGGTCCGTGCAATCACATGGCGGGTCTGTGGTAACCTCGATGCTCTTGCCTGCGGCCCGGCTTGTTCCGATAGTACGGCTGTGAGAACCGCTTTTTCTCCGAACAGATGAGAAGCGTGTTTTCTGGAAGGCGTCCCGCACAATGCGGGGCGCCTTTTGCGTGTCGGGCGTATTCGGGCGTTTTCAGCTCAGACGGTTGCGGAACAGCCAGCCTGCGAGAGGCAGGGTGACGGCGGCCACGGCCAGCATGGGCACGAAGTTGGGGGCGATGTCGGCAAGCGTTCCTCCTTCAAGGTAGACGCTTCGCACGCATACGAGAGCGAAGCGCAGAGGATTGGCGTACGTGGCGATCTGCAGCGCCTCCGGCATGGAGCTCACGGGCGTGGCGAGGCCGGAGAGCAGCACCATGGGCAGAAGCGTGACGAAGCAGTACACGAGCGCCTGCTGCATGTTCAGGGAAACGGCGGATACGCAAAGGCCGAGTCCCGCGCAGCTTAGGGTGAACACGCCGAGCGCGATGAAGAGATCGACATAGCTTCCCGCAAAGGGAATGTGAAACCAGAACAGGCACACGAGCAGCACGAGGGCCGCCTGGGCAAGCCCCACGACCACGGGAGGAATGGCCTTGCCGATGAGGATTTCCCAGGGAGAGAGGGGCGTGACCAGCATCTGGTCGAAGGTTCCCTGTTCCCGTTCTCTGGCCACGGAAAGAGCGGCGAGCAGCATGATCTGTATGATGCTGAGCGACCCCAGCATGCCGGGCATGATGTTCCAGCGAGTTTCGAGCTGCGGGTTGAACCATGCGCGCATGACGAGGGAAGCCGGAGACCTGTGCCCCCGTCCGGCGTTCCAGGCTTCCACGATCTGGGAAACGTAGCCCTGCGCTATGGATGCCGTGGTGGAATTGCGGCCGTCGAGAATGATTTGAACGTCGGCGTTGCGGCCTGAGAGCAGGCGGTCGGCAAAGTCGCTGCCTATCTGCACGGCAAGCAGGGCCCTGCCGTCGTATATCCATTCCTCCGCTTCCGCCGTGCTTTCGAGCGTGGCCTGACGGGAGAATTTTCCGGAGCCGTCGAGCCGGGCCAGAAGATCGCGAGAAAGGGCGCTTCTGCTCTGGTCGCATACCACATAGGGCACATAGTTGAGATCGTAGGTGGCCGCGTAGCCGAAGATGAAGGACTGGATGACCACGGGCACGATGAGCACCAGGCGGTTGGCCGGGTCCTTGAAGATGATGAGCAGTTCCTTGATGCAGAGGCTGCGCAGCCTGCGGAGCAGAAGAATCAGGTCGTGCATGGCTAGTCCAGATTTTTTCGTGTGAAGCGTACGGCGACGCCCATGAAGAGCACGGCATAGACGAGAAGGGCCGCCGAATCCCGCAGAAGTATGACCGGATTGTTTCCGGCGAGAAAGAGCGTCTTGAGCATTTCCATGTAGTAGGTGGCGGGCAGAATGTTGCCCACGATTCTGGCAGCAAGGGGGACGCTGCGCAGATCGAAGAGAAAGCCCGAAAGAATGACGGCGGGCAGAAAGCTCACCACGAGGGCTATCTGGCAGGAGAGAAACTGACTTCTGGTGACGGAGGAGATGGCGAGCCCCATGCCGAGCGATACCACGAGGTACAGAGAGGAGCAGAGCAGAAAGACGAGGAGACTGCCGCGCAGCGGTACGGCAAAGAGCCATCGTGCGGCCGCAAGGCAGAGCAGAAGGCCGGTCATGCCGAGCAGAAAGTAGGGGATGATCTTGGCGAGAAGAATTTCCGCGCGGCCCACGGGGGAGACGAAGAGCGCCTCGAGCGTGCCGCGTTCCCATTCCCGGGCCATGATGAGCGCGGTGAGAAAGGCTCCCACCAGCGTCATGATGATGACGATGAGCCCGGGAACGAGATACCAGGTGCTGTCGGCCGCCTCGTTGAACCACATTCGGCTCTGCACCACGGCGGAACCGGAATCGGCGGCAAGTCCCTGCCTTTCGAGCGTCGTACGTACCCGCAGGGAGAGCAGTGCGCCCGTGTACTGCCCGATGAGCGTGGCCGTGGTGGAATCCACGCCGTGAAGGATGAGCTGCACCTGGGCGTCGCCCTTCATGAAGCGGCTGTCGAAATCGCTGCCCGTGCGGATGATGGCATCCACCTCGCGTTTTCTGAGAAGTTCCTCGGCTTCATGCATGGAGGAGGCGTGGCGGGGGGAAAAATAGGCGGAGCCCCAGAGCCCGGAGAGAAGGTCGCGTGCCAGGGGCGTGTCGTGTTCCATGACCACGGCCACGGGCGCGTTCTTCACGTCCAGCGAGAGCCCGTAGCCGAAAATGAGAATGAGGATGATGGGCAGAACGAGCCCGATCATGATGCTGCTCGGGTCTCTCGATATCTGTCGGAATTCCTTGACGGTCAGAGCGCCCAGGCGGCGCGTGAATCCGGTCATGCGCTCTCCTTTGCCGCGGCGTTTGCAGCCCGGGCGCTTTCAACGATGCGTATGAAGGCCTCTTCCATGGTAGGAGCGTTGCCGCCCTGACGGCGCACGTCGCCGGGCGTGCCGAGGGCGAGCACCCGTCCCGCGTCCTGAATGAGCATGCGGTCGCAGTATTCGGCCTCTTCCATGAAATGCGTGGTGATGATGATGGTGGTGCCTTCGTCCGACAGACCGGTGATGCGTCGCCAGAACACGCGGCGTGCCAGTGGGTCTATGCCGCTCGTGGGTTCGTCGAGAAAGAGAATCTCCGGCTTGTGCAGCATGCCCACGGCCATGGACAGACGCTGCTTGAATCCTCCGGGCATGGCGCCGCTCATGTCGTGCTCGTGGCCGACAAGCTCGAACTCTTCAAGCACTTCCTGTATGCGGCGACGCAGGGCAAAGGGGCCTATGCCGTACACGCCGCCGAAGAAGCGCAGGTTTTCCAGCACGGAAAGGTTGCCGTACAGGGAAAACTTCTGCGAAACGTAGCCTACGCGGGTGCGGGCCTGCGCGGCGGCCGTGCGCAGGTTTTCCCCTGCCACGCGCAGAAAGCCGCTTGTGGCCGGCAGAAGGCCGCAGAGCATGCGGAACGTGGTGGTCTTGCCCGCTCCGTTGGGACCGAGAAGGCCGAACACTTCGCCGCGGTACACGGAAAACGTGGTGCTGGCCACGGCGGTGAAGCTGCCGAACTTCCGCACGAGATCGCGCACTTCGATGACGGCTTCATGTCCGTTTCCGGCGTCGGCGGCACGCGAGGGAGAAAAGGGCGCTGCAGAGGCGGCAGGATCGATGTTCCGGGGAACGGCAGCCGAGGTCTCCGATGCCGCGGGGCGTGAATCCGTTTCCTGCACGCCGCCTTCGCCTGCTTCCGGGGGCTTGTGCCGGAGCAGGAGCATGAAGCTGTCCTCAAGTCGCGGCGCCACGCTTGAACAGTCCTCGGAAAGCAGGCGCAGAGTGCCCCGGCAGGGAGAGAACAGCTCCCCGGGAATGCCGTTTCTGCCGCGTTCCGGCGGAAGAACGAAACGGACGTGGTCGCCTTCCGGCACGGCGTCCATGACAAGGGAGGGCTGATCAAGCAGCCATGCCTGGAGATGTCTTGCCTTGATGCCTTCCGGTACGGCGGTGGCGTGGCAGAGCCCCTGCGTGAGACTCCGCAGCTTTTCCGGCGTGCCCTGCGCAAGAACGGCTCCCTCATGCAGGACCACCACGTTGTCGCAGCGCTCGGCCTCGTCCATGTAGGCGGTGCTCACGATGACGGAAAGTCGTTCCTCACGCACCATATTCGTAATGATGGCCCACAGTTCCCGCCGGGAAAGAGGATCCACGCCCACGGAAGGTTCATCGAGAAGCAGAAGCTCCGGAGAGCGCACCAGCGTGCAGGCCAGCGCAAGCTTCTGCTTCATGCCGCCGGAAAGCTTGCCCGCGGGACGCGCCGTGAAGCGCACAAGATCGGTCATGTCCAGAAGACGGGCGAAGCGTTCCCTCCTGCTTTTTTCAGGAATGCCGTGCAGGTCGGCATAAAGATTCATGTTTTCCATGACGCTCAGATCTTCGTAAAGACCGAAGCGCTGGGGCATGTAGCTGATGCGGCTCTGAACTTCCCCGGCATGCGACGTGATGTCGCGCCCGAGCACGAAAAGTTCGCCCGACGTGGGCGCAAGAAGGCCGCATATCATGCGCAGAAAAGTGGTCTTGCCCGCCCCGTCCGGCCCCACGAAGGCCGTCATGCTGCCGGAAGGTACGTCGAGACTGAGCGAGCGAAGCGCCGTGACGGCCGTTTTCCTGTCCGTAAACGTCTTGCCCAGAGCACGCGCGCTGACCACGAGAGGGACGCTCTCCCCCGGAAGGGGAGTCGCCTGCCGACCGTCGTTTCGTTCGTTATTCGTCATGGCGGCCTCCGGCCGCGTCTTCATGAACGATGACGCTCACCGGCATGCCGAGACGGAGCCTGTCTCCGGCATCGTCGGCCACGATGCGCACTTCATAGAGCAGAGAGGTTCGCAGATCCTCGGTCTGCACGCTCTTGGGCGTGAACTCCGCCGTGGGAGAAATGTAGCCCACTCGACCGGACACGGGTTCCGGGAAGGAATCGGTGAGAATGTCGGCCTTCATGCCGTGGCGTATGCGCCCGAGCCGGGGTTCCGTGACGTAGGCGCGCACCCACTTGGGAGAGGTGAGGGAGAGCAGAAACACGGGAGTGGCGGAAGAGGCCATGTCGCCGGGCTCGAGCAGCCGGGAGGAGACCACCGCATCCGTGGGGGAATGAAGCTCGCCGAGAGTGATGTTGTGCTGCATGATGGCAAGAGCGGCTCTTGCCGAGTCGAGCTGGGCCGCGGCCATGGCGATGTCTTCGGCCCGGTATCCTTCGCGCAGAAGCGCGAGCGCATGCGCGGCTTCGTCACGCTGCCCCTGCGCCACGCGGAGGGAGGTTTCGGCGTTTTCCTTTTCCTGCTGGCTCACGGAGTTGCCCCGCCGCAGACTGGCCATGCGCTTGTCGTTGCGGCGTGCCTGCTCAAGCGAGGCCTCGGCGGTGCGCAGTGCCGCTTCCGCCCGGGCGATCTCTTCCGGCCGGTTGCCGTTCTTCATCTTGAGCAGGTTCTGCTCCTGCGCGGCTATGTCGGCGCGCAGTCTGTCCGCTTCAAGCCGGAGACTGGTCACGTCCACGCGGGCGAGAAGCTGCCCCTTCTTCACGCTGTCGCCTTCTTCCGCAAGAAGTTCCGTGATGCGTCCGCCCTGCTCGAAGGCCAGAGAAACCTGGCGGATGTCCACGTTGCCGTACAGCCTGAGCCCTTCTTCGGGCGCGACGGAGGCGGAAAAGCGCCAGTAAAGAGCGCCCGCGGCGCCGAGAAGAACGACGGCAAGAATGACGGTTATCTTTTTCATGGCGGCTCTCTTGTTGCTTGAGAAGAAAGAGCTTTTTTCTTCTTATCAGGGTAGGAATCTTGCCGTAAAAAGTCAAATATAAAATTCAATTTTATGTTTGAATTTGACGTTTGAAATGTTTTGCCGTAGCCTTTGACCATGGAACAGGCATACGCATATCATCAGAGGAAGCGGAGCGCGCCGCGTCGGGACGGGCTTTCCACCCGCGGCGTGGTTCTCGAGGCCGCGGGCCGGGTCTTTGCCGAGCTGGGGTACGAGAAGGCCACGAATCGGGAGATCTGCGCAAGGGCCGGAGTCAACGGCGCGGCCATCAACTATTATTTCGGCGGCAAGGAAGCGCTGTACGAGGAAGTGCTGGTGGAGGCTCACCGGCAGCTCGTGAGCATGGAGGAGCTCGGCGCCGTCATGAATGCGGGGGCCGATCCCAGGGACAAGCTGCGCGCCTTCATTGAGCTTGCCGTGCGCGCGGCACGCAAGGCTCCCGAGCTGTGGGCCCTGCCCGTGCTTCTGCGCGAAGTCGCCTCGCCGTCCTCCAATCTTCCCGCGCCGCTTGTGAACAGCATGCTGCCCAAGCTCAATATGGTGCGCAGCCTTGTGTGCGAGGTGACCGGCTTTGAGCCCGGTTCGGAAAAGGCGTCCCACGCGGTGGCCCTGCTTCTCATGCCCTGCATGTTCCTTGGGCTTTTTCCCGAAAAAATACAGACGATTCTCTTGCCGGACTTCATGGAAAGGCCGGAAGCGCTGATCGAGTCCATGGTAAGCTACGTCATGGGCGGACTGAGCGCCTTGAAAAGTGAATTTTCCCCGCCTGTTTCGTTCAGAAACGGGAAAGAGAGCTGACGGTCATGAAGGGCAGATGCGCCGCAACGTTCGGACGTGCATACGTCATGGGACTTATGGTGCTGCTCTGCCTTTGGCCATGTTCTGTCTCTTCGGCCTTCGCTTTCTCTGAAAGACCGGTTGCGAACGTTCTCATCATCAATTCCTTCCATCCTGGGCATTTCTGGGAGGACAGTCTTCAGAAGGGGATTTTCGTCAATCTGACCGGTCGCAGCGATGTGCAGATACGTATATATTCCGAGTACCTTGATTACGAGAGAAATTCTTCCGGCAGCTTCAATGCGGAGCTCATCGGACTTTTTCGAAAGAAATATCGGAATGTAGTGCTGTCTGCCGTCATTGCCGTGGATGACGATGCTTTGGACTTCGTCATATCCCATCGGCGCGAGCTGTTCAGCCGAGTTCCCGTCGTGTTCTGCGGCGTGGCGAATCTTGAAAACAGAATTCGGGAAGACAGGGAATACTACACCGGGATTCTGGAAAATTTTTCCATACGGTGCATCCTTGATGCTATAGCTGCCGTGCATCCCGATGCAAGGCATCTTGCGGTGATATGCGGTGACACCACGTCGTCGAAAATTGCGCTGGAGCAGGCGTCGGCTGACCTTGAAAACGCGGGAGCTTCCATGGAGGTCCGCCTCTTGAGGGCATTGCCGGCGCAGGCCATGGCGCAGGAATTGAAGGCGCTGCCTGAAGATGCCGTACTGCTGAACTTCGGCTACTATCGAACGGCGGACGGCCAGAATTTTTCCATGGATGAGAGCATGCAGCTTCTCCGCAGCTGGACTGATCTGCCCATGTATTCTCCATGGGAAAGCCAGATAGGAAGAGGCGTGCTGGCCGGTCAGGGTGAGTTCAACGCCTTTCATGCGGAACAGGCGTCTCGCATGACCTTGGAAATCATCCGTGGACGCGCTCCCGGAGATATTCCGGTCATGAGGGAACCTGCCGCCACGCTGATTTACGATTATCCCATGCTTTTGCATTATGGGATTGATGAGCGGACGCTGCCGGAATTTGCAACGGTGGCCAATCGTCCGCCTTCGTATGTTGTTCAGCATCGCGATGTGCTCATTCCGGCATTTATTGTTCTTGTCATTCTTTGCGGAGTGATTGTGCTGCTGGTACATCTTCTTCGGATGAAGCACAGATCCGAGGCTTTGCTCAGGCAGGAAAAGGACATGATGGAAAAGCAGTATGCCTTTGAGAGACGCAGCCAGCTTGCCCGCCGCATGGAGGTCGTCGGGCGTATGGCCGGGGGCATTGCTCATGACGTGAACAACATTCTGGGCAGCATAGCGGCCTGTGCCAGGCTGGCTTTGGAGGAGATTCCCGTTTGCAGTCCCGCGCATGAGGATGTGCGACAGATTCTTTCCGCCACGGACAGAGGAAAGGATATCATGGCCCAGATACGCATGACTGACGGCAGTCAGGCCGGAGGTGAAGAGCCCGGGGCCGTTCCTGTGACCGCTCTTCTTGCAGAATTTGAAAGCGTCATGCGTCCTCGTCTCAGCAGGGGAACGACGCTCAGGGTGCGCAACGATGCGAGGGATGTCTGCATTCACGGCGTCCGCTCGGAGTGTCTCCGAATTCTTTTCAATCTCGGCATCAATGCCGTGCAGGCCATGCCCGAGGGCGGAGAAATTGTGGTGCACGCCGAGACATTTGAAAAGCCGGAAGGCGATGCGGAACCCGGGGAACTTGCGGAAGGCTTCTACGTCAGGCTGGATGTGTGCGATACAGGGGAAGGCATTGCTCCCGGCATTCGCGACCGCATCTTTGACCCCTTCTTTACGACCAGAAGCAAGAAGGGAGGATGCGGTCTGGGCCTTGCGCAGGTGCACAGTCTTGTGCAGCGCGGTCGAGGAGCGGTGCGGGTCGAGGAGAAATCTTCAGGCGGAACCCGTTTTTCCGTGTTTTTGCCTGTCGTTTCCGCCTGAAGATGGATTCCAGACAACGACCTGCCGGAGCAGCATGCGCTCAGAGTCTTTCCTTGAAGGCGTCCGCATAAGTGAGGAGGGCGTGGAGCATGGCAAGAATACTCATTGTTGATGACGACGAAACGTTTTCCTACGTTTTGAAAAGGGCCTGTTCCAGGCATCATTGCGAAGTGATGCGGGAGGCCTCTCTTCGCGGGGCGGAGCAGGCCACTCAAGGGAGCGTGTTCGACGTGGTTTTTCTGGACATTTCGCTCCCTGACGGCAACGGCCTCTCCCTTCTGCCCTCGCTTCTGGATGGCGATATGCATCCAGAAGTCATCGTCGTTACCGGACATGACAACCCGGAATGGGTCGAACAGGCTCTTCGCACCGGAGCGTGGGACTTCATTCAGAAAACCGACGAGCTCGACACCATTCTTGAAGCTCTGGAGCAGGCGCTGCTCTATCACCGAAACCACCGGTCCGCCTTTTCTTCTGCCGGTCGTAAAAGAACGCTGAGCCGGGAAAACATCATCGGTTCCAGTCAGGCCATGCAGCGCTGCATCGATGTGTTGGCCGACTGTGCAGACAGCGGCGTGAGCGTGCTTCTGAGCGGGGAGACCGGTACGGGCAAGGAAGTTTTTGCCCGGGCTATTCATGAGAACAGTGCAAGAAGGCACGGGCCGTTCGTGGTGGTTGACTGTGCGGCACTGCCGGAGGACATAGCGGAGAGCCTTCTGTTCGGGCACATGCGAGGAGCCTTTACAGGGGCCGTGACACGGGAGATGGGCCTCGTGGCCGATGCCGATGGGGGAACGCTGTTTCTCGACGAGATAGGAGAGCTTCCTCTGTCGCTTCAGAAAGTGTTTCTGCGTATGCTTCAGGAAAAGCGCGTGCGTCCTCTCGGCTCGAGAAAGGAGGTTTCCTGCGACTTTCGACTAGTTGCAGCCACGAACAGGAATCTTGAAGCCATGGTGACGGAGGGCACCTTTCGTCAGGATCTTTTTTATCGCATTCAATCCGTGCACATCACGCTTCCGCCGCTCCGGGAACGAGCCGGGGATGTCATGTTGCTGGCGGAGCATTTTCGCGATCTGTTTTCACGTCGTCATGCGCTTCCGGAAAAGAACTTTTCGGCCGGTACGGTTTCGGCGCTGAAAGCGTACGACTGGCCGGGAAACGTGCGGGAAATGAGCGCAGTCATGGAGCGTGCCGTGCTGTCCTCCGGCAGGGAGGACACCATTTTTCCTCAGCACCTTTCCACGGCCGTCCGCATACGCGCCGCAAGCGTCAGAATGCGGAAGGCCGTTTCGGAGGAACAAAGAGAAGACAGAAGGCCTTCTTTGCTTTCCTATGCCGAATTTCGGGAAAACGTGTGGCACAGAGAGGAAGGCCGGTATCTTGCCGGAGTGCTGGAGCATACCGGAGGCAATATTGCCGAAGCCTGTGTCGTTACCGGGCTTTCCCGTTCACGGCTTTATGCCTTGCTCAAGGAGCACGGATTGACGGGATCATCCTGAAAAGCAGGACATTTTTTTGCCTCGCTGTCCTCAATATCAGGACTTCGGAGAGCCTTTTGGGAAAAATAAAGCCATAATCGTCCGACATTTCTGAAGATTATTTATGGCATCAATTTTGCAGTCTTTCTTAAAAAACGGGCCTTGGCCCGTAAGGGAGGAAGACCATGATGCTTTTCGGAAAAGCAGTAGGCATGACGCTGACCGTCTTTCTTTTAGGCGGAGCGTGCGTAGGAACGGCAGAGGCCAAAGAGTACAAGATCGGTGGCATGTATACCCTCGACTACCATGACGGCAGGCGCGCCGACTGGGGCGAGTATGAACTTGAAGGGGCATACATGGCCATTGAGGACATCAATACGTCGGGAATGCTCGGCGGTGATACCATCAGCATGCCGCCGGAGCTGGTGGTCAATTATCGCTGCTGGCCAGAAGGAGCTGCGGAAAAGGCCAGGGGGCTTCTTGAAAAGGACATTGTTGCCCTTACCGGCGTCGACTGCAGCGGGCCTGCCGTGCTGATTGCCAGAGAGGCGGAAAAGTTTAAAACTCCCGTGGTTTCCGTAGGAGCCAATGCGGCAAGTCTGAGTTCCCCGTCAGAATTTCCCTATTATTACCGCAACGTGACTCCCAGCACCAGGTATGAAGGGTATCTGCTTGAAGTCGCAAGGCATTACGACATTGAGGAAATTGCCCTGTTCCATACGACGGACGCCTGGGGAGCCGGTGCCGCGGCCGTCATTCTGAACGATGCGGAAAAGCTCGGCATCAATGTACGCCTTTCCTTCGGCTATTCGCGCAACGCCACCGTTGAGGAAGTGCAGGAAAAGATGGCCATGGTGAAGAAGCTCGGCATTAAAAGCGTGTTCATTACCATGCCTACGCCCGATACCGTGACGGTGTTCAAGACGCTTACCAACCTTGACATGAATCAGCCCGGCTACAGCTTTTTTGCCGCAGAAATGACGTCGGCCGATGAAAAGCCTGATGCCATCAACGGTGCTTTCGGTTATCTTGCCCCCATGACCAGGCTCGTGCCCAGCAAGAAGCTCGATGCCTTTGCCGAAAGATTTTCCAAGAAGCTCGGCAGTCCCGTGGACATGAACTCCAAGGCGTTTTTCTACGGCGTGCTGTCGTATGATCATATGATGGCTCTCGGTCTTGCCATGAAGGACGTTCTTTCTCAGAAGAAGGAGATGACGGGCGACAATCTCATGGCCGCGTTGCGCAGACTGTCCTTCGACGGCCTTTCTGGACGCCAGAATCTCGCCCCCGGCACCAACGACCGTGAAATCATGGCCGTGGAAATCATGAACTGTCAGGGCTATAAGGAAGACGGTAGGACGGTGAATTTCGTTCCCGTGGGATTCGTGGATTCCGTGACGGGCAAACTTAGCATTGACGAGGGCAGTATTCTCTGGCCTGGACATACGTCCACGCCTCCAAACTCCGGGCGTTGAGGCAGGAAACTTGCAGTGAAAGCATTTTGGCCGGGGAAGCTGTCCCCGGCCTTTTTGTATCTGCATGATAAGGAAAAGGCCGGCAACCCGGACGTTTGGAGTCGGGCTGTCGGCCTTTTCAAGATGATTATGCTGAAAGGGGGACAAAAGCGGCG
The DNA here is from genome assembly GCF_905187505.1 of uncultured Mailhella sp. Taxonomy (GTDB): domain Bacteria; phylum Desulfobacterota; class Desulfovibrionia; order Desulfovibrionales; family Desulfovibrionaceae; genus Mailhella. Next base: position 15,749 of record NZ_CAJJIC010000022.1, read on the forward strand.
CTCAACAGAACGCGGAGGCTATAGTCGAGAATGAAAAATGAATTGTTCCGATCAGAGATCAGCGGTTGTATCCGCGACCCATGCCCTGACCCATGCCCTGGCCGCGGCCGTATCCGTAGCCGTCATGATGGCGGAACTGGGGGCAGGGCAGACCGGCCTTTTCCATCTTGGCGTAGAATTCGTCGTTCACGGTGCGGATCTGGGTGCGCAGCTTGGTGATGTCGGAGGCGAGCTGGCGCAGTTCCACGGGAGTGGCGTTGGGATTGCGGGAGAGCGCGTTCAGGGTCATGCGCTTTTCCATGAGGCTGTCACGCAGGGGAGCGAGGGCTGCGTAGTGTTCTTCGTGCAGCTTGTCGAACTGGGCCTTCTGTTCGTCGGTGAGATTGGGCAGAACCGGGCAGGAGGCGGCCTGGTATCCGTGGCGGCCGTGGAAGTCGGGATGAGCCATGGCGGCGACGGGGATGCTGGTGGCGAAGATGATGGCGGCGAGAGAGGTGACGATGGTCTTTCTGGTCATGGGATGTTCCTTTTGAACGTGGTGGTGGAGTAGAGAAGGAGTGATGTGGACCACGGGTTCAGTATATAGGCAACGACGTGTTTTATGTCACGTTTCAAACTGTTTCGCCTTTTGTTGCGAAAGGAAAGATACGAGCCCTTGATCGGGCCGGCAGCAAGAAAGGAAAGCCTTTTTCGGAAGGTTTGGGGACGGACGGCGGTTTGACGCTGCTTTGCAGAAAGGCCGTGTCTGTTGATGCAGGCGTTGCACAGGGCATAAGTTTTATGACAACTCTTTGATAAAAATGATTTTTTGTGCTTCGTTCCGAGAGATGCGCCTTGTCGCCGCTGTTTTCAGTTTTGTTTCCTTTTCTTGCAGAATGCCGCCGAAGAATATTGCGGGTGACGAAAAAAAGCGACGTGGAGCACGTGGCGGACAAAGAGGGGGAAGACGTCATGACAGGGAAAGAGAATGCGGCCGTGCGCAAGATCCCTTGTCTGTCTTCGGATGACGGTAGTCGGCGATGGCACAGAGACGGCAGTCTGCGGGACAGCAGGGGGCGGCGTCCGGCGCGATTCGGCCGCATGCAGCGTCGTTCCCGCCCGCCCGTCCGTCGCCCCATGCTGTCCGGGATGCCCGCCGCATGAGCGTTTCATGGGAAAACGTCCGGCGGGAGACGGGCGTTCATGCTTCTCGGTCCGCTCGCTGTCTGCATTCTCTTCAGAAGCACGACGGCGGAGGTAAAGGGGAACCGTGCACCTGAGGCAGGGCCGGGCGAGTTTCCCGCCCCGGCCGGCTGCGGGACGTTTCCCCGACGTCGGCACGTCGTGTCGAGCTGCCGCGTCACTTCTTTTTCACCGGTTAAATAAGGAACGCCGGAAGGCATGCGATTGACGTCATGTCTTCCGGCGTTGCGTTACAGAAGCTGTGTGTCGAACGAAATCGAGAGGTGCTTCTCGACAGAGGAGGGAAAAACGCCTTTTTCGTGATCAGCGGTTGTATCCGCGACCCATGCCCATGCCCTGACCCATGCCCTGGCCGCGGCCGTATCCGTAGCCGTCATGATGGCGGAACTGGGGGCAGGGCAGACCGGCCTTTTCCATCTTGGCGTAGAAGTCGTCGTTCACGGTGCGGATCTGGGTCTGAATCTTGGAGATGTCGGAAGCGAGCTGGCGCAGTTCCGTGGGCGTGGCGTTGGGGTTGCGGGAGAGGGCGTTCAGGGTCATGCGCTTTTCCATGAGACTGTCACGCAGGGGAGTGAGGGCGGCGTAATGTTCTTCGTGCAGCTTGTTGAACTGAGCCTTCTGTTCGTCGGTGAGGTTGGGCAGAGCCGGGCAGGAGGCGGGGACCTGACCGTTGTAGCCGCGTCCCTGGAAACCGGGATAGGCCATGGCGGCAACGGGAAGGCTGGCGGCGAAAATGACGGCGGCGAGGGCGGCGGCGATGGTCTTTCTGGTCATGGAGTGTTCCTTTTTGGATGAGTGATGAAGAGTGAAGAGAGTGATGTGGACCACGGGTTCAGTATATAGGCAACAGCGCGATTTCTGTCACGTTTCAAACTCTTTCGCTCTTTCTTGCGGGCGGAAAGGCGGGAGGGGAGAACAGGCAACACTGCGCAAGATAGGAGGGCTGAACCGTGATTTTGGAGGGCCTGCGACGGAGGCGAGGCGGAGCGTCGTGCTTCGCATCTGAGCCTGTAGGCGCACGGCAAGGCGGCCCCCGATCCAAGAATCATGATAACATGGTGAAAAGAAGAATATTTTGAGAAGCGACGCGATGCCGGCCTTGTTTGCCGCCATGTTTCCGTATCTTTCCGTACGGCGTCCGAACAGGTCTGAAGCCGAGGGAAAAAACGTCCGTTCTTTTGAGAGGGGCGGAAAAAGGAGGAAATGGCCGTTACTTTGAGGCGTGCAGGCGGTCTTTTTTGAGGCGTTGCACGATCTGGGGACCGGCCATGACGAGCAGCACGGCGAAGCAGATGACGGCCACGCCCGCGAACACGCCCGCGGTGGCAGGCTCGTCGAAGACGAGTATGCCCACGGTGACGGCGGTGACGGGCTCCATGACGCCGAGTATCGATGCCATGGTCGAGCCTATGCGCTGAATGGCCAGAACGAGGGTGAGATTGGACACGGCCGCGGTGATCACGGCAAGCAGCACGGCAAGCGCGGCTTCGCTCCAGGATTGCAGCCACACGAACGTACCGGAAACAAGCGCGTTCACAAGGGAGGCCAGCATGCCGAAGAACAGCACCCAGAAGGTGATGCTGAGCCCGGAAATGCTGCGTATGCGGGCGACGTGCAGTCCTGAGATGTAAACGGCGTTGCACAGGGCGGAAACAAGCAGAAGCACTATGCCTTTGGCGCTGACGGCGCCCTCACCCTCGCCGCCGCTCAGAAGAAACACGCCCAGAATGGCGAGGGCCACGGAAGTGGCGGTGATGAGGGAAGGCTTTTCATGGAAGAACACGATCATGATGATCATGACCATGAGCGGATAGAGAAACTGAAGCGTGGAGGCCACGCCGCTCGGCAGATAATGAAAGCCCTGAAACATGAGCAGCGCGGCGAGGGCGTACATGATGCTGAGCACGGCCAGACGCGAAAGTTCCCGCACGGGCGCGGCCAGTCGTTCGTGACGGAGCACGGGAATGGGAAAAATGGTCAGTGCGCCGAAAAGAAAGCGATAGAACAGCACGCATTCCGCGGACATGCCGTCGTGCAGAAGGGGCAGGCTGAACAGAGGGATGAGGCCGAACGCGGCGGAAGAGACAAGCGCGAGAAGAAAGCCCATGGCGGCCTCCGAAGCATGGTCGCCTGAGAAGTCGTGCGGCGAAGCTTCCGCAGAAACGCTGTCGAAAAGGCATGGTCTTGTGGCGAATGGTGCTTCGTGCCGGCTTCGGGCGACGCAGGGCGATGCCGGCGCAGAGCTTATAGCACGGAAGAGCGGCGCCGTGAAGAGCGCAACGTACTTTGGGAGGAGTCCCGGCACGTCCGAGGACGGAACTGCGGTCGGGAAGGCTGCGCGGCACGGGCGGAAGAGGCTGGACATGGCTTCGGACCGCGTCAGAGCTTCTGCAGGGCGTCCCGGATGGCTTCGGCCTTCTTTTTCCCGATGCCGGGCAGATCCATGAGCCGTGAGAGCGGGGCGGCCTTCATGTCGGCAACCGAGTCGAAGTGTTCCCAGAGAAGCTGGGCGGTCTTCATGCCTATGCCGGGAAGCTGCCGAAGCTCGCCGCTGAAGGCCTGCCGGGCGCGTGCCTGTCTGTGTCGGCCGATGGAAAAGTCATGCGCAGCATCGCGCACCACCTGAAGAAACAGCAGCTCCGGACAGCCTTCGCGCAGCGGCAGAGGATTGCTTCTGCCCGGCACGAAGATGCGGTCGGCCACGTTGCCCGCGCGGCGGTCGGCGTGCCCCCGTTCGTCCCTGGCCTTGGCTATGCCCGCAAGGAGAAAGGGCAGACGGCCGTTCTCTTCCGCGGCAAGCTCTTCGACGAGAATCCTGTGCACGGCGGCAAGCTGGCCGCGGCCGCCGTCGATGAGCAGAAGGTCTGGCCACGGTTCTCCGTGCTCAAGACGCCTTTTCGCCCACATGGACAGCGCGGCGTAGTCGTCGCCGTCCGCGCCTTCGATGTTCCAGACTCGATAGTCTTCCCTGAGAGGACGTCCGTCCTCGTAGATCACCGCGCCCACCTTGGTGGATTCGCCGCCGGTGTGGGACACGTCGGCGCATTCCACGCGGATGACGGGTCTGTCGAAGTGAAACGCTGCGGCCAGTCTGTCCGCAAGGGAGGCGTCCTTTCGGTTTTTGGCGGACTCGCGGGCGTTGCTGCGCGCCATGTCCAGAAGGCGGCGCTCTTCGTCGTTTCTCGGCACGGCTATGCGTACCGGCCCTCCGCGAAGCTCGGTGAGCACGGCTTCCAGCGCTTCCTGTCCGGTTTCGCCGTCCTGGCCGTCGTCCGAAGGGGATGCGTTGCGCCTGTCCTCTTCGGCGATCAGTGCCGCGGCCTGTTCCATGAGCGAGGGGGCGTGGACGGGCTTTGCATCGGAAGGGGAAACTGAGACCTCAAGAGTGTCTTCGCCCAGAAAGCAGGGCGTGACGCCGTCGCCCGCAAGAAAGGGCGAGCCCATGCTTGCCGAGGCGTGCGGCGCGACGAGCGCGCTTTCCGAGTCCACGGCAAGCCCGCTTCCCGAAAGACCGGCTTCCCATGGAAGATAGGGCAGCACTATGCGGGGAGGAATGGAACGTTCCGCCTGATAGAACTGGCCGAGAAAGCTCCACAGAAGTTCCGAGGCGTCCTCCAGACCGAGCCCCGGCCAGAAAAAGGCGCTGCGGTCCTGCACGAGTCCGTGGCGCACGAACACCACGCCGAGGGCGAGGCCGTCGGGCATGCTCACCAGGCCGAGCACGTCCATGTCGCCGCCGCTCTGGAGAACGATGGCCTGTTTTTCCACGGTCTTTTCTATGGCGCGTATCTGGTCGCGCAGCGAGGCCGCACGCTCGAACTCCAGATGTTCGGAGGCTTCCTCCATGGCCTTTTTCAGCGTGTCCACAAGTTCCGTGGACTTGCCGGAGAGCAGAAGCGCCACGCGTTTTGTCAGGTCGGCATAGGCCCGGGCCGTGATCTCTCCGGTGCAGGGCGCCGAGCAGAGGTGAATGTGGTGGTAGAGACAGGGCGTCTGTCTGTTCTTCATGGCCCTGTCGGAGCAGCGGCGCAGAGGAAAGATGCGGTGGATGGTCTTCCACGTTTCGCGTGCGGCAAGTCCGGCGGTGAACGGACCGAAATATCGCGCGCCGTCGCGTTTCTTCATGCGGCGGACGATTTCCAGCCGGGGAAAGGGATCCTTTTCCGAAAGGCGGAACATGACGTACTGCTTGTCGTCGCGCAGGCAGATGTTGTAGTGCGGCCGGTGCTTCTTGATGAGGCTGGCTTCGAGAAGAAGCGCCTCCTTTTCCGTGGTGGTGGTGAGAAATTCTATGCCTGCCGCGCGGCCTATCATGGCCGCGGTCTTGGCCGTGAGCTGATCTGCAGGACGGAAGTAGGAGAGCACGCGCCTGCGCAGGTTGCGGGCCTTGCCCACATAGATGATGCGCCCCCCGGCGTCCTTGTAGATGTAGACGCCGGGGGTCGCGGGAATGGCGGAAGGGGCGGGACGCTCCATCACGGTGATCAGCCCTGGAAGCGGACGTCGCCCTTGCGGTGGTACTCGAGGGACATTTTGTCCCTTACTTCGGGCAGGGGCGTGGGGTAGTCGCCGGTGAAGCAGGCCGTGCAGTAGTGCTCGGGATGCGACACGGAAGAGAGCAGGCCTTCGAGGGACAGATAGTGCAGGGAGTCGAGTCCCAGCATCTCCGCGATCTGCTCGGGAGAGTACTTCGTGGCGATGAGATCGTTCGGCGAAGGGAAGTCGATGCCGTAGAAGCAGGGGAACTTGATGGGCGGGCTGCTCACGCGAAAATGCACGGCCTTCGCGCCGAGCTCGCGCAGCTTGGCCACGCGGGTGCGTATGGTGGTGCCGCGCACGATGGAGTCGTCCACCACGTAGAGGCTCCTGTTTTCTATCATGGAGCGCACGGGGTTGATCTTCACGCGCACGCTGAACTGACGCATGCTCTGGGAAGGCTGAATGAAGGTGCGGCCCACGTAGTGGTTTCGGATGAGGGCGTGCTCATAGGGAACGCCCGCTTCCTGCGCCACGCCGAGAGAGGCGTAGATGCCCGAGTCCGGGAAGGGAATGACGCACTCGGCGTCGGCCATGGATTCGCGTATGAGGTGACGCCCCATGCACTTGCGGCACTGGTAGGCGTCTTCGCCGAAGATGCGCGAGTCGGGACGGGCGAAGTACACGAGCTCGAAAATGCACTGGCGTATGGGTATGTCGTCTTCGCGCAGGCGCACGCTGCGATACTCGAGCGCTCCGGGCTCCACGATGATCATTTCTCCGGGATTCACCTCGCGCACGTATTCCGCTTCGAGAAGGTCGAAGGCGCAGCTTTCCGAGGCGAACACCCACGAGTCTCCGAGCCTCGCCATGCTGAGAGGATGAAAACCGTGCGGATCACGCACGGCGTAGATGCGCCCTTCGCTCAGAATGAGCAGACTGTAGGCGCCCTCCACCTTGCGGCAGGCCGCGATGATGGCCTCTTCAAGAGAGCCGCAGGACAGCGCCCTTGCGATGAGGTGCACGAAGATTTCGCTGTCGATGGTGGTCTGGAAGATGCATCCGTCGTTTTCCAGTTCGCGGCGCAGAGCCGCGGCGTTGGTGAGATTGCCGTTGTGGGCCAGAGCAAGCTGAACGCCGTTTCTCACGCGCACGAGCAGAGGCTGCGCGTTGCGCAGCTGCGGCTTGCCCGTGGTGGAATAGCGGACGTGCCCGATGGCCGTTTCGCCGGTGAGATGCCGGAGATCTTCTTCCCTGAACACGTCGGGCACGAGCCCCATGCCGACGTGCAGATGGGAGGAGCCTTCACGCTCGTCCCACGAAACGATACCCGCGCTTTCCTGGCCGCGATGCTGCAGGGCATACAGACCGAAGTAGGCGAGCCGGGCGGCGTCTTCATGACCGGTGATGCCGAAAATACCGCACATATGCCCTCCTTGAGGCAGAAATCAGAACGGCCCGCCCGTAGTCCGGGCAGGCCGCAGTGGTTTTATTCTTCGTGTTCCGTGCCCTCATGCGCTTCAGGAGCGGGGCAGGGATTGTATTCCTTGGGGTCGTCGAAAATGTGGATGCCGTGGGGATAGTTGGCATGCTGCGGGCGGGGCAGCTTGTTGCACACGTAGTCCACGTGCTCGCGCAGGTCCTCGGCGGCGCGGGTCCACAGAGGATCGAGCACCACCTTGATGCCTTCTTCTCTGGCAAGCTTCACGGCGGGCACGTAGTCGGCGTCGTTGGCCACGATGACGAGCCTGTCGGTCTGATGCTTGTAGGCCAGCGCGGCGATGTCGAGGCCGAGGAGCATGTCCACGCCCTTCTGACGAATGTCGGGATAGATGTCGCTCGCCTGAATGTCGTTCACGCTGATTTCTCCGGCCATGAGCTCGCCGAGACGATTGGCGTCGAGCTGCCACTGGCCGGCCTGCCAGGCGGAACGGCCGAGGCGGAGCGTGATTTCAGGAGTCACGCGGAGAGACTGCAGAAACTGCTGCTTGCGCGCGATGAGCGGGGTCTGGGAGAAGTCCATGGGGCCGCTCAGCGGATGTTCGCCCTTGCCGGTGAAGGGAAGAGCGTCATAGAAGAGAATGCGGCCCACGGTTTCGCCGGGGATGAGATGAGAGAGGCAGTGACGGCGTATGCCCTGCCCGTCGAAGTAAAAAGCCTTCAGCGAAATGATGCGTTTGCGCATGAATTCGCCGTCTACGACAAAAGTGACACAAGACATTCTAGCAACCTTCTAGCAACCTTGTTTTACCGGACGAGCCGATCGTGGATATAGGGTTCAAGCCATGGACGTTTTACCTGGTTTCCCAAAGAATGGAAACGGCGAAAGAAGGACGATAGTGTCAGCGGGCTCTTCTGTCAAGAATGCAATAAAGAGGGAGGGTTCCGTGTCATGACGGGAAAGAGTCGTGCAGCGGGCAGGCGTAAGCCCTGCCCGTCGCGGCATGGGGCCTTCCCGGAAGCGCAGGCTTGCGGGACGATTCCGGGTGCCGGAAGCCCCAGGTCGTTTTTTGCCGGGCGGCCCGCGCGGGGCACGGATGCGGCGGGAACTTGCCCCCGTCGCGGCTTCGGGATATTCTCTTTTGCTTCATGCGGCAAAGCCGCGCGCGGACAGGGCTCCGCCGTCCGCGTTCATTCATGTCAGAGAGGTTCCGGTCATGGCCAGTGTCGACGTTTGTTATCTCAGAAATGCCGCCGGGTTGTACGGCGAGGGGCTCGGCTATGCCACGCCGGAGTCTGCGGGCATGGATCTGCGTGCCTGCTTCGAGGAGGACGAGATCATCGTCCGCCCCGGAGAACGTGCCGAAGTGCCTTCCGGCGTCAGTGTGGAGCCCCGCGTTCCGGGCGTGGCGGGCTTCATCTATTCCCGCAGCGGACTCGGCGCCGTGAAGGGGCTGGTGGTGGCCCAGGGCGTGGGCGTCGTGGATGCCGACTACCGGGGAGAAATCGTCGTGTGGCTGCTCAACACGTCGGACAGACCGATTCTCGTTGAGCGCGGAGAGCGCGTGGCGCAGCTCGTGTTTCAGCCGGTGTGCCGCCTCGAGCCCCGCACGGTGGAGACCCTTTCCGAAACGACGCGCGGAAGCGGCGGCTTCGGCCATACCGGCCGTGCATGATTTTTTATTTTTGAGGTGAGCCCATGTTGCCTGCTCTTGAATTTCCTGCGGATCCCGAATGGCTTGTGCCCGATGAGGAGCACTGTGCTCAGTTGTGGGACAAGTATGACATGATGCCGAACATCCGCGAACACTGCCGCGGCGTGGCCGGCGTGGCCGTGGAAATAGTCCGTCGGGCGGAAGCGCGCGGCATCATTCCCGAAGGCAGACCGCTCACCGTGCCTCTGGCGCGCGCCGCGGGACTTCTGCACGATCTGGCCAAAAGCTACACCATACGGCACGGCGGCAGTCATGCCCAGCTCGGCTCGGCCTGGGTGCGGGAGGAGACGGGGAATCCCCTGCTGGCGCAGGCCGTGCTTTTTCATGTGGAATGGCCGTGGAGCGGCACCGTCATGGACGACGTGAAAGACCCCATGCGCCTGCCCGTCATCGTGGCCTATGCCGACAAGCGCGTGCGTCATTCCGAGGTGGTATCCATAAAGGAACGATTCGACGATCTGCTCGTCCGCTACGGCATAAGCGCCGACAAGGTGGACAACATCGCCGCCAACTATGCTCATGTACAGGCCGTGGAGCAGGCCATATTCGACAGGGTAGGGATCATTTAAATGAAAGGAATGCGCATTCTTCTCGTTGCCGGAGGCTGGTCCACGGAACGCGAGATTTCTCTTAAGGGCGCGGCGTCCATCGCCGCCGCGCTTCGTGAGCGGGGCCACGACGTGACGCTGTTCGACCTTTCCGACGGCTTCGACAAGCTGCTGGCGCTTGCGGAAAAGCACGACGCGGCTTTTCTCAATCTGCACGGACAGCCCGGTGAGGACGGCCTTGTGCAGGCCATCCTGGACCGCGCGGGCTGTCCCTATCAGGGCAGCGGGCCGGCCGGCTCCTTCCTTGCCCTGAACAAGGCGGCGGGCAAGGCGCTCTTCCGCCTTGCGGGCCTGCGCACGCCGGACTATGAGTTTCTTCCCGTCCGTCCCGGTGCGGACTGGAAGTGTTCTCTGCCCTTTCCCCTTTTCGTCAAGTCGAACACCGGCGGTTCCAGCATCGACCTTTTCCGCGTGAACGACGAGGCGCAGCTGAAAGAGGCGCTCGACACGCTTTTTTCCCAGCATCAGGAAGTGCTGGTCGAAACGCTTATTCCCGGAAGGGAAGTCACCTGCGGCGTGGTGGGCCGCGAGGGAGAGGAAAGGGCCCTTGCTCCCGTGCTCATCGTGCCCAAGAGGGAGTTCTTCGACTTCCATGACAAGTACGCCGCCGACGGCGCGGCGGAAATATGCCCCGCCCCCCTTTCCGCCGAACTGACGGCAAAGGTGCAGGAGGCGGCCGTTGCCGCCCATCGCTGCCTCGGGCTTTCCGGATACAGCCGTACCGATTTTCGTCTGACGGATGAAGGCGAGCTGTTTGCGCTTGAGGTGAACACGCTGCCCGGCATGACGGATGCGAGCCTCGTTCCCAAGGAAGCCGCCGCCGAGGGCATGGCGTTCGGCGAGCTTCTGGAAATGCTGCTCTCCTATGCCATGGAAAAAAAGGCCTGACAGATTCGGCCGCCCGACGTCTGCCGGGCGGCCTTTTTTTTCAGGGAATGCGGCCGGGCGTCCGCCCGGCGCCGCAAAACACGCGTCCGGCACGGGACGTTCCGTTTTTTCGACCGGAAGATTTTTCTTCTTCCATGGCTCCGGGCACGCTGCCTGTCGGAACGAAAAAAACTGCGTTCCCGCCTCGTCGTCCGACGGATGAGAGGCGGATGATGCCCACATCTCTCCTGACGTTCTCCCTCGGTTCCTCCTCGGGCCGCGGGATTTTTTTTGCCTTTCCGTGCCGGACGAGCTCCGGTTGCGGGGCCGGAGCGACGGAAGCCGTCCTTGG
>NZ_CAJJIC010000023.1 GCF_905187505.1 uncultured Mailhella sp.
GTGCTGGACGGCCCCCTCGTCGCGCGTCCCGCCGGCCGGTGAGAGAAGGGCCGGCAGAAGCTTCCGCGCGTTCAGCGCGGCCCAGAAGGCTATGTCGTCGTCCGGGTCGTTCAGGAATCGCAGAAGACTCACGAGCCCCGCGATGACCGGCTGTTCGGCCAGCAGAAGGCTGCCCTGCGTGACCACGGGAATGCGCCGCGCCATGAGCCAGGACGCGGCTTTTGCGGCCTGATCGTTGTTGCGTGCAAGAATGCAGATGTCGCCCCAGGCCCGGTTCCTGCCGAGCTCTTCCACCATGTCGGGCAGGCGGGAGGAAAGCTCTTCCTCCTCCCGTCCCTTTTCGAGTTCGCGCAGCGTCACGAGTCCGCCGGGCGCGCAGTGCTCCGCACTCTGGGAGGCACGGTCGAAGGCCTCGGAGAGCAGCGAGGCCTGCTGTTCCAGAAGCTCGCCGTCTCCTTCGGCAAGGGGAGAGAGCAGTTCCCTTGCGAAATCCCTGCTGCCGAGCGGAGAAAAGAGGGCGTTGTTCCACGCCACGATGCGCTGACGGCTTCTCCAGTTGAAGGGCAGCGTTTCCAGCGTGGGATGATCCACCAGCGAAAGCAGCGGAGAGCCGGGCCGCACGAGCTGATCGAAGAGTGCGGCGTCGCCTCCCCGCCAGCCGTAGATGGCCTGCTTCACGTCGCCCACGATGGTGAGCGAGCCGCCCTTGGAAAGCGCCTCTTCGGCCAGAGGCTGGAGCGCGAGCCACTGATCCCGGCTCGTGTCCTGAAATTCGTCGATGAGCATATGGGTGATGCGCGCACCGAGACGGCAGAACAGTTCGTTCACGCCCTCGCTGTCGTCCGCGGCGCGAATGGCGAGTCTGGGCACCTGAGAGGCGGCGATGATGCCGTTTCTGCGTTCGTATTCCTCCACCCTTGCATACACGGCCTGCGCAAGCTCGGCAAAGGGCATGAGACGGCGCGCGCCGAGAAGAACTCTTATTTCCCGCATGTCGCTCTGCAGGCTTTCATAGAGCGCGTGCAGCGAAAGACTGGCGCTGCCTTTCGAGGCCTTGAGCAGACAGTCGTCGAAGCTTTCCTTTTGAAACATGGCCGAGGAGAGCGGTAGTTTTGCGGCTCTTCCTCCGCAGTCTATGCAGGCGGCGAGGGCGTTGAGAAAATGCTTGCTCGCCTTGAGCTCCTCCTGTTCCATGCGGGCGCGCATTTCTCTCGCGTCGTTCTCTATGCCGCGCAGGATGAAAGCAAAATGGTCTTCCGCCTCTTCCGGCGAGGCGAGATCGCGTATGCTCCAGCCGTCCCCGGAGAGCATGAGGGAGACCATGGCGGTCACGCGTTCGCGTATGCGTTCCCCGGCAAGAAATCCGCGCGTCTTTTCCGAGCGCAGCATCTGTCGGCAGGCGCGGCGGAACAGGGCCCCGAGAAGTTCGTCGTCGCGGGCCTGCTCGGCCATGTCGTCGAAGATGGGACCGGTGACGTCGCTGTCGGCAAAGCGCGGCTCGAAGTCGGGCGAAAGATCGAAGTCCAGCGCGGAGAGACGCACCATGAGGTGCAGAAGGCTGTCGATGGTGCGTATGTTCAGCGAACTGTAGCTGCGTATGAGCATGTCCACGGCGTCGCGCGCTCTGGCCGGCTTCCAGAACGGCTCCTTCAAGGCGGAGGCGTTCCGGGCCAGGGCCAGAGCCTTCAGACGGGAGAGCAGACGCTCGCGCATTTCCGTGGCGGCCTTGTTGGTGAAGGTGATGGCAAGAATTTCCTGCCAGCCGTAGGCATCCTCCCCGGCCACGGCGCAGCCGGAAGGCGGACGGCTCCATGACGCACCGGAAGAGCCCGCGAGCAGGGAAAGAAAGCTGCTCGTCAGCGTATAGGTCTTGCCGGAACCTGCGGAGGCCTTGATCTGTCGGAATTCGCTCATAGGGGACGTGCTTCGGAAAAGGTCGTTTTTTGTCATCATCGGTCATTCCGCGCGTCTTCGCAAGACGGAAAATCGTTCCGTCCGGACACAAAAAGGCCGCGGACAAAACTGTCCGCGGCCTTTGCGCGTTGTCGGATTCCGAAGCGGAGGCCCGCGTTACGCGAGTCTCTGGCCCGTGGTGGCGATGACCGAACGCCAGTAGTTGGACTTGATGTCTATCTGACGGCGGCGGCGCGTGACGAGCTGCAGCGGCAGATGCACGAAGCGGTCGAGCAGGCGGGCGACGACCATGTTGGTCTTGCCGGCCATGGCCGCGTGCACGGCGTTGCGTCCGAGAAGGCCGCAGTAGACGCGGTCGTTGGTGTTGGCGGGTACGGAACGCACGATGTAGCTCGGATCGATGTATTTGACCGTGACGTTCATGTCCTTGGTGGAGAAATAGTTCTTGATGGCCTTCTGCAGGAAGACGCCGATGTCGCCGAGCACGCGGTTGCCGGAAGCGTCGGTCTTGCCGCTCGCGGTGAGCAGGTCCTGTCCTGCGCCTTCGGCGGCTACGATGACGGCGTGAGAGCGGTTTCTCAGGCGCTCTTCCAGAGCGGGCAGAAGACCGCCTTCGCCTTCGAGCTTGAAGGGAACCTCGGGCACGAGCACGAAGTTCACGATGTTGAGCGAGAGCGTGGCCTGGGCGGCGATGAAGCCGGATTCACGGCCCATGAGCTTGACGAGGCCCACGCCGTAGGGCGCACCGATGGCCTCGGTGTGGGCGCAGCGCAGCGACGAGGTGGCCACGTCCACGGCGGTGTCGAAGCCGAAGGACTTGGGCACGAAGTTGATGTCGTTGTCGATGGTCTTGGGAATGCCGATGACGGAGGTGTGCAGCTGGCGGCGGAAGATTTCTTCCTGAATGGCCGAGGCCGCCTTCATGGTGCCGTCGCCGCCGATGATGTAGAGCATGTTGACGTTCATGCGCTCAAGCGCGTCCACGATTTCTTCGGGACTCTGAGGTCCGCGGGAGGAACCGAGTATGGTGCCGCCGAAGGTGTGGATTTCCGACACGTTGCGGGGCGTGAGCTCCATGATTTCGTGATGATACTTGGGAATGAAGCCTTCCAGACCGTAGCGTATGCCGAGAATGGAGCGCACGCCGTAGCCGTAGTAGGATTCAAGCACCACGGCGCGGATGACGTCGTTGAGTCCGGGGCAGAGACCGCCGCAGGTGACGATGGCCGCCTTGGTCTTGCCGGGATCGTAGTACACGTGTTCGCGCGGACCGGCCTGCTCTATATAGATGGGCGTGTCTTCCAGACCCTTGACGTCTTCCCCGCCGTGTTCGGCGTCAAGGTAGAAGGGAACGGGAGTGTCGTCGACGTAGGGACCGATGGCCGGGTTGTCTATCTTGGCCTTGCCCACCGTCATGATATGCGTATCTATTTCGTGAGTCATTTGCAGCCTCCAGAATCATAGAGCGAAGAGGATACTTTTTTTGATTTCTCTTGTCACGCAAAAGTTTGGGAGCCGGGCTGATAAGAGAAGAGCCTCCGGCAGGACGGCCGGAGGCTCTTCTTCACGAGTTGTCTTTTACGGAAAGGCGGCCGCTACGCGTTGCCGTCTCCGAGAGAGTTCACCATGGTGTCGCGGTTGATCTGGCTGCGGCGTTCGCTTGCCTTGCGCAGCTGCTGACCTATGCGGTCGTTGCACAGATCGATGGCGGCATACATGTCGTCGTTCTTTTCGCCGGCGGCAAAGTTGAGGTTCTGACCGGTGAGCGTAAGATCGGCCCTGGGACGGCCGTTCTCCATGGAAAGGGTAACCAGAAGCTTCGCTTCCTCATCGCCGACCATGCGCTCTATCTTCTGGAAACGCTTGAGGGCGTAGTTCTTCAGGGCATCGGAAGGGGTAAGATTGCGGAAAACGACTTCAATCTGCATAAGCAATTCCTTCCCCGGTCGGGCCGGGAGCGGGCAAACCCCGCGTTCATGGGACGCAAAGACCTCGAACCGTACGGTCTTCTGCTCTTAAAAAGACGCTAGCATAGAACATCATGAAGGTCCAGCATTCCTCTGTTATGAAAACAGGAACTTTGCCGGAACGTCAGCTCTTTTTTTTCGCAAGAAACTTGCTTTCCTCGCCGCGCATGAGGCGTCCTATATTGGCACGATGGGCCCAGAGTATCATGATGAGAAGAACGACGGCCAGAGGCTCGAGGTCGAAGCGGCCGAACAGCGCGTAGAAGACCACGAGGGAGGCGGCCATGACCATGGAGCCGAGAGACACGTAGCGTGTGACGGCGATGACGGCCACGCAGCAGAGCACGGCACACAGAAGAGGCCAGAAGGCCAGGGGAATGAGCGCGCCTATGGTGGTGGCCACGCCCTTGCCGCCTCGGAATCCCAGGAAGGGAGACTTGATGTGTCCGGTTACCGCGGCGAGGGCCACGATGCTCTGCATGAAGGGCGAGGGCAGTACGTTCACGGCCAGCAGCACGGGCAGAAGGCCCTTCATGATGTCGCAGAAAAGCGTCATGATGCCCCAGGGCAGGCCGCACAGTCGGGCCACGTTGGTGGAGCCTATGTTTCCGCTTCCGGCCTTGCGGGGGTCGATGCCCTTGAAGGTTTTGGCGATGACCAGCCCGAAGGGAATGGCTCCGAGAAAGAAGGCCAGGGCGATGCAGAGAACGAGGGTGAGATAGGTCATGGGAGCGTGTCCGGGTTGAGGTTCTGGCGGAAAGCGTGGAAAAATGCCCGGCGCGACAGCTTCGCGCCGGGCATGATGCGGTGACTCAGTCGGCGGCGGACGGCGAGCCTTCCGGAGCGGGGGCTTCGGCGGGCGCGGGCGTCTGTGTCGCGTCCGTCGTTTCGGGCGCGCCTTCTTCGGGTGCGGAAGCAGCCTCGGGAGCAGGAGCCTGTTCGGCCGGAGCATCTTCGGCCGCAGCCGGTTCCTGCGCGTCCCGGACAGGGGTTTCGCCGGGCGTGAAGGTCACCACCACATAGTTTTTGTGCACCATCCAGGAGGTGAGGACGACCTGTGCCCCGGCGGGCTTGTCCGTCCAGGCTTCCCAGTCGGCGGCGGGCATGGCCATGACCGTCATGGGATGGGCCTTGAGCCAGGCGTCCCTGTCGGCCGTCGTGGCGAGATCGGGCACGGCGAGGCGTCCCGTGGGCTGGGGCAGCAGTTCGTTGAGGTGCCAGGCGTAGGCGCCGGGATAGACGTTGAAGGCGGCCGGAGCATAGCCTTCCTTTACCTTGGCGGCCATGGCCTGCGCCTGAGCGCGCGGGCTCAGAAGCTTGTCCATGGAAGGCGCGACGAAGGCCTCGTAGGGCAGCATCATGAGGATCATGCCGAAGGCCGTGACGAGAAGAGCGCCGCCGGGCAGTCCGAGACGGGTGAAGAAGAGCAGCGCCACGGCCAGAAGGATGAGCACGCCGCCCATGTACATGGTGCCTTCAAGTCCGGCCAGCCAGGGGTCGGCCACGGCCGGGACGGCAGGCAGGTAGTCGCCCACATAGGGACGCACGACGGGAAACACCTCGACAAGCACGAGGGCAAGACCCGCAACAGCAAGGACGGCGGAAGCAAGGCTGAAGAAAACGCGGCTGCGGCCGGGGGTGAGACGCATGAGGGAACGGCCGGTCAGAACGGCGAGGGGCGCAAGAAGCGGCAGGGCGTACACGGCCATCTTGGCCTGAACGGCGGAGAGCATGGCCACGCCGGTGACGAGCCATATCCACAGCCAGCTCGAGCCGCCCTTTTCCCTGCGGCTTTTCCAGACTGCGGGAATGCCGCGCAGCACGGCCAGCCAGTTGACGAAAAGCACCACCAGAATCCACGGAAGCCATATGACGGGCAGGGCGACGAGGTAGTACCACCAGACCTGTCCGTGATTGCCGCCCTCGAGCACGCGTCCTGCAAGCTGCTGCATCACCATGTTGCGCAGGTATTCCTGATGCCCGCCGAGATAGAGCGCGGCGGCCCAGGCCAGAATCATGAGCAGCATGAGGGTGAAGCCCGGAAGGCCGTCGCGGCTGTTCAGACGACCGGGAGTGCCGCGCCAGAACAGGAAGACGACGCTCGTGACCACGGCGAAGGCGATGCCGAGGGGGCTTTTTATGAGCGTGGCCGCACCCATGAGCAGAAAGCCCGCGGCAAGCCAGAACGGGGCGAACGACTTTATCCATCCCCGGTACAGGCAGGTCATGCCGAGGGCGACCACGGCGGCGAAGAGCAGGTCCATGCGGGGATAGCATGCCGCGCCGCTGATGAAGGCGCAGCCGAGAGCCACCAGACCGGCGGCAAAGGCCTCGCGGCGATCGTGACCGGTGCCCCGGGCCAGCAGCCAGATGGATCCGATGAACAGAAGATGGGAGACGGCCACTGCGAGGAACATCACCATGGGCATGGTGACGCCGGGAATCATGGTCAGCGCTTCCATGAACCAGAAATAGAGCGGCGGCTTGTCGGGGTAGGGCAGACCGTTCATGGTGAGCATGAGCCAGTCGCCGCTGCCGAGGTTCATGAAGGCGTCGGCAAGCCGGACTTCGTCGGAGAACCACAGGTCGCGCACCTGCCACACTTCAAGGAAAGTCATGGCTGCGGCGAGAATGAGCAGCACGGGAAGTCCGGCGTAGGAGAGTGCGTTGAAGAGCTTTTCCGCGGGGCCGGAAGGCGGAGGCGTGGGCGCGGCCTTTTTCGGCATGGCGATGGCTTCCGCTTCTTTTTTCTCCTTGTCCGCCGGGGCGGTGCCGAGCGTGAGCGGCGTGTCTGCGGCATCTGCGGCCGGGCCCTCTTCCTTGTCTTCCGCCTGCTCCTGCGCAGGGGCGGCGGGACTGGCGGAATCCTCTTCGGAGCGCGTCGTTTCGGCGTTCTCTTGGGGCTGCGTTTCCGGGCCGTCCTGAGGAGCCTTGTCGTCGGAGGGCGGAGTCTTTTCGTCGGAAACGGGCGTGACGCCTTCATCCGCAGGCTGCGTCGTTTCCGTCCGTTCGTCGGCGACGCTCTGTTCTGCGGAAAGTTTTTCCTTGTCCTGATCCTTACGTTCTATGTTTTCGTCCATGGCGGGCTCCCGCTGGGGGTTCAAGAAAAAAGTCCGGCAAGACCGGCAGTGTGGCGAGTATCCCAAAATATCCGTGACGGCGCAAGCCCCGGGCCGCATTCCGGACGATTTTTCATGCCGGCTTTCAACGGCAGGGGAATCTCAGCGAAGCCGCACCGCGCGCCATCCGTGCGGCGGAAGCGTCATGCGGTCTTCGTGCGCGGGGAGGCCGGAAAGAAGGTCGATTCTTTCCGCGGCGCTCTTCCAGGAGGGAAAGTCCGGCATAAACGTCGTCTTCTGGCGCGAAAGGTTGCCGAAAAATGCCAGCAGGTCTCCGTCGGGCAGCGAGCATACCGTGACGAGCACGCTTTTTCCGGCGCAGGAAGGCACGTCGACGAGCGTTCCTGCGGCAATGCCGGAGACGTCTCTTGCGGTGAGCATGGCGCAAAGGCGGGCTTCCATGTCGCTGCCGGGCAGTCGGGCGTAGACGGACCTGCCGGAGGGAAGGCCCTGCGGACTTGCGGGCATGGGGTCGAGCTGCCAGAGCGGCGGCGTGGCCGGCCAGTCGTTTCCTTCCGGCAGAGAGCCGTCGAGGTCCGTGCCGGAAAACATGAAGAGTCCGGGCAGAAACGCCCGCACGGCAAGGCCGAGTTCGTGCGTCTCCCGCATGGCGAGTGCCGTTTCGGCGTCGGGACTTTCGCCGGGGGCAAGGCCGCAGGCCATGGCCGCAAGCGTGGCGGCATTGAGCCTCGGTCCCTCGCCCGGCGAGTTCTTGCGGACAAGAATCCGGGTCCATCCTTCCGGCACGAGCGAAAGCAGCGGCGTGAAGTCCGGCCGGGGCAGCCCGTCGGGGGACTGTCTCCACAGGCGTTTCTGATCAAGGTTGCTCGACATGGCGCGGCGCAGACTTTCCTGCACGGGGGCGGCGTTTTCCGTGAGAAGGGATTCTTCGAGAGCAGGAGAAAGCACGCTGTCGAAGAAGAAGTCCGCGCCGCAGTCCATGAGCGCTGCAAGACGTTCCTGCGGGACGATGTCCCGCACCAGCAATGCCGAACCGTAGCGGTGCGCGTTGCGCGAAAGATCGCGAAGGGCGGAGAGCCCCGGCTCGAGCGTCGGCCGGACGGAGCCCCGCAGGGCGTCGGAGGCGTCCAGCCCCAGCCAGGCTCCCGCACGTATGCCCACGAGCGCCTGATGCCTGAGTCCGGCCTGAAGGATGAGACTCGCTTCCATGACACGCCTTGCCGCACCGGAAGGATCGTCCCAGTGAAGCACCGGCCTGTCGGGACGGCCGTGCCAGCGCCAGGCCCAGCGTCGCTTTACGCCGTCCACGCCGGAGACGGGACCTGTGACGGCCCAGCCGCCGGGAAGAAGGTCGGCCGGACCGTCATCCTGAGCCAGCGCCCCGGGCAGCGTCCCCCGTGTAGTCAGAGAGGCAAGGGCGTCATTGCCGAGCGGAACGGATTCCTTTTCTTTTAAAGAAGGTAGAAGCGTCCAGAGCTTCGGAGGAATTTCGGTCATGGCGTACAGGCCGGGATAGTCCCGCACGGCCCGCAACGACAGAAGAAAATCGGGCCCCCTGCCGGTGAAGGAGGGCAGAAGCTCGCCGCCTGCCATGAGACCGGCACGGGCAAGAGCTTCCGTCCACGCCCCGTAGTCTTCATCCTTTCCGGCAAGACGCCCGAAGGCGAGACTCGTGTCGTCCCTGCCGAGACCTGCGGCGGGGGAGCGGCCGGCCCATTCGTCCCCGGTGTCGGCCGTGCCGGTGAGCACGACCCCGGACACGCCGATCCTTGCCAGTCGTTCCGTAATCCCTTTTTCGGCCAGAACCGCCATGAACGGACGTGTTCCCGACCATGCGGAAAGCGTCGGAGAGACACAGAACCATGCGCCTTTCCGATCGGCAGGCAGAGGAGAGCGGGAGGAGTGCTTCCAGCTCAGCATGGAGCCGCTGACGATGCCCGTGAGCTCTGGAGCCTGCCGCAGAAAGGCCTGCTCCTCAAGCCATTGCACATAGACCGGACCGGGTCTTCCCTGCAAGGGCGCCCGGTCCGGCTGCGCCGTGCCGGACGCACAGGAGAAAAGAAACGCGGAACAGAGCAGCACGAAAAAGAGGCGGCAGAAGAGAAATTTCATGGCAGTCGCGGGAATGCTGAAAAAATTATCAGGAATTATTCTTAATAATGCTTGCCTTTCGCCGGAGGAAAGGATACAAGCAGCCGCAGGAGCAGGGAATCCCGCGGGATTTTTCCGGGCCTGCCGGAAAAGGCGATTTTCGAGGTCTGCGGCGAGCCCTGCCGGATCGTGAACAACAAGCTCGAAAGGAGTATTAGCATGGAAGAACAGGTTCTCAAAGCCATGAAGGAAGCGGGCAAGCCCGTTCGTCCCGGCGACATAGCCAAGGTGCTCGGCGTGGACTCCAAGGAAGTGTCCAAGGCCTGCGCGGAACTCAAGAAGGCCGGCAAGATCTACTCTCCCAAGCGCTGCTATTACGAACCCGTGGCGGAGTAGCTCCCTTTTTTTCGATGATTCAGAACCGGCCCCGTGCCGGTTTTTTCATGCCCGAACGCGGTCGAGCGAGGGCGTCAGGGGAATTGCGGCCGTGCCAGCTGGGAGATTCCGCAAGGAAGGTGCCTGTCCGATCGTTGTTCCGGCCCTGTATTTTTTCGTCATGATGGAAAAAGTTTCTTCTTTTTCTTCGCTGCGGTGAAGTAAAAGCGGGAACAGAAGTTGCTGTTGTCCGCAGGCGCAGAAAGGTTCGTCTCTTGTCCAGTTGACTTAACAGGCAAAATCCTTTTAGAGAAAAATTTTGGTGCGGCGTGTCATTGATTTTTTGCGCCGCTTTCCGATCTGCGAGCCTGAAAAGGAGCCTCAACATGATAAGAAAATGGACTGCGTGCGCGGCCGCCTTCGCTCTGGGCGGCCTGCTTTCGTTTTTCAGCCCCGCCTGCGCGGCCGATGCCGGAAAGGATCCGGTGCAGCTTTCCTTCCTCGGGGGGTATCTTGAAAAGCATCCCACGACGACGGAAGTATTCGAACCTTTCATGGAGGCGGCGGAAAAGCAGTTCGGCGGCAGACTGAAGTTCAGATATTTCACCACCAATTCGCTGTACTCCGAAACGGAAGCCTATTCGGCCGTGTCCGACGGCCGCGCGGACATAGGGCAGATTCGTCCTGCGCTCTTTCCCAAGGAAATGAAGCTGCTCGGCGTGGTGGCCCTGCCCGGAATGTGTCCCAATTCGCTGGTGGGCAGCCTTGTGGCGGAGGATCTCATTCAGAAGTTCCCCGAGGTTCGTGCCGAACTTCCCCGCAATACGGTTCACTTTACGGCCTGGGCGTCCGACGCGTACCAGATTCACTCCGTCACCCCCATCCGTACCCGTGAGGATCTCAAGGGCAAGAGAATCGCCGCATGGGACAGCCTTACCATGGAGATTCTCAGGGACCTCGGAGCGCATGCCATACGCATGAGCTCCACCGACACCTTCATCGCCCTTTCCCACGGCATGGTGGACGGTGTGCTTTGCCCCATGGCTCCTCTGCGCTCCTACAAGCTTACCGACGACGCGAAGTATCATCTCATTCTCGGCATCGGCGTGAACACTTTTGTGGAGGAGATCAACAAGAAGAGCTGGGATTCCCTGCCTGCCGACATGAAGAAATGGATTTCGGCGCAGGGAGGCATGAAGATGGCCGAAGCCATAGGCAGGTCTCTGATCAACGGAGCCATTGCGGACGCGGAATGGATGAAGTCGCAGGGACATGAGTTCATCGTGCTGAGCGACGAGGAACGCGGCGCCTTCCTTGAACCTCTGGAAGTCTTTGCCGATAACTGGAAAAAGGAAGTGGGCAAGAGCGCTTCCCCCGCGCTTGCGGACAAGATCTACAAGTATGCCCGCGAACGCAGCGCCTACTATACCAAGGAATTTCATGCCGGAAAGTACGGCGAGTTCAAAATATGAGCCGGAAGGCTGCAGGCGGAGCACGGTGAAGAAGGCCGGGCTCCGGCAGACGTCATGAAGAAAGGCGGCACGCAGGTGTCGCCTTTCTTTTTGCCCTTTGCGTCGGCACAGAGCGGAGAGACGGCGGCATTCCGCACCGAGGCAAGAGGGCCGGGATGCGGGGCAAGATCCCGCCGGACATTCGGATGCCTGCTTGTCGTGCCGTGTGGAAGCCGGGACGCCTGAAAATCCCGTCGAGGAAGGGGCGGACGCGGGAGGAAAAAAGCGGACATGGCGGAATTATTGCTATTTTTTGAACAAATGCCGTCAAGGGGACATGAACCCGCAGCAAATGCGTTCCCGGCGCATGGATGGGGCACAAGGATGAAACGCGGAAACAAAAAGGCTTCATAAAAAAAAGATAAATAAAAAAATAAATAATTATCGATAGATAATTAATATGGCAAAAATTTCACCATTGACTTAAGAGTAATATTTAATTTATCAAAACTCTAATGAATGAAAGCTGTCCGGCTTACCTCCGCGCGCTTTTTCGTTCGGATGTGAAAAGATGGGCAAAAAATGAGGAGTTTCAGCATGTTGAAGAAGTTTGGTCTGCTGGCTGCGGCTCTCGCACTGGGTGGAGCAATGGTGTTTTCCGGTACGGCGGAAGCTGCCAAGGGTTTCAAGCATCTGTCTTTCATGGGCAGCTATCTTGAAAAGCATCCCACCGTGGTGAACTACTGGGAACCTTATTTCAAGGCGACGGAAGAAAAATTCGGCGGCAAGCTGTCGTTCGACTATTTCGCCACCAACTCCCTGTATCCCGAATCCGAAGCTCCTCAGGCCATCACCGACGGCCGCGTGGACTTCGGCGTGCTGCGTCCTTCCGTGTATCCCGGCAACTACAACCTCATGAACGTGGTGGCCATTCCCGGTCTGTGCCCCAACGCCATCGTGGGATCTCTGGTTCTTGAGGACCTTATCCGCAAGTTCCCCGAAGTGCAGGCCGAACTGCCGGAAAACAGCGTTCACTTCACTTCCTGGGCCTCTGCCGCCTATCAGCTGCACACCCTGAAGCCCATCAAGACCATGGAAGAACTCAAGGGCTCCAAGATCATCGTGTGGGACGCCGTTGCCCTTGAACTCGTCAAGGCCCTCGGTGCCAACCCCATCCGCATGAGCTCTCCCGACACCTATCTCGCCCTGTCCAAGGGCATGGGCGACGGCGTCATCTGCCCGCTCGCTCCCCTCAAGTCCTACAAGATCACCGAAGCCACCAAGTACCATCTGATGCTCAACATCATGGTGCAGGCCTTCACCATGGAAGCCAACAAGGATCTCTGGGACTCCATGCCCGACGACATGAAGGCCTATCTCAATGAAACCGGCGGCATGAACATGGCCCTCGGCGTCGGCAAGTCCCTTGAAGACGGCGCCAAGGAAGACACCGCCTGGATGGAAAAGCAGGGCCACACCTTCTTCTATCTCACCGACGCCGAACGTGCTCCCTTCCTCGCTCCTCTCGGCGGATTCGTGGACGACTGGAAGGCTTCCTGCAAGGGCGCCAAGCCCGAAGTCATCGAGGCCGTGTACAAGTATGCTCAGGAACGCGCCAAGTTCTACACTGAAGAAATGAGAGCCGGCAAGTACGGCGATTACAAGATGTAATGAATCGGAAGGGGAGGGGGCCATGGGCCTCCTCCTGTCCGTATATACGCCGTTAAAATACTGTTTCAGGCTTATTCCTTCTGTGTGCGGATCGCCCGGGGTGCGGTCCGCGAAAAGCCGAGGTTCCCATGGCAGAACAAGTTTCTCTTTCTCCCGCTTTTCAGAGCGCATATGACTTTCTCGAAAAATGCACGACCAAGGTCAGCTGGCTGAGCTATGTGGCCATGGCCATACTGCCCGTGCTCATCACCGTGGACGTGTGCTGCCGAATGTTCGGATTCAGCGTGCCCGGTTCTCTGGAACTGCAGGAAAATCTTCTGGCTCTTACGACGTTTTCCTTCATGGCCATCCTGCAGCTGCATGACCGTCACATGATGATCGACTTCATCTATGATCGCATGTCCACGGGCCTGAAGCGCTGGTGCGACATGACCGTCGCCTCCCTGGTGCTGGGCATCATGGTGCTGCTCACCACCGAGAGCTACGATGCATTCCTGAGCAAGTTCGGCACCCAGTCCATGGAGCTGTACGTTCCTCTGGAATTCTATTACTGGATGCCTGTCGTGGGTCTCGGCATCACCTCCATCGTCGCTCTGTTCCAGTTCCTGCGCGAATCCGTGAAGTGCCTTTCCGGCAGACACTACATTCCCTTCGTGCTCGGCATCGCCTTTGCCTTCGCTCTGGCCTATCTGCCTTTCTGGTATCGTGAAAGCCCCTACGAAATTTCCAACATCATTCTCGGTCTCATAGCCTTCGGCCTGCTGTTCCTGTTCCTGTTCATCCGCATGCCCATCGCCTGGGCCATGAGCATCATCGGCGCCATGGGCATGGTGGCCGTGTCCCGCAACGTCGTGGCGGCCCTTGCCGCCGTGGGCACCACCCCCTACGCCGCCTCCGCCAACTACAACCTCGTGGCCCTGCCGCTCTTCGTGCTCATGGGCTGCATGATCCTTTACTCCGGCATTTCCGTCGACCTGTTCAACTCCGCCAACAAGTGGATAGGCCACATGCCCGGCGGCATGGGCATGGCCGGCGTCGCCGGCTGCACCGGCTTTGCCGCCGTGTGCGGCGACTCGCTTTCCACCGCCGTGACCATGGGCTCCGTTTCTCTGCCGGAAATGATGCGCCTCAAGTATTCTCCCTCCCTCGCCACGGGCGCACTTGCCGCAGGCGGTACGCTGGGCATCCTCATCCCTCCGAGTTCAGGCTTCATCATCTACGGCATCGTCACGGAAGTTTCCATCGGCCGACTGTTCATGGCCGGCCTCATTCCCGGCATCATGCTGGCCCTCATGTTCATGGCCTACATCTACTACATGGCCGTGCGTCATCCTGAACTTGCTCCCCGCGGTCCCAAGTACACGCTGGCCGAGAAGATTCAGTCCTCCATGGGCCTCGTGCCGATCCTCGCCCTGTTCGTCCTGGTGCTCGGCAGCATCGTGGCAGGCGTCTGCTCCCCCAACGAAGGCGGCGGCATCGGCGCCATGGGCGCCTTCCTCTACGCCCTCGTTCGCCGCAAGGTGACCAAGCAGAACCTTCTGGCCTCCCTGCATGAAACCGGTGAACTCACCGCCCGCATCATGGGCATCATGGTCGGCGTGGCCATTCTCGGCTACTTCTTCGCCGCCACCCGCCTGCCCTTCCTGCTGGCCGACTTCATCGTGTCCCTGCCCTTCAACCGCTACTGGGTGTTCGCCATCATCGTGGTCATCTACGTCATCCTCGGCTGCATGATGAACGTCATTCCCATGCTCATGCTCACCCTGCCTTCCATCTTCCCCACCGTCGTGGCTCTGGGCTTTGACCCCGTGTGGTTCGGTGTGGTATCCGTCATGATCATGGAAATGGGCCAGATCACGCCTCCCGTGGGCGTTGTGGTGTTCGCTCTTGCCGGCGTGGCCAAAGGCATTCCCATCGAGACCATCTTCAAGGGCATCATCCCCTTCGTGGGTCTGATGATCCTTGCGGTCATTCTCATCACGTTCTTCCCGGACATCGCGCTCTGGCTGCCCTACACGCTCATGGGTCCCGAAGTCCTGTAAACATTTCTCCTGGCTCCCCGGGGCTCTGCCCCGGGAACTTTCCCTCAACTCTCATGAAGGAGTTTTATCATGGGTCATCCTACAGTTTATCCTACCGGCGTTACGCTCTACAATCCTGAAAAGGCGTATAACGGCTATACGATCATGCCCGTCAAGGGGCAGGGCGCCATGCTCATCGACATGAACGGCCAGGAAATCAAGCTCTGGAAGGGCGTGCACGGCTTCCCGAACAAGATCTTCCCCGGCGGTTATCTGCTCGGCAGCCGCGGCATCCGCAACCCCAAGTACGGCCTTCAGGATCAGGTCGACCTCATCCAGGTGGACTGGGACGGCAATGTCGTATGGGAATTCAACCAGGCAGAATTCATTGAGGATCCGGGTGAAAAGCCTCAGTGGATGGCCCGTCAGCATCATGACTTCCAGCGCGAAGGCAGCACCACCGGCTACTACGCTCCCGGTCATGAACCCCAGTCCCTGTCCGGCAACACCCTCGTGCTCTGCCACCGTGATGCTCACTGCGAATACATCTCCGACAAGCCCCTGCTTGACGACGTCGTGTACGAAGTGAACTGGGACGGCGAAATCATCTGGGAATGGCAGGCTTCCGATCACGTCGAGGAAATGGGCTTCTCCGAAGCCGCCCGCAACGCCATGGCCCGCAACCCCAACTACCGCGGCGGTTCCCTCATCGACAGCGCTCCCGGTCTCGGCGACTGGATGCACATCAACTCCATGTCCACCCTCGGACCCAACAAGTGGTATGATGCCGGCGATGAACGCTTCCATCCCGACAACATCATCATGGACGGTCGCGAAACCAACATCATCTTCATCATCAGCAAGGAAACCGGCAAGATCGTCTGGAAGGTCGGCCCCGACTACAGCATCGGCCATCCCGAACACTCCCTCGGCTGGATCATCGGTCAGCATCATGCGCACATGATTCCTGACGGACTTCCCGGCGCGGGCAACATCCTCGTGTTCGACAACGGCGGCTGGGCCGGTTACGACAATCCCAACCCCGGCGCGCCCATCGGCGTCAAGGCCGCTCAGCGCGACTACACCCGTATCCTGGAATTCGATCCCATCACCCTCAAGATCGTGTGGCAGTACACGCCTCATGAAGCCGGCTTCGTGGTTCCGCTGGATGCCAGCCGCTTCTACAGCCCCTTTATCAGCTCCGCTCAGCGTCTGCCCAACGGCAACACCCTCATCACCGAAGGTTCCGACGGCCGCCTCATCGAAGTGACCGCCGACCATGAGATCGTGTGGGAATTCATCAACCCCTACCATGACGGCCGCAACATGAACATGGTGTATCGCGCCTACCGTGTGCCCTACGAATGGGTGCCTCAGGCCGAGCACACTCCTGAAGTTGCCATCGCCCGCGCCGACTGCGCCACCTTCCGTATGCCCGGCGCCGCTGCTTTCGGCAGCCGCACCAGCGAAGTGGAAGTGGAAGGCACTCTCGGCTACGTGGCCAATGCCGGTGACTGCATTGCCGCTACCGACTAAGTGACGACGCGGGATCATCCCGTTCATGAATGAAGACGCGCCCGGCTTTCCGGGCGCGTCTTCTGCGTTAATAAGTGTTTTGGGAAAAAGAGGGGGGCATGTTTCACCTGGTCCGCATGGAGCGGGAGGCCTCTGCCGACCTCGGGGGCGAGTCCGGGAAATGTCGGGAAGGAAAAGGCGCTCCGGCGGTGGCGGGGCATGAAAAAAGGCCCGGAGCGGAGAGGTTCCGGGCCTTGCGGAGCTGAAAAAGCGTATGGCGTCAGATCTGCGTGACGATGGGCACCACGATGGGGTCGCGGCCCAGCACGTCGCGGAAGAATCGACGCAGGCTGGAGCGTATGCGGTCGGAGAGCTTCGTGATGTCGTTGGGATTGGTGGACTCAAGCTGGTCGAGAACAAGGCATTTGGCGTCTTCGAGCAGATGACTGTACTGCTGTTCGAACACGAAGCCGCGCGAGATCATTTCCGGACCGTGCAGCACTTCACCGGTTTCCTCGGCGATGACGAGCACCACGGCGACGAGTCCTTCGCCGCCCAGTATGCGGCGTTCCTTGAGCACCATGCGGCCCACGTCGCCCACGCCCTTGCCGTCCACCATGACGGATTCCACGGAAACGGGCTCTTCCATGCGTATGGAATCGGCAAGGAAGGTGACGGGCTGACCGTCCTCGATGATCTTGATGTGATCATGGGCCACGCCGCATTCCTCGGCAAGCCGGGCGTGAAGGGCCAGGTGACGATATTCGCCGTGCACGGGAATGAAGTATTCCGGCTGCACGGCCCTGATGATCTCCGTAAGCTCGGCGCGGCAGGCGTGTCCCGTGGCGTGCACGGTCCTGTCGGGATTGTGATACACTTCGGCGCCGAGCCGGTAGATCTGATTGAGCACCTTGGAAATGGCGCGGGCGTTGCCGGGAATGACGCGGGAGGACATGATGACCGTGTCCCCTTCGTGCAGGGAAAGCTGTCGGTGTTCGCCGCGCGCTATGCGGGCGAGGGCGGAAAGGGCTTCGCCCTGCGTGCCCGTGGCGAGCACCACGGTACGGCCGGGATCGAGTTCGGGAAATCCCGCGGCTTCGCTGTAAAGATTGTCGGGCTGCTCCAGAAGACCGAGTTCCACGGCTTTTTCGATGTTGGTGGAAAGACTGCGTCCGCTCACGAGCACGGAGCGGTCGTATTTTCTGGCCAGCTCCAGCACGGTGCGTATGCGGCGGATGTGACTGGAAAAGAGCGCGATGATGATGCGGCCCGTGACTTCGGAGAAGATGGCGTCGAGGTCGTCGTGCACCTGCCGTTCAGGCAGGGAATGGCCGGGGTTTTCCACGTTGGTGGAGTCGGCCAGAAGAAGGCGTATGCCCTGCTGTTCGCCTTCGGCGGCGAAGCGGGAAAAATCGGCGATGGGATCGCAACCCTCCTCGCTGTCGAGAGGGGCGGAGTCGAGCTTGATGTCGCCTGTGTGGAGTATTTTGCCTATGGGCGTTTCCACGGCCAGGGCGTAGCACTGGGGAATGGAGTGGCAGACGGGAATGAAGTGGAAGGTAAGGTTGCCCAGGGTGACCGAGCTGCGGGCGGGCATGGCCACAAGTTCCACCCTGTCGAGCAGACCGTGTTCCTCAAGCTTGTGCTCCACAAGAGCGATGGTGAAGGGAGAACCGTATATGCGTATGCCGCGCAGGCTCTTGTACTGAAGCAGCAGCCAGGGCAGCGCTCCTATGTGATCTTCATGGCCGTGGGTGAGCACGATGCCCAGCACCTTTTCACCTTCGGCGAAAACGGATTCCAGCCTGGGAATGACGACGTCGACGCCGAGCAGGGCGTCGTCGGGGAACATCAGGCCGCAGTCTATCAGCACAACCCCCTGATCGGTTTGCCATTTCTGGCAGTTCATGCCGATTTCGCCGAGTCCTCCCAGCGGGGTTATGGTCAGATAAGGTTCAGACATATTCGGAAGGTTCCTTTAGTTCTTTTGAGTACGCGGCATCGTACCGCATACCGCTTTTCTGCACAAGCTCTTGTGCCGGAGCGGCGGATATGTATAATGCGTCAAACACAATTCCGGAGCTTGCCGTGACTTTTTTCACTGTTTTTGCCATCGCTCTCGCCCTGGCCATGGATGCCTTTGCCGTATCGGTCTCCGCCGCAGCGTCGCTGCCGTCCGTCACATGGCGGCACTATTTTCGTTTTTCCTTTCATTTCGGTCTGTTTCAGTTTCTTATGCCGGTCGTGGGCTGGGCACTGGGACTTTCCGTCCGCAGCTACATCGAGGCCTGGGATCACTGGATAGCCTTTGCGCTGCTTTCTCTTGTGGGGCTCAATATGCTTCGTGAGGCGTTCTTCGGGGAAGAGGAGGAGACGCATGGCTCCGGCGATCCCTCCCGCGGGGTGCAGCTCGTCATGCTGGCCGTGGCCACCAGCATAGACGCCATGGCCGTGGGGCTCTCCTTCGCCATGATAGGCGTGTCCGTGTGGGGTCCGGCCGTGATCATCGGCCTTGTGTGCGCCGCCGTCACCGCGGCGGGCGTGAAGCTCGGGCGCATCATCGGCGGTTCCGACATCCTCGGCAACAAGGTTTCCGTTCTCGGAGCACTGGTACTCATCGGCATAGGCGTAAAAATTCTGTATGAACACGGGGTGTTGTAGATTCATGCGCGGAGGCCTGTCGGGGGCATCTCTTGACCGGGAATAAAATCGGATACATATAAAGAAAAACACTTGCGGAGGCCCCCATGATTTCCCCTGTTCGCACAGAACTGATGGTGACGGACAACGTGCCTTTCGGCCAGCCTGTGGCCGGTCCTTCAGGCATATACCGTTTCTACGCGCTCACGCTGGAACGCCCGGCATGGAAAAGCTGGCATCCCGGCCAGTTCATCATGTTGCGACCAGTGCAGGACGGCGACGGGACGACCTGGGCTCGCCCGCTTTCCATCTGCCGCGTGACTTCGCAGAGCCTTGTGCTGTTTTTCCGTGTCGTCGGTCCCGGAACCGATCGTCTGTCCCGCCTGAAAAGCGGGGACAAGGTCATCGTGTGGGGGCCCCTCGGCACCAGCTTTGAAATGCGTCCCGATACCCCGACGCTCCTGCTCGCCCGCGGCGTGGGCATGGCGCCCTTTGCCGGATATGCCGATCTGCATCCGGCCCCGGCCAGTCTGTTCATGCTGTTCGGGCACGGCCTGCCGAGCAACAACTATCCTACCGACGCCATGGCCGCGCGCATGGAGCTGGAAAACATGCGTGACCGCACGCCCGAGGAACTCGAGCACTTTCACAGCGTCGTTCGTGAAAAAATGCTGGAATACAAGGAGCACGGCGGTCTGTGCCTGGCATGCGGCCCCATGCCCTTTCTTAAGCGCGTGTGGGAAAGGGCCATCGAGCTTGATCTGCCCACGCAGCTTTCGCTGGAAGAGCGCATGGCCTGCGGCACGGGGGCGTGTCTCGGCTGCACCACCGTCACCTCGAAGCACTGGGCCGATCCCGTGAGAGCCGGACTGCCCGTGCAGACCTGCACAAGCGGCCCCGTGTTCTGGGCTTCGGACATAGACCTGCACGCCGTGTCGGCGGAAGAAAGGAGTCTGTGATGGATTTTCGCGTATCTCTTGTCGACGGACTTCTGGAACTGAAGAATCCCGTGCTCAGCGCTTCCGGCACGTTCGGCAGCGGACTCGAGTATCGTCCCTACGGGGACATAGAGCAGCTTGGCGGCATCATCACCAACGGTCTTACGTTGCGTCCGTGCGCGGGCGCGCCCATGCCCCGCATTGCGGAAACGCCGGGCGGCATGCTGAGCGCCGTGGGTACGCAGAACGACGGTGCCGAACATTTCGTCAATGTGGTGCTTCCCGAGCTTCCGTGGCAGGAAGTGCCCATCATTCCCAACATCAACGCCTCCAACGTGGACGAGTTTTCCGAACTGGCCGCGCTGCTTGCCGCAGAGAGGGGCGTCGCCGCCATGGAAGTGAACCTTTCCTGCCGCAACGACCATCGCGGAGGACAGCGTTTCTGTCAGAATCCCGTGACGGCCGCGCGCGCCGTGAACGCCGTGAAGCGGGCGGCGGGCAGCAAGCCCGTCATCGCCAAGCTCTCCCCGCAGATCATGGACATCGTGGAGGTGGCCAAGGCCGTGGAGGCCGCCGGTGCCGACATCATTTCCTGCATGGGCACCATCGAGGGCATGGCCGTGGACATCATTTCCCGCAGACCCATGCTCGGAAGCGTCATCGGCGGACTTTCCGGGCCCGCCGTCAAGCCGCTGGCCCTGCGCTGCGTATGGGAGATCTCCCGTGTGGTGCAGGTGCCCGTCATCGGCGTGGGCGGCGTGCGCTCGGCACGCGACGTGCTGGAATTCATGCTGGCGGGCGCTCATGCCGTGGCCGTGGGAACGGCCAACTTCAGCGATCCCGGCACCATTTTCCGCATCATCCGCGAACTTCCCGCGCTTTGCGAAGAGCTCGGCATAGAGGATCTGGCTTCGTTCCGCGGCGCTCTGAAGATGTAGTTCTCTTCCGTAGAGAGCAGCGGCACACGGGGGCGACGGGCGTCGTTTTCCGCTGTTTTTCTCCGGGCGGACGCCGGGCAGGGATGCCGAAGGCGCACGTGTCGGTACGACATAAAAAAGTCGGGCATGGCCCCCTGTTTTTATTCCGTTCTGTTTTTGCCCAGCAGACAGGTCACTTCGTAGGGAATGGTGCCCCACCATTCGGCAAGTTCCTGTGCGCTGACGCCGTTTCCCGGTCCGCCGAGCACATAGGCCGTGTCTCCGGGGACGGGAGGGGTGGGAAGGTCCGTAAGGTCCACGCAGGTCATCTGCATGGCCACCCTGCCTATGACGGGCACGCGCGTGCCGTTTATGCACATGCAGGTGCCATGCGCGGGGTTGCGGCGGTAGCCGTCGGCATAGCCTATGGCCACCCAGCCGACGAGCCGCTCCGAGTCGGCCTTGTAGGTGCGTCCGTAGCCCACGCTTTCGCCCTTGTGGAGAGGGTGAACGCTGATGAGGGGCGCGGAAACTTCCATGACGGGAAGAAGAGGACCGCACAGGCCTTCGTGTCCGGTTCCGTAAAGAGGATCATAGCCGTACAGGGCCAGCCCGGGACGGCAGATGTCGTCATCGTGCGTCACGCCTTCCAGAAGACCGGCCGTATTGCCGAGAGAGCAGCGCATGGCGGGAAAGTTCCTGTGCAGAATGTCGGCCGCACGATAGAAGATGTCGCACTGACGAGAGGTGTACGCGCTCTCTGCGGGATCGTCGGCCACGGCGAGGTGCGATACCTGCACGATGGGGGACAGCTCGGGAGACACGGCGAGAAAGTCTGCGACCTTTTCAATGTCTTCCAGCGCAAAGCCGAGGCGTCCCATGCCGGTGTCCACCTTGACGGCGATGGTGAGGGGCGCTGCGGCGTTTTGCCTGCGCATGGCGTCCCGCGAGGCGACAAGGCCTTCGACGTTGTGGATGAGCGGGGTCAGGCGCTTTTCGACGGCAAGGCGTATGTCGTCGTCGCCGGGAGCGCGGCAGAGCAGGGAGACGACGTTGCCGGAAAAGCCCGCGTCGCGTATCGCTGCGGCCTCCTCAAGCGTGCCGGCCGCAGCCCAGGCGATGCCGCACTCTTCCAGTATTTTGGCGGCGCGGGTCACGCCGTGTCCGTAGGCGTCCGCCTTGATGACGGGCATGAGCTCGTGTCCCTTCTGCATGAGGGTGACGAGGTTGTGGCGGAAATGTTCCCAGTTGATGCGGACATGGCATGAAGGCTCTATCATGATGGATATCCTTTCCGGCGGAGACGGTCGGCGTTAAGGCCCGTGCGGGGGCTTTTTTTCGGTCAAGTTGTATGCTATGGAAAATCAGCTTCGTGCTGAAAAGCCGGCCGGTACGTCCGGCGGTTGTCTTTTTTCGCGTTCCGTTTCTGCCTCTACCGCCTCTTTCCCTGTCTTGCAACCCGGAATATGCCGTGTTTTTTCCTTTCGCTTCCTTATCTTCGTTGTGTCGTACGATTGTGACCGTGTTCGCGGTGCTGACGTGCCTTTTCTCTACCTCGCAGGCTGCGCAGAGCCTGGGCGGGCAGAAGTCTCTGACCACCCGCGGAGAAGTTCCCTGGACGCTCAATGCCGACAATCTCGTCAGTCTTGACGACGGCGTCATCGTCGAGGCCACCGGCAACGTTCTGCTCCAGCGCGGCGAAGACTACATGAAGGCCGATTTCGCCAGATACTACACCACGACCAACTGGATTTTCGTCAAAGGAAAGGTGGAGGCGCGCATGGGGCGCGACATGCTGAACGCCTCGGAAGCGGAATTCGACCTTACCTCCCGCACGGGCTGGCTCAAGGACGGCTCCATATTCATTGCCGGGCCTCACATGTACGTGACGGGGCAGAAGGTGGACAAGCTCTTCGGCGACCGCTACCGCTTCCGGGACGCCCGGGTCACGGCCTGCGACGGCGACGTTCCGGCATGGTCTCTTGACGCCGATCAGGCCGACATCGAAATAGACGGCTACGCCAAGCTCAAGCATACCACGCTCAACATCCTGGACGTGCCTCTCATGGACGCGCCCTATCTGGTCCTTCCGGCCAAGACCACGAGGCAGTCCGGTCTGCTCATGCCCGACTTCGGCTACAGCAGTCTGAACGGCACCTTTTTTTCCCAGCCTTATTTCCAGGTCATAGACGAAAGCCGTGACCTTACCTTCTACGGCACCTACATGAGCAAGGCGGGGTTCATGCCCGGCATTGAATACCGCGCGCATACCCGTGATCAGGACAAGACCTGGCTGGCCTTCGACGCCTTGTACGACAAGCACACCTTTCGGCGGGATTCCGGCGACCCCGTCAACGACACCGACGGCAAGGTGAACACCAACGAGGAACGGTTCTGGCTGCGCGGCATGGGCGACGGCTTCGTCGGTGATTCCGGCTGGCGCTACCGCTACAACCTCGACTATACTTCGGATCAGAACTTCCTGAGGCAGTTCCGCGACATGCGCACGGGCTTCAACCGTTCCCGCGACTCTCTTTACGACATGTTCGGACGCGACCTGCAGGAAGTGGACAAGAGCCGCGTGAGCGAAGGCTTCCTGTACCGCGACTGGGACCGCTTCATGGTGTCCGTCGGCTTCCGCTACGAGCAGGATCCTTCCTTCGGGCACGGCAACCAGCCGCACAGTCAGGACACCACGGTGCAGCGCATCCCCGTGAACGCCTATCTCTTCAAGGGCGCTCTTCTGGAAGATCTGCCTCTGGAACTGCAGGGCGAGGTGTCGAGCACCTATGAGTACCGCGCCCGCGGCGTGCGCGGCCTGCGCACGGAAATCCATCCCGAGCTGACGCTGCCCGTGAATCTGCCCGGCGCTTCCCTGCTTGTGTCCGGCGGCGTGCGGCAGACCTACTACAACAGCAATCATGTGCCCTTCAACGACGATCTGCGCTGGACGCGCGGCGGCGGCACCAAGGACCGCTTCATTCCCGACATGAGCGCGGAGACCTTCACGCAGTTTTCCCGCATATGGGAGATGCCTGAGAACCACCTGGAAGCCGTGGCGGAAAATGTGGGAAAGACCGGCTGGACCGGCGTGCGTCACAGAGTGCAGCCCCGTCTGACCTATGAATGGACGCCCGACAGGGATCAGTCCGACAATCCCATTTTTGAGGAGACGGATCGCCTCAAGCCTTCGCAGAGAGTGCGTCTTTCCGTGACCAACATCGTGACGGCCAGGCGGGAAACCGTTTCCGGCGCAAAGGGCAGCTACAGAACTTCCGAGAGCTACTTCGACCCCGTGCGCTGGGAAATCGCCACGGGCTACGACATCGACGAAGCCAACCGCAACGACTTCCGCGATCTGTACGAGCGCAAGCCGGTCATGGACACGTACTCCTATCTGGAACTTCGGCCGGTCGACTGGTTCAGCGTGTGGAATCGTCTTTACGTGTCCATGTACGGCGACGGCATCACCCGCAGCGACACCGGCACCACGCTTTCCAACGCTCGCTGGGGATCCTGGAGTCTGTCCTACAGTACCAGAAACAAGTACTACAACTACCTTGACGAGATGAAGCGGGACAATCTGAGCGACATCCGCTTCACCAGAGCTCAGCGTCTTCTGACCAACACCTTCACCTTCCGTCCCACGAGCAGCATATCGCTGTACTATCGCACGCAGGACAACATCGAGACCGGCAAGAACTATGAGAGACGATTCGTCATCGGCTATTATCATCAGTGCTTCCATATTCTGGGATCCATCCAGAGCAAGGCGAGGGACAATTCCTACCGGCTCATCCTCGAACTGCCCGGTCTGAGCTTCTGAGGCCCCCCATGGTGGTTCAGCTCTCCTGCGGAGCCATTCTGGGAGTGGACGCCTTTCGTGTCGATCTTGAGGTGGATTACGGCAGGCAGGGCATGCCTTCGTTCGTCATGGTCGGGCTGGCCGAGGGGGCTGTGCGGGAATCCCGTGAGCGTGTGCTCAAGGCGCTTCAGAATTCTTCCTTCCGCATTCCTCCGGGGCGCATCACGGTGAATCTGGCCCCGGCCGACCGCCGCAAGGAGGGCTCGGCCTATGACCTGCCTCTTGCGCTCGGCCTTCTGGGAGCGTCCGGGATCCTTCCCGCGGATGCTCTGAAAGGCTGGTTCTTTGCCGCCGAGCTTTCTCTCGACGGACGTCTCAAGCCCGTGCCCGGCGTTTTGGCCGTGGCCATGCTGGCGCGCTCGGAAGGCGCGCGCGGCATGCTGGTGGCCCCGGACAACGCTCAGGAAGCCGCCATGGCCGAAGGGCTCGACGTGTTCGCCCCGCGCACGCTCTCGGAGGCTGCGGCCTTTCTTGCCGGTCGGACGGAACTTCTTCCCGTGACGGCGCGCGTTCCCGAACGGGACGCGGAGGACTTTCTGGACCTTGCGGACGTGAAGGGGCAGGAAAAGGCCAAGCGCGCCATGGAAGTGGCTGCGGCCGGTGCGCACAATCTGCTGTTCATCGGCCCTCCGGGCAGCGGAAAGACCATGCTCGCAAGACGAATGCCGGGCATTCTTCCTCCGCTTGACCTGGAAGAGGCACTGGAAGTGACCAAGATTTACAGCGTGGCGCGTATGCTGGAAGGGCGGGGACTTGTGACGAGTCGTCCGTTTCGCACGCCTCATCACAGCGATTCAAGCGTGTCCATCATCGGCGGCGGCGTGCCTCCGCACAACCATAAATTTTACTATTGTTTTTTATTTTTAACAACCCATAGATTGAAAGTATTTTCTTTTTCTTTCAATCATTTCGTCAATTCTTTCAATATATTGGTCTACATTCTTTACAGTATCTATTCTTTTGCCCTCTTTTCTATCCGGTGACAAAAGCTTAGTAACCGCTCCTGCTCCAACAGCCCATACATCCTGAAAGTCACCCATCATAAGAATATTGTAAAGGCCTTCACAACCTTCAATAGAATATCCTACATTTTCCTGATTACCTGCCATATTCTTCTGTCTATATAGATAATAAGGTTTCATATTCATCTCTTCTGAATACTTTTCTGTAACTTTCATAAGTTCAGAACTATTTTCCATATGGATGTCAGAATATTTATCTTTCATAATATTTAGACGTGCTGCTCTCTTTAATGCAAGAGAATGTACGGTTATTCCTTCCGGACTAAGTTTCTTTGCCTCTTCCATAGAATATCTTACCATTTTTTCATCTTCTTGTGGAAGTCCAAGAATAAAGTCCATATTTATATTATTAAAGCCACACTGTCTTGCAAGCTTAAACGCTTCCTTAACCTGTTCTACAGTATGTTGTCTTCCAATAATATCTAAAGTTTCCTGATTCATCGTCTGGGGATTAATTGAAATTCTTGAAACATTATGTTTCTTTAATGTTTTAAGCTTTTCTTCAGTAATACTGTCAGGTCGTCCCGCTTCAACAGTAAACTCTCTTACTGTGCTAAAATCAAAATTCTCCTTAAGACTTGTAATCAACCTATCCATCTGATCAGGTTCCAATGTTGTAGGAGTTCCTCCTCCAATATATACCGTGTTAAGTTCACGACCTTTTAATTGC
>NZ_CAJJIC010000024.1 GCF_905187505.1 uncultured Mailhella sp.
TCACCCTATCAAAAAAGGAGAAAAAGTACCCCCCTTTTTTCTTTTTTTTCAATGAGATATGCAGGTTCTTCACTTTGGGCAAACGGTCACATAAAATATTTCATGAAATATCGCCCGTTTTTCCCTGCGAGTCGACCTCTGCCCGTCGCGGCGACGGCGATCAGCTCTCCGTGCAGAAGAACGAGGAAACGGGAGCAAGGTTTCCCCGCTTCATCACGGCGGCGCAGCACCGTTCCGCATCCGCAAGCACCCGCACAGGATCGAGAGTGCGGAACTTTCCGTCGCGGTACAGGAAGCGTCCGTCCACCATGGTGTGGACCACATTCTCGCGCGTGGCCTGATAAACGACTCGTTGAACGGGGTCGCGCCCCCAGGCGGGAAGCGAATGGGGTCTGTCCATGTCGAGCACCGCAAGGTCGGCCTTCTTCCCGGGCTCCAGGCTTCCGAGCTCGTCGGCCTGTCCCATGGCGGAGGCGCCTCCCAGCGTGGCGATTTCCAGCGCCGCCATGGCGGGCATGGCCTTCGGGTCATGGGTGAGCGCCTTCTGGAGTATGGAGGCCTGTCTCACTTCCATGAGTCCGTCCATGTGGTCGTGCGCGCCGTCGAGCCCGAGAGCCACGTCTGCTCCCATGGCCCGAAGTTCCTCCACCGGCGCGATGCCGGAGGACATCTTGGTATTGGACGACGGACAGTGCACCACATGGGTGCCGGTATCCGCAAGGATGCGCTTTTCCTCGTCGTCGAGCCAGATGCAGTGCGCAAGAACCACGTCGTCGCCCGTGTAGCCGATGCGGTCGAGGTAACGCACGTTGCGCTCATGGCAGCGCGCTTCCACGAGGGCGATCTCTCCGAGATTCTCCGAAGCGTGGGTATGCAGGCGCAGACCGTTCTGCCTGGCAAGGTCCCGCGCCGAGGCAAGCAGAGCCTCCGAACACGACGGCACGAAGCGCGGGGCCACGGCGTAGCGCAGACGTCCGTTTTCCGCCATGTGCCAGCGGCGGATGAGCCGCTCCGTCTCGCGGATGCAGGCGGAAGGCTCCTCACGCATGACGGAGGGCAGATCGTCGCCCAGATCCATCATGCACTTGCCGAAGAGACCGCGCAGGCCGGTTTCGTCCATGACCTCGAAGACGGCGTCCTCATGCAGGGTGGTTCCCATGTCGATGAGCGAGGTCGTGCCGCTGCGGATGAGCTCCATGGCGGCAAGCCGCGCCGAGGCGGCGTTGCTTTCCATGGTGTGCGAAGCTTCCATGGGCCAGGTGCGCTCGCGCAGCCATTCCATGAGGGCAAGATCGTCGCACAGGCCGCGAAAAAGCGCCTGCGTGACGTGCATGTGCGCCTGCACGAGCCCGGGAATCACGGTCATGCCGTGAAGGTCCACCACGTCCGTGCCGTCTTCCGCCGTGCCGGCGCACGGCCGGGGCGCATCGGATTTGCGGGGCGTCACGGCGGCAATGCGGTCGTCCACCACCAGAATGTCGGCCCTCAGCACGCGCCGCTCGCTGTCCATGGTAATGACGAGTCCGTCGCAAAGCAGCGTCTTCATGCGGCATCCCCCTTATGATACGCGCGGATCATGAGCCACAGTCCTGCCGCAAGCAGCGGCAGACAGAGAATCTGCCCCATGGTGACCCAGCCTGCGAAAAGATAGCCGAGCTGGGCATCCGGCACGCGGAAGAACTCCACGAAAATGCGGCTCACCGCATAGAGCACGCCGAAGAGCCCGGCCACCGCGCCGCGGGGACGGGGCCGCGAGGAATAGATCCACAAAACGATGAAGGTGAGCAGTCCCTCAAGACCGGCTTCGTAAAGCTGGGAAGGATGCCGCGGAAGAGGCCCGGCCCCCGGGAATATCATGCCGAAGGAACATTCCGTCACCTTTCCCCAGAGCTCGGCGTTGATGAAATTGCCCATGCGTCCGAAAAAAAGTCCTGTGGGCACGAGGGGCGCCACGAAGTCCAGCATGTCCAGAAGGCTCACGCCGTTTTTCCGACCCCACAGCCAGCAGGCCGTCACCACGCCCACGAGACCTCCGTGGAACGACATGCCGCCGTTCCAGACGCGGAAAATTTCCAGAGGATCGGCCAGATAGGCGGAAAGATCGTAAAAGATCACGTAGCCGAGACGCGCGCCGAGAATGACGCCGAGCATGGCCCAGGTCACGAAGTCGTCCACCATGGCCGCCGTCCACTTCGACCACGGCCGGGACGCGCGGAACCGGCCGAGAAGCCAGCCCGCCAGAAAGGCGAACACGTACATGAGGCCGTACCAGTGAAGCTGAAGGGGCCCGACGGAAAGCGCCACGGGATCTATGGAAGGATATTGCATCTCATTCTCCTTGTTCCGGGCTCCTTACCATAAAAGAAAGGGACAGACCAGAGCCCGTCCATTTCCTTCGTTTCCGGCACGGGGATGGCCGTCGTCTCCCCGCCCCGCTTCCCGGCTGCGTCTCCCCGCGCTCCCGGGACAGGACGCGTCTTCTGCCGAAGCACGGTTCTTCAAGGCGAAGCCTTCCGTTGTGCGGAACGATTTCACCCGCCCGGGAATCCGGGCGGCACGGATCGGTTTCGAAAACGCGCGGACTCCTCCAGAAGGCGGCACCCGAGTTCTTCCTTCAGGCAGCCTGACCGACGGAAAAAATCATGTCCGTTCCGCTCCCGCCCTGTCCGCATCCGCTGCGGACACCGGGACGACGGCAGAAAGCTCCGTCAAAAAAAACAGGCAGAAAACGCTTTACGATGCCCCATGTCTACGCTACTTCCGAAGAAAAAGATCAAGGAGCCGTCATGCTCAAAAGCGCTCGTCCCTTTCCTTCCGCCGCGGCCGCGGCAAGCCTCGCGGGCCTTCTTTTCTGCCTGTGGGTGTTCTTCACCGGAGGCCGGGCCCTCTGCCTGACCGACGGCTGCACGCTGTTCCAGGATTTCCGCCTGGCAGGGATTTCCCTCTGGCAGGCCGGAATCGCACTGTTTTCCGCCCTTCTCGCGCTCGCCCTGCTCCGCCTCTGTCGCGCGGCGCACGTTCTTGCCGCGCTGGCCCTCGCCGCAGACGCCGTACTGCTTTGCGTCATGCTCTTCACGGCCCCCTGCGTGAACTGCCTCATCGTCGGAACGCTCATCGCCGTGACGTTTCTTGCCTTCCGCGCCGCCTCCATGCCGGTACGAAGGGAACGCTCCTCGCTCGCCGTTCTCTGGTTCGTGCTTCTCGTCGTCGATCTCGGCGGCGTCGCCCGCGATCTCGCCGACCCGTGGACGCCCCTCCCCGCGCAGGAAGCCTCCTCCGTGGAGGTCTATTTCTCTCCGAGCTGTCCCGCCTGCCGGACGCTGCTCTCCCGCGCCGACGAGCTTGAAAACGCCGCCTGGTACCCCGTGCCCGAGGACACGAGGGACATCTGGATCATCGCCGGCATGACTGAAAGGCTGGAAAGGGGCCTGCCGCTCGTGCAGGCCGTTTCCGAAGCCCGGCAGTCCGTGCCCGAGGGCGAAGCCTTTGAAGGCGACGCCTCCTTCCGGCTCGGCCTGCTCAGACCCGGCATGCTGCTTCTGCAGTTCAGGCTGTGGCGCAATCACGCGCACGTGCTGGCCGCAGGCTCCGACCGGCTGCCCTTCGTGGAATTCAGGGGACTGCCCGCCTTCCTTGCCGAACCCGGGCCCGTCCCGGCGCAGGAAAGTCACGCCGGGGCATCCGCAAGCGACGCAATCCTGACGGACATTCCCGGACTCGGCGTGGCCGGCTTCTGTGACGGAGAGAGCGAAACGCCCTGCGAAGAACCTCCGGTGCTTCCTTCTTCCGGCTCTCTCATCGACACAAGCGGCATGATTCAGTAAAGGCCGCAATCTCTCTCATTTTTTTTCAATCCATCGACATTGCAGGGAAAACGGCCTCAATCAGCAATAATGCCGACTTGTCTCCCGCTAAAACTTAAGCTAACCTCTGCAAAATTAGCGGCCATTTTTCGGCTGCAGCTTTTCACCATTATTCACGCAGGCATACATGGACATCGCAGAACTGTGCAGCAATCGGCGCGAGGCGCTGGTAGATCGCTGGGTCAACCGATTCTTTGCCAGCTATCCTCTTGACAGCAAGGGTTTCATGCGGACAAGCCGCGACCGCTTCGCCAATCCCGTGGGAGAGACGACGCGCCGCTCGGCTTCCGTGCTCTTCGACGCGGTCATAGGCATGGATACGGAACCCGACATCGTGAAGCAGGCCCTTCACGATCTCATCTGGGTACGCGCCGTGCAGGACATGCCCCCCTCCAAGGCCGTGGGGGCGCTATACCTGCTCAAGGAAATACTGCGCAGCGAAGTGCTGCCCGAATGTCTGAAGCCGGAAAACTCCGGCCCTGAGATTCTGAAGGCGTACCTCGACGTGGAGTCCAGGCTCGACACCCTGGGCCTTCTCGCGCTCGATATGTACTCCGACGCGCGGGAACGCGTGTTCAGAATCAGAGTGGAGGAAGTAAAGCGAAGTCAGTCGCAGGTGATTCGGCTGGCCAAGCTTCGGAGGGAGCAGGCGGAATCTGCTCCTGAAACTGAAAATCGAGGGGTAGAGGAATGACCATCGCATTTGCGGCCACTCTGCTCATCCTTCTCATAGGATGGGCGGGGTCAGCACTTGGCCTGCAGTATCTGCTCGGCGTGATCTTGCCGCTGGTAGCGGGTGCTGTGTTCATCATCGGCTTCATCTGGAAGATCGTCCGCTGGGCTAAATCGCCCGTACCGTTCGCCATTCCCACAGTGGCGGGCCAGCAGCGTTCTCTGGACTGGATCAAGCCCAACCGTCTCGAATGTCCGTGGACCACGCCCGCCGTCATCGGCCGCATGATCCTCGAGGTGTTCGCCTTCCGGTCGCTGTTCCGCAACACGCGTGCGGAACGCACCACCATCGACGGAACGCCGCGCATCACCTATTTTTCCAACAAGTGGCTGTGGGTGTTCGCCCTGCTGTTCCACTACAGCATGCTCGTGATCATCATCCGCCACTCCCGCTTCTTCCTTGACCCGGTGCCCACGTGCATTGCCGTCATCGAATTCGTGGACGGCGTGTTCCAGGTGGGCGCTCCCCGCTTCTACCTGACCGACGCCTTCATTCTCGGCGCTCTCGCCTTCCTGCTGCTGCGCCGCGTGTGCACGGAAAAGCTCCGCTACATCTCGCTGCCTGCCGACTACTTCGCGCTGTTTTTGCTCATCGCCATTGCCGGTTCCGGCATCTGCATGCGCTACATCTCCAAGGTGGACATCAATCAGGTGAAGGAAGTCATCATGGGCCTCGCCACGCTGCAGCCCGTCGATCCTTCCGGCATCGGCTCCATCTTCTTCATCCATGTGACGCTGGTGAGCGCGCTTCTCATCTACTTCCCCTTCTCGAAGCTCATGCACATGGGCGGCGTCTTCATGAGCCCCACCCGCAACATGAAGTGCAACACCCGCGAAGAACGGCATGTGAACCCCTGGAATCCTCCCAAGAATTATCACACCTACGCCGAATATGAAGATGATTTCCGTGAAGCCATGGTTGAGGCCGGCATCCCTGTAGAAAAGCAGCCTGAACCCAAGACGGAAGCCTAAGGAGTTACTGGTCATGGCAAAAATGCCCACACCCGAAGAATTGCTGGCGGCCACGCCCGCTTCCTTCCCCAAAGAGGGATGGATGGACACCAAGCCGGATTTTCATCCCGGCAGCTTCTGCTATCCCGCCAAGACGGAAATACTGAAAGGCCTCGGCTTCGAGAACGCCCATGACTGGGCTCCCGACAACGAGGACTGGGAACTGCCCGAAAACTGGGAGCAGATTCTCCACAACTCCCTGCAGGACGCGCTGAACAAGCATCGTTCCCTCAAGGTGTTCATGGACTGCTGCGTGCGTTGCGGCGCCTGCGCCGACAAGTGCCACTTCTTCCTCGGCACCAACGATCCCAAGAACATGCCCGTGCTGCGCGCCGAGCTTCTGCGCTCCGTGTACCGCAAGGACTTCACCACCGCAGGACGTCTGCTCGGCAAGTTCGCCGGTGCCCGCAAGCTCGACAAGGACGTCATCAAGGAGTGGTTCATCTACTTCTACCAGTGCACCGAGTGCCGCCGCTGCTCCCTGTTCTGCCCCTACGGCATCGACACCGCGGAAATCACGGTCATCGTGCGCCAGATGCTGCTCGACCTCGGTCTCGGCATCCACTGGATCATGAACTCGGTCAACGACTGCAACCGCACCGGCAACCACCTCGGCGTCCAGCCCCATTCCATGCGTGAAATCGTGGAATTCCTCTGCGACGACATCGAGACCATCACCGGCATCCGCGTGGATCCGCCGTGGAACGAAAAGGGCCATGAAGTCATCTTCATCACCCCCTCGGGCGACTACTTCGCCGACCCCGGCATCTACACCTTCATGGGCTACCTCATGCTGTTCCATGAAATCGGTCTCGACTACACGCTTTCCACCTACGCCTCCGAAGGCGGCAACTTCGGTTCCTTCGTCTCCTTCGACGTGGCCAAGAAGCTGAACGCCAAGATGTACGCGGAAGCCGAACGTCTCGGCGTCAAGTGGATTCTCGGCGGCGAATGCGGCCACATGTGGCGCGTGGTGAACCAGTACATGGCCACCTACAACGGTCCCACTCCCCCGAACATGGAAGTGCCCGTTTCCCCCATCACCGGCACGGTGTTCAAGAACGCCGCCGCCACCAAGATGGTGCACATCGCCGAATTCACGGCCGACCTCATCAAGCACAACAAGCTCAACCTGCGCCCCGAGCGCAACAACCACATCATCACCACCTGGCACGACTCCTGCAACCCGGCGCGCGCCATGGGCCTTCTGG
This sequence comes from uncultured Mailhella sp., assembly GCF_905187505.1. Taxonomy (GTDB): domain Bacteria; phylum Desulfobacterota; class Desulfovibrionia; order Desulfovibrionales; family Desulfovibrionaceae; genus Mailhella. The sequence goes on from NZ_CAJJIC010000024.1 coordinate 6,818, forward strand.
AAGAGCCCCGCTACATTCTCAGGCACGTCTGCAACAACTTCGTGGAAATGCCCGAGCACACCATCCGTGAAGAAACCTTCTGCTGCGGTTCCGGTTCCGGCCTGAACGCCGAGGAAATCATGGATCAGCGCCTGCGCGGCGGCTTCCCCCGTGCCAACGCCCTGCGTTACGTGCACGACACCAAGGGCGTGAACTGGATGGGCTGCGTGTGCGCCCTCGACCGCGCGGCTCTGCCTCCGCTCGTGGACTACTGGGTTCCCGGCGTCACGGTCAGCGGCCTGCACGAACTTGTGGCCAACGCTCTGGTGATGAAGGGCGAAATTCCCCGCACCATGGACCTGCGTCAGGAAGATCTGCCCTTCCCCGATGAAGACCCCGCCGCCTCGGAGGAAGCATAAATGTACAACGCAAAATTCGTCATACCCGGCATCATCGTGTTCGCCGGGCTGTTCACCGCGCCCTTCTGGATCAATATGCTTTCTTCCGATCACGAAGCGGTCAAGGTGGAGCTCCCCACGGAACCCGTCAAGTTCTTCGGCGAAGAGCGCACCCAGTGCATCGAACCGAGGGAATGGATGGCCGCCAATCACATGGAACTCCTCCTCGAGTGGCGCGACCAGGCTCTGCGCGAAGGAAAGCGCATCTACGTCGCTTCCGACGGCAAGAAATGGGAAACCAGTCTGCAGAACACCTGCATGGCCTGCCACAGCAACAAGGCCGAATTCTGCGACAAGTGCCACAACGCCAACAGCGTGAACCCGTACTGCTGGGACTGCCACGTCGTACCCCAGGGGAACAATCATGAATTCGAGTAGACGTTATTTTCTCAAGGTCGCAGGCCTGTCCACCTTCGCCCTCGCCGCAGGCGCGGCCCGTGCGGAAGCGGCCGAGGCCTCCTATGAAGCCTATCCCGAGGGTCTGAAGGCCAAGCGCTGGGCCATGGTCATCGACACCCGCCGCATTCAGACGGTGGAAGACATGCGCCCCATCGTGGAAGCCTGCCACAAGGCTCACAACGTGCCCACCATTCCCGGCAAACACGAAGTGAAGTGGATCTGGGACGACACCTTTGAACACGCCTTTGCCAACGACCCCACTCCGATGCTTCCCGAAAACATCGAGAACCGTCGTTTCTTCCTGCTGTGCAACCACTGCACCAATCCCTCCTGCGTGCGTGTCTGCCCCGCCGGCGCCACCTACAAGACCGGTGACGGCCTCGTGGCCATCGACTATCACCGCTGCGTGGGCTGCCGCTTCTGCATGGCCGCCTGCCCCTACGGCTCCAGAAGCTTCAACTTCCAGGATCCCCGTCCCTTCATCAAGGACCTGAATCCCGCCTATCCCACCCGCATGCGCGGCGTGGTGGAAAAGTGCACCTTCTGCGCCGAACGGCTGGAAAAGGGACTCATGCCCGCCTGTGTCGAGGCTTCCAACGGCGCCATCATGTTCGGCGACCTCAACGACCCGAACTCCATCGTCCGTCGTGTCCTCGCCAAGAACTTCAGCATACGCCGCAAGCCCGATCTGGGCACCGATCCCGGCGTCTATTACATCATCTAGGAGGGAACCATGGTTGAAAAAGTTCTCAAGGGTTCTCCCAAGTACTATCTGTGGCTGATCTTCCTGCTGGCCATCATAGGCTATGCCTTCATCGTCTATGTGTTCCAGCTCATCTACGGCCTTCAGATGACCGGTCTTACCCGCAACACCTCGTGGGGCTTCTACATCGCCCAGTTCACCTATCTGGTGGGCGTGGCCGCCGCGGCCGTGATGCTGGTGCTCCCCGCCACCTTCCATCACTATCACCCCTATCACCGCGTGATCGTGTTCGCAGAATTCCTCGCCATCGGCGCGGTCATCATGTGCATGCTCTTCATCGTGGTCGACATGGGCCAGCCGCAGCGCGTGCTGAACATCATCCTGCATCCCACGCCGAACTCGGTCATGTTCTGGGACGCCACGGTTCTGTGCGGCTATCTGCTGCTCAACGCCGTCATCGGCTGGACCTCGCTCGAGCATGAAAGCCGTCACGTCGCCGTGCCCCGCTGGGTGAAGGTGCTCGTGGTCATCTCCATCTTCTGGGCCTTCTCCATCCACACCGTCACGGCCTTCCTGTACGCCGGTCTTCCCGGCCGCCACTACTGGCTGTCCGCCATCATGGCCGCCCGCTTCCTGGCTTCCGCCTTCTGCGCCGGTCCTTCCATCCTGCTGCTCGCCCTGCTGCTCCTGAAGCGCCTCACCGGCTTCGATCCCGGCAAGGCCGTGGTGAAGTCCCTGTCCATCACCATCGCCTACGCCATGGGCCTGAATATGTTCTTCTACGTGCTCGAACTGTTCACCGCCTTCTACAGCGGCATTCCCGGTCATCAGCATCCCATCACCTTCATCTTCAACGGACATGAAGGACTCGACGTGTGGCTGAACGGCTGGATGTGGGTCGCCGTGGTGTTCGCCTTCGCGAGCATCTTCCTTCTGGCCATTCCCAAGTTCCGCAACAACATGAAGATCCTGCCCTGGGCGCTCGTCATGCTCGTCATCGCCTCCTGGATCGACAAGGGCCTCGGCCTGCTCATCGGCGGCTTCGCCCCCACTCCCTATGAGACCTATGAAGTCTACACCCCCACCTTCTGGGAAGTCTCCATCGGCCTCGGCATCTTCGCCGTGGGCGCCCTCGTGGTCACCCTGCTGTGGAAGATCGCCATTGAAATGAAGCGCGAAGGCGGCGAACCCTTCGAACTCGCCGAATAGCGGGTCCGCCGGATCTTCCGGCAGCCTCATGCACGATCATGAAAGCCCGGACGGTTCGCCGTCCGGGCTTTTTCGTGAACGGGCATCCCGCGGGTGAAGACCGGCCCCCGAAAACTCCCGCACAAAAAGGGCCTGCCTTGCACCTTCCGCCCGACGCCCGTGAAGAACGACGCCGCCTATCCTGCACGTCGAGCGCAACCCGATGCGGAAAGGAGGCCTTCGGATCCTGCGCGTTCCGAAACGCCCCTTGCCTGCTTTCCTTCTCAGTCCGCAAAGCCGCCCTGTCCCAGACACCGCGCGCATTCTCCCCCTCATGCCATCCTGACGTCTTCCCAGGGGACGGCATGAGCGAAGACGCTCCCCCTGCCGCAGGGCCTCCGCCGAAAAAGCCCCCCCCTCGCCAGCTTCTTGTTACTGTGAAAAACACGGGAACAAGGCCGCCGCCCCTGCGCCGCAACGCATCCTTTTCCAAAAAGACGAAAAAAAGGCCGCCTTGACGGGCACGGGGCCCCACGGCTATAACGTCATCATCATCTATCTACCCTGCGCATCCGCGCCCCTTCAACAAAGGACTCCTGCCATGCCTTTTCATATCGTCGACCATCCGCTCATCCGCCACAAGCTCGGCCTGCTCCGCAAGGAAAGCACTTCCACCAGCGAATTCCGCATGCTGGCCAAGGAAGTGGCCCGGCTGCTCACCTATGAGGCCACGAAGAACCTTCCCACGGAAAAGAAAATGGTCAAGGGCTGGGCAGGCCAGGTGGAAGTGGACTATCTCGCGGGCAAGATGATCACCATCGTGCCCATACTGCGCGCGGGTCTCGGCCTCATGGACGGCGTGCTCGACATGGTGCCCGGCGCGAAAATCAGCGTGCTCGGCATGTACCGCAATGAAGAGACGCTGGAACCCGTGGAATACTACAAGAAGCTGGCCCGCCGCATCGACCAGCGCGTGGCCATCATTCTCGATCCCATGCTGGCCACCGGCGGTTCCCTCATCGCCGCCATCGACGTGCTCAAGAAGGAGGGATGCAGGCAGATATGCTCCCTCAACCTCGTGGCCGCACCCGAAGGCGTGAAGGCCGTGCTCGACAAGCACCCGGACGTGGAAATCTACGCCGCCGCCCTTGACGATCACCTCAACGAAAACGGCTACATCATTCCCGGTCTCGGCGACGCCGGCGACCGCATCTTCGGCACGAAGTAACGCGCCGGACGGAGAGCCGGGGCGGAACATTCCGCGTCCCCTTCTCCCCCGCTTCCCTGCGGAAAACAAAAAATGAGCCGCTCAAGCCCGGAAGGTTCCGCCTTCCGGGCTTTTTCATGCCTCTCCCAGGACTGCGCCGCATGAAGCGGCACTCCTCCTGTCGTTTCTGCTGCACCGCACACGCCCGCGACGCAGCCGGAAGAGGGCCCCTTCCTCTCGCACGAAGCACGGTTGACGCCTCCGATTCCGGCAATTACAAAGAAAGACACCGCTTCCCGCCCCGTCCGGGGCAGAATCTCCTTTACGCGTCACGCAGAAAGTTCCCGCCGACCGCCTTCATGCGTCGACGGAAGTCAAACTTCACAGGCAGGTCAACATGGCACGCTACTCTTCCAGAATAAGCAACAAGCACATGGTGGCCGTGCGCTTCAGCTCCATGGGCGACGTGGTGCTCACCACGGGCGTTCTTCTCGACTGGCACGAAAAGCACGGAACCATGTTCACCGTCATCACCAAAGAAGCCTTCGAGCCGATATTCTACCACAATCCCGCCGTGCTCAACGTCATCGGCTTCGACGAAAACGACCTGCACGGTCAGACGCAGGCCATGAACTTCCGCGGCCTCATGGAAAAATACCGCGACTCGCCCCTGCTCGACCTGCACCGCAATCTTCGTTCCGCCATGCTGGCGCGCATCTGGCGCGACGCCATCATCTGCTACAACAAGATGTCGCTGGCCCGCCGCATCTTCCTGTGGAGCAAGGGGCGCTTCTTCGGGGAGGAACTGCGCCGCTACAACGTTCCGCAGCGCTACGCCACGGGCCTCTACGACAAGAAGGACGTACCTTCCGCCGGTCAGCTCAGGCCCCGCATCTTTCTCACGCAGGACGAAAAGATACGCGCCGGGGAACTTCTCGCCCCTCTTCACGCTGAAGGCGAGCCGCTCGTGGCGCTGCACCCCTTTGCCACGCACGAGGCCAAAAGCTGGCCCATGGACGTATGGCTGCGCTTTGCCGCCATGCTCAGCGAGGCGGGCATAGGCTATTTCTGGGTAGGCCAGGGCGAAGGTCTTCCCGAAGAAGAGGAATCACGCAGCTTCGTCAACAAAACGGCGCTGCGCGAGCTGTGCGCCCTCATCGCCGCCGCCGACGTGCTCGTCACCGGAGATTCCGGTCCCATGCACGTCGCCACTGCCGTGGACACGCCGGCCCTTGCCATGTTCGGCCCCACATGCCGGGAATGGGGCTTCTTCCCCTCCGGGGAGAAGGATCGCGTGGTGCAGCTTTCCATGCCCTGCCGTCCCTGCTCGCTGCACGGCTCGGGCTCCTGCCCTGAAGGCAACGCCTGCATCATGGGCATCACACCCGAAAGAATGCTCGAAGAACTGAAAGACATGCTTGCGTAGACCGAACAAGGCCTCAAGGAAAAAGACTGTCATCTCCCGCACTTGCCGACCATGTCGGATGACAGGCGGAACCATGTGATTTTTATATCATTTCTTCGATAAAAAGATTCTCTTCGGTTGACCTGCCCCGCCTCTGATGCTAAAGTGGGGTATAAAGTAATATCAGAAGAAGCTCATGCGTCAGCGCATGACTTGTTCTTTTATCGGCAAAAGCCGCGACCTTCCCGCCCGCCATGGAAGCCTTCGCGGAAAAGTCCTGTCTATCAGCGCCAGGAGGGCCTTATGCAAATCTCCATTGGTCTGGGGAAAGAAGGCGCGGAAGAACGCCTTGAAAAACGGGGCGTATCGCGCCGCGACTTTCTGAAATTCTGTTCCACTGTGGCTGTGGCCATGGGCATGGGGCCCGCGTTTGCTCCCGCCATGGCCAAGGCTCTCACGTCCGCCTCGCGTCCCGCCGTCATCTATCTGCACGATGCGGAATGCACGGGCTGCACGGAAGCGCTCCTGCGCGCCAGCAAGCCCTTCATCGACGAGCTCATTCTCGACACCATTTCCCTCGACTATCAGGAAACCATCATGGCTGCCGCCGGTGAGGCCGCGGAAGACGCCCTTCATCAGGCCATGAAGAATCCCAACGGATACGTGTGCGTCGTGGAAGGCGCCATCCCCACCGCCATGGACGGTCTGTACGGCACCATCGGCGGCCGTACCATGTACGCCATCAACAAGGAAGTGCTGCCCGGCGCAAAGGCCGTCATTTCCTACGGCACCTGCGCCTGCTTCGGCGGCATTCCTTCGGCCGCTCCCAACCCTTCCGGCTGCAAGGGCGTGAACGACTGCTTCGCAGACCTCGGCATCAAGGCCATCAACGTTCCCGGCTGCCCGCCGAACCCGCTGAACCTCATCGGCACCATTGCCGCCGTGCTCTCCGGCGTGAAGCTGGATCTCGACAAGCTGAATCGTCCTCTGGCCTTCTACGGCCATACGGTGCACGAACTGTGCGAACGCCTTCCCCACTTTGAAGCCGGCGAATTCGCTCCCTCCTTCGATTCCGAGGAAGCCCGCAAGGGCTGGTGCCTCTACAAGCTCGGCTGCAAGGGACCGGTGACCTACAACAACTGCCCCAAGGCCCTGTTCAACGACGTGAACTGGCCCGTGGCCGCCGGACATCCCTGCATCGGCTGTTCCGAACCGAACTTCTGGGACAAGCTGACCCCCTTCTATGAAAACTAGCGAGTAATGCCACCATGAGCGAAGCAAAAACCACTCCCCAGAGTTCCTATACCGGGCCCATCGTGGTGGACCCGCTCACCCGCATCGAGGGCCATCTCCGCATCGAGGTGGAAGTCGAAAACGGCAGGGTCAAGGACGCGCGAAGCTGCTCCACGCTGTTCCGCGGTCTGGAAACCATATTGAAGGGCCGCGATCCCCGCGACGCCCAGTTCTTCACCGGCCGCACCTGCGGCGTGTGCACCTACACCCACTCTCTGGCGTCCACCCGTGCGCTGGAAGACGCCATGCAGATTGAAATCCCCGTGAACGCCACGCTGATCCGCAATCTGGTGCTGGGCATGCAGAACCTGCACGACCACGTGGTGCACTTCTATCACCTTCACGCCCTCGACTTCGTGGACGTTGCCGCGGCGCTTCAGGCCGATCCGGCCAAGGCCGCCAAGCTGAACGCCTCCATCTCGCCCCGTCCCACGAGCGAAGACGAACTGCGCGCCGTGCAGGCCAAGGTGAAGGCCCTTGTGGAAAGCGGTCAGCTCGGCCCCTTCACCAATGCCTACTTCCTCGGCGGGCATCCTTCCTACTACCTGGATCCCGAAGCCAACCTCGTGGCCACGGCCCACTATCTGGAAGCCCTGCGCGTTCAGGTGGAAATCGCCCGTGCCACGGCCGTGTTCGGTGCCAAGAACCCCCATCCGCAGTTCCTCATCGCAGGCGGCGTCACCTGCTACAACGCCCTGCGTCCCGACACCATCGCCCAGTTCAAGGCACTCTATCAGAAGGCCCGCGCCTTCGTGGAGCAGGTGTACATTCCCGACCTGCTGCTCGTGGCAGGAGCCTACAAGGACTGGGCCTCCATCGGCGGCGGCGTTTCCGACTACATGGACTTCGGCGAATTCCCGGGCAAGGAACGCGATCTGACCACCCGCTGGCTCAAGCCCGGCGTCATCTACAACCGCGATCTCAGCACCGTGCTGCCCTTCGATCCCTCAAAGATTTCCGAGCACGTCCGCCACAGCTGGTTTGAAGGCGACGAGGCCCGCGCCCCCTATCAGGGCGTGACCGATCCGCGCTTCACCAGACTGGGCGACACCGACCGCTACTCCTGGATGAAGGCCCCGCGCTACGACGGCCATGCCGTGGAAACCGGTCCTCTCGCCCAGATGCTCATTTCCTACGCCCAGGGCGACAAGCTCGTGACCTCCACCGTGAACACGGTGCTGAAGGCCCTGAACGTTGGTCCCGAAGCGCTGTTCTCCACCCTCGGCCGCACCGCCGCCCGCGGCGTGGAAGCCGTGGTCGTCGCGAACGGCATCGGCGAATGGCTCCAGCAGCTTGAAGACAACATTGCTAAGGGCGACAACAAGATCTGCATCAACACCGAAGTGCCCAAGAATGCCGAAGGCGTGGGCTTCGTTCACGCGCCCCGCGGCGGCCTGTCGCACTGGCTGGTCATCGAAAACGGCAAGATCGCCAACTTCCAGCTCGTGGTGCCCTCCACCTGGAACCTCGGTCCGCGCTGCGCCGAAGGCAAGCTCTCCGCCGTGGAAGCGGCTCTCGTGGGCACGCCCGTGGCCGATCCCAAGCGCCCCGTGGAAATCCTGCGTACCGTGCACTCCTTCGACCCGTGCATCGCCTGCGGCGTGCACGTCATCGACGGCCGCACCAATCAGGGCTATAACTTCAAGGTCCTGTAACGCACGCTGAAGCGAAGGGGGAGGATGCTTCATCCTCCCCCTTTTTTCATGGCCCGACCTCCGGCGAACTGTCGGAATGTCGGCGCATCGATGAAAAGCGCGCTTCGCGAAACGCTTCCATGCGCGTTTTCAGAACCCCTCCCGCGGATTCTCCCCCTCAAAAAAACGGAACGCCTCCGAAGCGCTTCGTCCCGCGGCACGGGCGGACGCCCCTTCGGCAAAACGACGCGTACCTCCGCCCATGAACGCCTTGCCCCGCTCTTCCCTCTCGTGAAGACACAAGGCCGAGGGCTTCACAACTTTTCCGGCAGTCGCCTTCGGACGACGCCTTGTTCACGCAGAAGCGCCCGCTGCGCTTTTGCCCCTTCCGAGAGCATTATGGAACGCATTCTCATTCTCGGCGTAGGCAACATTCTCTTCACTGATGAAGGCATAGGCGTGCGCACCCTCGAATGGCTGCAGCAGCACTATGTCTTTCCCGAAAACGTCACGCTTGTGGACGGCGGCACGCTGGGCATGGGACTCATGGACGCGCTTTTGCAGTGCGACCGCGTCTATGTGCTCGACGCCGTGCTCGGCGGCGACGCTCCGGGCAGCATCTACCGGCTCACGGACGAAGACCTCAGAAAAAGCATGAGCTTCCGCGACTCGCTGCATCAGACCGATCTTGTGGACACGCTCATTTACTGCGACATTCTCGGCCACCGGCCGAAAGGCGTGGTCTTCGGCATGGAGCCTGCCGACTACAACACCATGGAACTCGGCCTCTCGCCCGTGTGTCGAAAATCCGTGCCCGAGCTCGCGCAGAGACTCGTGGACGAACTGAAGGACCTGGGCATGAACATAGCCGAACGCTGATCCCCGTTCTCCGTCCGACGACTTTTCCGGCCGCGTTCTGCCTTCATGGGCAAACGCGGCCTTTTTTCATCCCCTTTCCCCCAAAACCGGCTCCTGGCTCTTTCGCAAAAGCCGCTTCCGACATCCATCACCCGAAGACGCGACAAAGCCCGAAGCGTTTCCCAGGCTGCGGCTCTCGAACCGAAGCGCCATGCCCGGACTTCCGCCGCTCTCCCCCGTGAACGCTCCGCATGGGCCGTCTTCTCGTCCATCCTTCCGAAACAAGACAAGATTCCGGCGAACAACGCCTCTCTCCGCCCTTCTCTTCTCCGTTTTCAGAAATCCTATGCATTGACTCAGAATTCAACATTCCACGGCTCAAAAGGCCGCTGAACGTAAAAAACGTTCTGAAAGGACACGCACGCCCTCTCAGCGTTCCGGCAGATGCATGACGGCATTGGGCCCGGTCCATGTGACGGTCATGCCTCCGAGCATGGTGGTGCTGTAAAGAGGGATGCCCCGTCGCCCCATTTCCTCCCGCACCTTCCGACTGGGAAATCCGTAATGGTTGTATGACGCCGCCGAAGCGAGCACCGCCGCAGGCGACACCGCATCATAAATTTCCGCTGAAAGCTCGATGCCGCCCCGTGATGGGGCAGCACAAGAAGATCAGCCTGCAGATTCTGTCCGCTCTTCACAAGACGGTTCAGGGCGGAAGAAGTCATGTCTCCGCACAGAAGCGCCAGCGCTCTGTCGCCACGCATCAGCCGGAAGGCCAGTGAGACGTCGTTGCCCGACACCTTCTTTCCCGGCCGAAGCGAACCGGGATCGGAGGCATCCGGCCACACGATCTCAAGATGCACGTTTCCTGCCAGCGAAAGCACGTCGCCCCGCTCAAGAACTTTCTCGGGAATGCTTCTTCTGCGGGCCATTTCGCGCAAGGCCCTGCCGTCGACGGAATCGTCCTCCGCGGAAAAGGACGACCAGACAAGACAGCCCACCTCAAAATGCTCCAGAATCCAGCGCAGTCCCCTTGCGTGATCCATGTCCGTATGGCTTACGAGCACGGCGTCGAGACGCGGCATTCTCCGATAGGTCAGCGCGGGTGCAAGAATGCTGCGGCCGCAGTCGAAAAACGGCGACGCACCGCCTCCCCCGTCCACAAGCACGCGACCTTCCGGCACCTCAATGAGCACGGCCTGCCCCTGCCCCACGTCAAACATGGTCAGAGCAACGCGACCGTCCTGTCGGGCCTGAACGTCATCCAGCCAGACGGGCATCTGACCGAGCGGCATGAGCACCACTCCCGCCAGAAGGAGCCTGCGCGTGGCCTTTCCCGCGCCATGCCCGCACACTCTGGCCCCGGCCAGCAGCATGAGGCCGACAAACAGAGCCCCGTATCCCAGCGCCGTCAGCGAGGAAGGACGAAAGCACTGGACAAGCGGCAGCCAGCCCGCGCCGTTCATGATGTCAAGCAGGCCCGTCATGGCATCGGCAGGCCATGCCGCCACGGCGAAAAGCAGGTCCGAAACAGGCTGAGGACCGAGAATCAGCAGAGCAAGCAGGCCGAGTGCGGCGGCGGGCAGCGTAATGAAGGTGAGCGGCGGAAGCCATACGAGATTCATCCATACATTCAGACTCACCACTCCGAACACATGGATGAGCACCGGCAGCACGGCCATCTGTGCGGAGAAGGAAAGCAGGAGCATGGTTCCTGTCCAGCGAAGAAAGGCATAAGCCGAGCGATGCGGAAAGTTCCGCCATGTCCGTTCAGAAGGCCTGGCGGGAGGAAAACGCCGCCTCAGCGCCGAAGTCAGCGGAAGAGAAAGCAGTATGCCCGCCACGGCAAGCACGGAAAGCTGTGCCGAAAGATCGAAGGCCACTTCAGGCCAGCCGAGAAAAAGCAGCACTGCGGCGGCAAACAGCGCATCCAGCGGCGCCACGCTCCGGCGCAGACACACGAACACGGCCGCCGCCAGCATCATGCAGGCGGCCCGGACAAGAGAAAAAGGCGCGCCGCCGAGAAAAAGATAGGCCAGCGCAAACGGCAGCCCCGCCGACACGACGAGCACCCTGCGCGGCAAGGAAAGAAAAAGACTGCGATGCAGAAGAGAAAGCAGAAACACGAAGGCCACGCCAGCCATGGCGGCAAGCGCCAGATGCTGACCGGACAGCGCGAGGGAATGCACAAGGCCCGCCCGGGTGAACCGATCCACGGTTTCCGGCGTGAGCACGGATCGATCACCGAAAAGGAGAGCTGCAATCATGGCACGCCCCTGCGAACAGGCAAGCGTGCTCTCCCCGCTCCATGCATCGACGTTTCGAGCGGCGTCCGCCGTTCCCCCGTCGCCCGCAAGCGCCTCTTCCAGCGCACTCCTCCATCGCTCCCGCATCAGCGCGGCACGGAACAGGACGCCCTCTCCCCCGGAAAACTCGAGGAACACCGGTCCCGTCCGAGTTCTGTTCAGCCGCGCATTGTGCCACACGTTGCGATCCGCCCAGTACATTCCCAGATCGGAGGTACCCGGGTTCACACTGCCCACGCAGGGATAAAGGCGCACCAGCGCCCGCATCCGCTGCCCGGCAACCGGCCTGTCGCAGTGTTCCATGTCGTCGGCGTACAGCGTCATGCTGACAAGACCGGGAACAGGTGAGGTCTCATCCTCCACAATGGAGCCGGCATAGCCCTTTCGCCCGCCGGACAATCCCGTGTCCACCTTGCGGTCCAGAGCCTTCCGTACCGCCTTTTCCACACCGGCAGGCAGCGATGAAACATCCTTCAGCGGACGCACGTTTTCAAGCAGTACGCGGACTCGTCCTCCGGGGAGCCCCGTGACGGAGTCCACGTCGGCTTCCACAAGCACGCTTTTCCGCGGCACGGACGCCCACGACGGGCATTCCGGAGCCTCTGGCGAGGACAGCTTCGTGACGCCGAGGCCGACCAGAAAGAAAAGAAGCAAAAGAGCCGTCCGACGCCAGCCGGGATTCCGGGGAATCACCAGCACAAGGAGAAAAAAGCCCACGCCGAGCACGGCATCGCGCATCGATACGGAACCGGCCAGAACGGCAAGGATCAGCCTCTGGCGAAAAAGAAGCAACGGTAGTTCCGGCACACCAGCCATGGCAACACTCGAAAAGCGGCTCTCCCGTACCGGAGCCGCGCTGAAACGCTCTGCTCATGAATCGTCGCAGGGGCATCCGCCTTTGCCGCGCTGCCCCTGCTCGCTCCCGGCCCGGCCGCACGGAAAGGAGCTCTCCGCTTCAAAGCATCGCGCCTTCCCCGGCCCTCTCCCTCGTCGCAGCCGAACGCCGGGCTCATCGTCCGTCATGCTCGGGAAGGACGGGAAACGTCCTTCCCCGGACTCTGCGCTTCTGGACGATGAAGGCCGCGCATGGCGGCCCTCACATTCCGAAATGAATCAGTCGGCATCCTTCACGCGGCGGATGCGCGCACCCACGGCGGAAAGCTTCGCCTCAAGATGCTCGTATCCTCTGTCCACATGATAGATTCGCTGCACTCTTGTCTCTCCCTCTGCCGCAAGACCGGCCAGCACCAGCGCCGCGCCCGCACGCAGATCGGAAGCCATGACGGGAGCGCCGGTCAGAGGACGACCGCCGCGCACCATGGCGGAAGATCCCGTCACATGGATGTCCGCCCCCATGCGCACGAGCTCCTGCACGTGCATGAAGCGGTTCTCGAAAATGTTTTCCTCCACAAGACCGGATCCCCGGGCGCAGCACATGAGCACCATGAACTGCGCCTGCATGTCCGTGGGGAATCCTGGATGCGGACGGGTGCTGATGTCCACGCCCGTAAGACCGTTCTCTCCCGTGCGGGCCAGCACGCCTTCCGGCGTTTCTTCAATGATCATGCCCGCGGCGCGCAATTTGTCCACCACGGCGGACATGTCGCGTATGGGACAGTTCTTCAGCAGCAGCTCTCCTCCGGTCACCCCTGCGGCGATGAGGAAGGTGCCCGCCTCGATGCGGTCGGGCATGACGGCATAGGAGCAGCCGTGCAGTCTCTCCACGCCCTGCACGCGGATCATGGTCGTCCCCTGCCCTTCAATGCGCGCGCCGCACCTGATGAGAAAATTCGCCAGATCCACTATTTCCGGCTCTCTGGCCACGTTTTCAAGCACGGTCTCTCCCCGGGCGAGGCTGGCGGCCATGAGCACGTTTTCCGTTCCTCCCACGGTGGGCATGTCGAAACGGATGTGGGCCCCCCGCAGCCCGTCGGGACAACGGCCGTGGATGTAGCCGCTTTCCAGATCAAACACCGCACCCATCTTTTCCAGGGCGGAAAGATGCTGATCCACGGGACGCGCACCGATGGCGCAGCCGCCGGGCAGGGACACCTTGGCCTCGCCGAGACGGGCCAGAAGCGGCCCGAGGCAGAGCACGGAAGCGCGCATGGTCTTCACGAGATCGTATGGAGCCTCCTTGCCGAGCGTTCCGTTCTTCACCCGCACCACGCCATTTTCCAGTGAAGCCTCTCTTCCCAGAATGTTGAGCAGCTTGATGGTGGTATGAATGTCCCGAAGATCGGGCACGTTGGCGTAGGAGACCTCGTCGTCCACGGCAATGGACGCCATGAGAATGGGAAGCGCGGCATTCTTGGATCCGCTGATTTCAATGACGCCCCTGAGCGGCACGCCGCCTTCTATGATGAAACTGTCCAAACTCTTCCTCCGCAGAGATTGCCAAAAAAACGCTTGACTATTTTTCGGCAATTGAATAATAACTCTTTCTGCACGGCGAATATAGCTCAGTTGGCAGAGCACCTGGTTGTGGCCCAGGGGGTCGCAGGTTCAAACCCTGTTATTCGCCCCATATTTCGCCCCGATTTCATCGGGGCTTTTTTTGTGCCCGTCGTCCTGTTTCCGTTTTCGCTCATGTTCCTTTCCACATAAGAAACGGGCTCGGAAACGCGCGGAAAGTTTTTCGACACGCCCCTCGCCCCCTGCCGATCGTCTTTTTCCATCTTGAAAAAAGACGACCGTTCTTCCGCGGCCTCATGAAAAGGCCGCTCTTTGCTCACAGCTCCAGCGCCAGTCCCACGGGACAGTGGTCGGAACCGTACACGTCGTTTTCTATCCACGCATCCCGGACGTTGTTCCGAAGCTCGGACGAAACGAAGAAATAATCCAGCCGCCACCCGACGTTGCGCTCCCGCGCGCGGGTCTTGTACGACCACCAGGTATAGGCACCCGCCTCGTCGCCGTGCACAAGTCGGAAGGTATCCACATATCCGGCCTGCACGAACGCGTCCATCCAGGCGCGCTCCTCGGGAAGAAAACCGGTGTTGCTCTCATTTTCCCGGGGCCTCGCCAGATCGATGTCCCTGTGGGAAATGTTGAAGTCGCCGCATACCACGATGGGCTTGTCCTGCCGCAGATCTTCCGCATAGTCCAGAAAGGCGTTGAAAAAGCCCATCTTGTACGGAACGCGACGGAACACGCCCTTCGATATCTCCTCTCCCCCGTTGGGAAAGTAGATGTTGAAGAAATGCAGTTCGGGAAATTCCAGATGCAGCACGCGACCTTCCCCGTGATAATCGGGATCAGGGAGCTCATGCTCAACGTTGAGAGGCTCTCTGCGGCTGAACACCGCCACGCCGGAGTACCCCTTCTTCACCGTGGAGGCAGACCACCAGGAATGCCAGCCTTCCGGCTCGCGCTGCTGCTCAGGTATCTGCTCCGGAGAAGCCTTGGTTTCCTGAAGCCCCACCACGTCGGCCTGCGTTCTGGAAAACCATTCCCAGTCCGACTTTCTGCTGACGGCGCGAAAGCCGTTGACGTTCCACGACACAAAACGCATGAGTGACATACTGCCCATCCTTCTTCCGTTGGGAGAATCTACGCGACTATGCCCGCAATCTCAAGAAAAAAAGCCGCATCGCTCTTCCTGCCGCGCCCCCTTCCCGCGCCCCGGAAGCGCCTGCGGCAACGCGAAGGAAACGCCTAAAGCCCGCAGAAGCCGCATGAGGGTAAAGGTTTTCACGGCTTCTGATGACACGCGCACCGGGCGACACGGACCGAGGACTTCTCCGGCATTCGCCGGACGTTCCGACCGAAGCGGCGGCTTCCCGCAGAGATGTCGATTTTCGACCATGAAAAAGGCAGGTCCAGAGAACCTGCCTTCTGAAATCCGCTCAAAATGCCGGAGATATCGCTAGTCGTTGAGGAATTCCTTGAGTTCCTTGCCGGCCCGGAAGAAGGGCAGCCGCTTGGGGCTGACTTCCACGCGGTCTCCGGTACGGGGGTTGCGCCCGGCATAGGAACCGTATTCTTTAACCTTGAAACTGCCGAAACCGCGGATCTCCACGCGATCGCCCGCAAGAAGTGCTTCCTTCATGCAGTCCACGAAGGTATTGACCACAAGGGTGGCTTCATCCAGCGACACATTGGACTGTTCGGCAAGATTCTTGATCAGTTCACTCTTGTTCATGACATCTCCGTCATACGGTATTAACCTGCCCTGCCGGCAGGGAGAAGGATTATTGTGCGCGGGGGCTCTCCCCTGAAAGCTCACTTAGTGTCAAGTAAGACATCTATAACCCTAAATCCGTTGCCTTGCAAGGGAAATCAGCCACCTATCCGTGACAGCGCTCATGCTGCCAGAGAAGATAATCTCTCAGGAAAGAATCAATGCGTCCGTCGAGCACGGCGTCCACGTCGCCGCACTCGGAACCGGTGCGGTGATCCTTCACCAGACGATACGGCTGCAGGGTGTAGGTACGGATCTGACTGCCGAAGGCAATGGCATCCTTTCCGGCGTAGTCGGCCTGACGGGCGGCATCGCGCTTGCTCTGTTCAAAGGCGTACAGACGGGCCTTGAGCACGCGCATGGCGCTTTCCCTGTTGCTCTGCTGCGAACGCTCGTTCTGACACTGCGCCACGATGCCTGTGGGAATGTGGGTGATGCGCACGGCGGACTCGGTCTTGTTGACGTGCTGGCCGCCCGCGCCGGAGGCGCGGTACACGTCGATGCGCAGATCGCTTTCCTTGATCTCGATGTTGGACACTTCGCCCGCGTAGGGAATGAGGTCCACGGAAGCGAACGACGTGTGCCTGCGGCCGGAGGCATCGTAGGGAGAAATGCGGATGAGGCGATGAATGCCCTTTTCCCCCTTGAGCAGGCCGTAGGCGTTTTCTCCCTGAAGGCGTATGGTCACGGCCTTGATGCCCGCTTCTTCACCGGGCAGGAAGTCCACGATCTCGGCCTTGACGTGATGGGATTCCGCCCAGCGCAGATACATGCGTTCCAGCATTTCCGCCCAGTCCTGGGCCTCGGTGCCGCCCGCGCCGGGATGAATGTCCAAAAGCGCGTCCATGTGATCGGACTCGCCGCTGAGCAGCACGGTCATTTCCGTTTCCGTGAGCAGCTTTTCCAGCGTATCGGCCTGCTCGTTCAGCGTTTCCAGCGCGTCTTCCTCGCCTTCGGAAACGAAATCGAGCCATTCCTCCATCTCATCGTAGCTGGCCTTCAGTTCGCGGAAACGGGCCACCTCAGCCTCAAGGCGGCTCTTTTCCCTGAGCACGGGCGTGAGCTTTTCCTGATCGGACCACGCATCGGGACTCGAAATGATGCCTTCTATTTCCTGAAGTCGCGCCTCCCGCGTGGGCAGGTCAAAGACGCCCCCAGAGGGAATTGAATTGTTCGGCAAGGGTATGGCAGCGGGAACGAAGTTCGGCCAACTGAAGCATGGTGATGTCCTTTTTCTTACGGTATGTCCACTGATGCGGAGAATGTCGGAACAGGTCTGTCCTACGCGCGGCCGCGCCGCACAAGGGGCAGGCCCAGCAGAAGCAGAAGAATGAGGCCCGCGGCAGGAAGCCACGGATGAAGATAAAAGTAAGGCGTATGCCCCTGCAAGGCAAGCGCCGTGCCCGTAAGGGAGCCGGGCACGAAGAGGGCGTGTTCGTTCTCTTCCGAACCCATGGCGTGAATGCCGCCCAGAGGATCGAGAACCGCCGTGATGCCGCTGTTGGTGGCGCGCACCACATAGCGCCCCTCCTCCACCGCCCGCATGAGCGCAAGCTGGAGATGCTGCATGGGTGCGGAGGTATAATCGTACCAGGCGTCGTTGCTGATGTTCAGAAGAAGTCCGGCGCCTTCCGCCACCCGCTTGCGGGCCAGTTCGGGAAAGATGGCCTCATAACAGATGAGCATGCCCATGTCCAGAGAGCCCCTGCCCTGAAGATTCAGAGGGAAAAGCATCTCCTGCGTTCCGGGCTCGAATCCGCCGAGTCCCTGAAGAAGACTCTGGAATATCTCCCAGTCCAGCACGGGGGGGAGGTACTCGCCGAAGGGAACGAGATGCTCCTTGTCGTAATGGCCGCGGTCTCCCTGCGGCGTGAGCAGAAAGGCACGGTTGTAGAGGAGCGTTTTTCCGTCCGCCTGGCGCTCCACGCCGGGCGCACCGAACACAAGCGGAAGACCGAGCTGCCGCACGAAGTCGCGGAGCGCGGCGGAAAGCGGACCGGAGGGATAGGCAAAGGGCATGGCCGTTTCCGGCCAGAGCAGGAAGTCGGGAAGAGCCGGCGCGACGGTGACGTCTCCGGGAAGAGCCGACCGTCCCATGAAGGCGGCCAGATCCGCAGAAGACGGCCGGGCCTTTTCCGCTCCGGCAAGAGCGGTCACGTTCCCGCGCACGCCGTCCATGCTGAGGCGGACATAGCGCTCAAGCGTATGCTGCTGATATTCCTTCGACCACTTCACGTCCTGCCGCACGCTCCCCTGCACCAGCGTGACGGTCACGGGCACGCTTTTTTCCGCAAGTCTCTCCGGCATGACGGAAAGACGCCACGCGCCGAATGCGGCAATACTGACAAGCAGACCTGCGGCGCAGGCGACCATCAGGGCTCCGCCTCTGCAAGCTCCCCTCGCGCAAAGGCGCATGATGCCCTCGCAGACGATGCAGGCCGCCGCAGCCAGCACGCCCGAATAGGCGTACTCACCAAGCAGGCTCAGAGGCTGAATGAGCACCGGCCACGCCGCGAGACCGGATGAAAGCGTAAGCCAGGAAAAACCGGTGCCGAACCAGCCGCGAGTCCACTCAAGCAGGAACCACAGAACGCCCGCCAGCGCACAGCGCCGCCAGGGGGAAAGCGAAAGCGTCCGCGCCATGATCCAGGAGAACATTCCGCCCCACAAGGCCACGTACATGCCGAGCAGAATGGAGCACGGAGCCGCCAGAACCCAGGGAAAGTCCCCATACATGTGTGCGGCCACGGCGATCCAGTACAACGCCGCCGCCGCTCCGGGAATCCCCGCACACCAGCCCGTGCGGAAAGGCGCGGCCGTGCGCGAGGCAAGACAGATCACCGCCGGGTAGATCAGGATGATCAGCGGCAGATGGATCACGGGATTGGGAGTCCCCAGGAAAACGGACAGCGAACCGGCCGCGACAAGCAGGACACAGGTCCGCAGGGAAAAGTTCATGACTGCCCCCTGTCGAGCACGCGGCAGCTTATGGCCTCCGCGATGTGCGCGAGCGAAAGGTCCGCCGCGCCTTCAAGATCGGCGATGGTTCTCGCCACACGAAGAATGCGGGTATAGGCCCTCGCGGAAAGCGCAAGGGCATTCACGGCATTCCCCAGAAACTCATGTTCCTCCCGTCCGAGTCTGCAGTACTCGTCGAGCATTCTGCCGGACAGATCCGCGTTGGTGCGGCACTTCGTGCCCCGGTACCGCTCCCGCTGCACCTGCCGCGCGCGAATGACCCGCTCCCGCACTTCGGCGGACGACGGTCCGCTCTGCACGGACCGGATGTCCTCATAGGAAACGGCGGGGACCTCCACATGAAGGTCGATGCGATCCAGAAGCGGCCCGGAAAGCTTCGCCCGGTATCTGGCCACGGCCTGCGCGGAGCAGGTGCATTCATGACGGGGATCGGTGCGGTAGCCGCAGGGACAGGGATTCATGGCCGCAAGCAGCATGAAGTCGGCGGGGTAGGAAACCGCGTAGGTTGCGCGGGAGATGAACACTCTTCCCTGCTCCAGCGGCTGAC
>NZ_CAJJIC010000025.1 GCF_905187505.1 uncultured Mailhella sp.
TTTTTCATTGATCAATTTAAATATAAAGCTTGTCTAAGCTGCTACATTATTCCGTCAAATCCGCTTCCAGTTCCTCCAGAATGTGCCGGAGAAGACTGCTCACGCTGAAGGCCGTGCCCGTTTCCGCGTACAGGGAGGAGGCCACGCCTGCAAGCTCCTCGGGCAGCGCCTCGGAGGGGACGTTCACGTTGACGCCTATGCCCATGACGGCCCACTGCATGTCACTGTTGTGAAACATGCTTTCCACAAGTATGCCCGTCACCTTGCGGCCGTTGAGAAAAAGATCGTTGGGAAGGCGCTTTTCCAGCGTGAGGCCGCAGCTTTTTCGTACCCCTTCGGCCACGGCATCCATGGCAAGCTGCGGCAGCTCTCCCAGCCGCTCCGGCGGCAGCTTCGGCTTTGTGAGCACGGAAAAGCACAGGCTTCCCGGCAGGTTCAGCCAGCGGTGTCCGCGGCTGCCCCGTCCCTCGCTCTGGCGTCGCGCCACCACCACAAGTCCTTCCGGCGCGCCCTGCATGGCTTCCAGCGCCGCCACCTGATTGGTGGAGCCCGTTTCCTTGAGCCAGCGCCATTCCGTCTGACCGAGCACCTTCGTGCGCAGCTTTTCGCGCACGTCGTTTCCCGCCCAGGGATCGGCCCGGGATATGAGCCGGTATCCCTTCCTCGGTACGGATTCTATGATGTTTCCTTCCTCGCGCAGGCTCATGACGTGCTTGCTCACCGCCGCCCGGCTCACGCCGAAGGCCCGGGAAATGGCCTCCCCGGAAAGCCAGTCGTCCGGGCCGCTTTGCGCAAGCGCGTCCAGAATGCGGTCCCGCATGGGTATTTCATGTCTCGTCATGCCTGCCCCCTTTGCTGAAACGGTCAATTGTCAACCTTGTATTACATATTTTTAAGTTGACATTTATCCCCATGCGGATACAAGAAGGCATCCCATCCCAGGAGAGTCAGCCCATGGACACCCTTCTTTCCACCGTCCTTCATCGTCTTTCCGCGGCCGGAAACGGTCCGCTTCTTTCCCGCAGCGAGGCGGAGGAATTTCTCCGTCTGCCGGAGTCGAGCACGCTCGACATGCTGTCCGTGGCCGGAGTGGTGCGCGCCGCACGCGCTCCCGCCTTCTTCAATTGCGGCATACTCAATGCCAAGTCCGGCCGCTGCCCGGAGAACTGTGCGTTCTGCGCTCAGTCAGCACATCATGAAACCGGCGCTCCTGTCTATCCCTTTGTGAGCACGGACGTCATATTGCAGAAGGCCGCCGAGGCGGCGGGACACGGGGTCAGACGCTTCAGCCTCGTGGTGAGCGGCACCATGCTGGATGAGAAGGACGTGGAGCCCCTGTGCCGGGCGGTGGAGCGCATCATTGCGGAAACGGGCATGAGCGTGTGCGGCTCGCTCGGCATACTCACGCCGGAGCGTGCGCGCTCTTACAGGCAGGCGGGCATGACGCGCTACCATCACAATCTGGAAACGGCGGAAAGCTTTTTTCCGAACATCTGCACCACGCACGCCTACGGGCGCGACGTGGAGAGTCTGCGCGTGGCCCGGGAAGCGGGCATGGAAGTGTGTTCCGGCGGCATCATCGGGCTCGGCGAGAGCCGTGAGCAGAGGGCGGAACTGGCCTGGACGCTGGCCGAAATCGGCGTGGATTCCGTTCCCATCAATTTTCTGAACGCCATACCCGGCACGAGGCTCGAGCACATGCCCCGCCTTGCGCCGCAGGAGGCGCTTCGCACCATAGCGCTTTTCCGCATCATGCATCCTTGCAGGGACATACTCATTGCCGGCGGACGCGGTCACGTGCTCGGCGAGTGGCAGAGCTGGCTGTACGCGGCGGGCGCGAACGGCATGATGATCGGCGACTATCTGACCACCTCGGGCGCGGCCTTCGAGTCCGACCTTGCCATGATGCGCACGCTGGGAGCCGCGCGATGAACGCCTTTTTCGTGGCGGGCACGGATACCGACGCGGGCAAGACCACGGTGACCGCGGGGCTTCTGCGGGCCTTTCGGCGGGCGGGCGTTCCGGCCTTTGCCGTGAAGCCCGTGCAGACGGGCTGCGTTGCGGGAAAAGAGGGGCTTGAGGCTCCCGACGTGTCGTTGTGGAAGAAGGCCGGGGGCCGGGGCCTGGCGCTGTACGCCTTCCGCGTGCCGTGTTCTCCGCATCTTGCGGCGCGCATGGAAGGCGTGAATCTTCGCTCGGCCGAGGTGGCGCGGGCCTGCCGCGAGGCGGCAGCAAGAGAGGGCGTCACGCTCTTTGAGGGAGCGGGCGGTCTGTATGTGCCCCTGAACGAAGAGGAAACCATGCTCGACCTCATGCGGGCCCTTCGTCTGCCCGTGCTTCTGGTGGTGGCCAACCGCCTGGGCTGTCTCAACCATGCCGCGCTTTCGCTGGATGCGCTGGAAAACGCCGGGCTCACGGCGGCGGGCATGGTGCTGTGCCGTGCCGTGCCGCCTTCGCGCACGGATGCGGGCACAAGTGCGGAGGCCGAGGCGCTCATTCTTGAGGACAATGCCGAAAGCCTTGCCCGGGAAGGGGAGCGGCGCGGCGTGCCGCTTCTTGCCGACATTCCCTGGATGGAGAACTTTTCCGAGCCCGACGAAGAAGCGTGGGACCGTCTGGCCGCCGCGCTCGAGCCCGCGGCCCGGCATCTTGCCTCCTTCGGCCGTGGCGACGAGGACAACGAGGCGCTGCTTGCCTTCGACAGGGCGCACCTCTGGCATCCGTACACCTCGGCCATGCACCCCCTGCCCGTGCGGGAAGTGACGGGAGCCTCGGGCGCGCGGCTTTTTCTGCGGGGCGGCACGGAACTTGTGGACGGCATGTCCTCATGGTGGTGCCGGGTGCACGGCTACGGCAATGCGCGTCTTGTGCGCGCGGTGCAGAAGCAGGCCGCCGTGCTTTCGCACGTCATGTTCGGCGGGCTCACGCACGAGCCTGCCGTGGAGCTGTGCCGTCGCCTTCTTTGCCTTCTGCCGCAGGGCCTTGAACACGTCTTTCTGGCCGATTCCGGTTCCGTGGCCGTGGAGGCGGCCATGAAGATGGCCGTGCAGTTCCAGCAGAGTGCGGGGCGCGGGGAAAGGAGCCGCTTCGTGGCGCTTCGCGGCGCGTATCACGGCGACACGCTGGGCGCCATGTCCCTGTGCGATCCGGTCACGGGCATGCATTCGCTTTTTTCCGGCGTGCTGCCGAAGCAGATTTTTGTGGAGCGTCCTTCCTGCCGCTTCGACGAGCCTTTCGACGAAGCCTCCTTTGCGCCCATGGAACGCGTCCTGCGCGCCCATGCTGCGGAAACGGCGGCCGTGGTGGTCGAACCCGTGGTGCAGGGCGCGGGCGGCATGTGGTTCTATCATCCCGAATATCTGCGCCGTCTGCGCGCGCTCTGCGACGAGCTCGACGTCCTGCTTGTGGCCGACGAGATAGCCACGGGCTTCGGACGCACGGGCCGCATGTTCGCCTGCGACTTTGCGGGCGTGACGCCTGATGTCATGTGCGTGGGCAAGGCGCTCACCGGCGGCATGATGACGCTTTCCGCCGTGGCAGCCACAAGGCGCGTGGCGGAAACCATATCCGGCGCGGACGCGGCGCACGGGGGAGGCCTCTTCATGCACGGGCCTACCTTCATGGGCAATCCGCTGGCCTGCGCCGTGGCCTGCGCGAGTCTTGACGAGCTTGTGTCGTCGCCCTGGAGGGAGCGCGTGCAGCATATCGAAGAGACGCTGAAGCGCGGCCTTGCGCCCTGCCGCGGCATGAGCGGCGTGCGCGACGTGCGCGTGCTCGGAGCCATAGGCGTGGTGGAAATGGAAAGAGGCGTGGACGTGCAGGCGTGGCAGGACTACTTCGTGGCAAGAGGCGCGTGGATACGTCCTTTCGGCCGCACCGTCTACGTCATGCCGCCGTTCGTGATTTCCGATGAAGAGCTTGCCGTGCTCACGGGAGCCGTATGCGCGGCCGCGGCGTCCGCGGCAAGGCACGGCGGAAACCCCGCAGAGGAAGAGAGGGAAAGGAACAGATGCTGACGTTCTGCCTTTACGCGGCGCTCCTGCTTGCTCTCGGCGCGCTGGACGCCTTGCGTCGTCGCGGCGCGCAGGCCTTTTTCGTCAACGACCGTTCTTCCGGGGCGGTGCACACGGGCTTTTCCCTCGCGGCGTCCTGCATAGGCGGTTCCGCCACCATGGGCATGGCGGGCCTTGCATGGCAGGCGGGGTCCCCGGCCTTCTGGTGGCTCGGCTCCGGCGCGTGCGGCCTTGCGCTGCTCACGGTGTTTCTGGCCCGCAGGGTGAGGGAGTCCGGCGCGTACACCATGCCGGAAATGGTGGCCGCATGGCTCGGGCCGCGCGCCCGTACGCTGGTGTCGGTCATCATCATGCCCGCGTGGCTGGCCATACTCGCGGCGCAGTTCACGGCCATGGGCAAGCTTGTGGCGGCGCTTGCCGGAATGTCGCCGGAAGGGGCGCTTCTGGCGGGGGCGGCCGTCATCGTGGCCTATTCTTGCCTCGGCGGTCAGGCCTCCGTCATACGCAGCGATCTTCCCCAGTGCGTGCTTCTGCTTGCGGGAATCCTCATCGCCTTTTTCTGGCTTTTCGGGCACGACGCCGCACCGCTTGAAGCCATGCCGCTCGAGCTCTTCAACGAAGACTTCGGGCCGGACAAATTCACGTACTTCATGGTCATCATGGGCGGCAGCTATCTGGTCTGTCCCATGCTCTTCGGCCGCATACTGAGCGCAAGGAATGCGAAAAGCGCCTCGCGCGGCTGCTGGCTTGCCGTGTTCATGCTGCTTTCGTCCGCGGCGCTCATCGTGGCCACGGGCGTGCTCTGCCGAGGTTTCGTGCCTGCGGGCGTGCGTCCCGACGACGTGCTTGCCGCCGCCGTGGGGCTGCTGCCGCCTTCCGTGGGAATGTTTCTGCTCGTGGCGCTGCTCTCCGCCGTGCTGTCCTCGGCGGACTCCTGCCTCGTCACGGCATCCACGGTGTTCTGCAACGATCTTCTCGGACGCAGGGACGTGAGGCTCTGCCGGCTGGTCACGCTTGTCTTCGGCGCGGCGGGACTTATGCTTTCCACGCGCGGGCACGGCATTCTCGACCTTCTTCTCATGGCCAACGACATTTACGTGTGCGGCGTGGCCGTGCCCGTGTTTGCGGCCATGCTCATGAAAAAGGGCGGCGTGCGGCCCGACGCGGCGCTTCTTGCCATGGGGCTCGGCGGTGCGGGCGGCCTTGCCTCCGCCGCAAGCGGCATGGTCGGCTTCGGATACGCGGGCATGGCGCTGGCCGTGGCGTGCATGCTGCTCGGCAGATTTCTGCGGCCGGGACAGGAAGGAAACTGCCCCGCACGCTAGCGCGGAATGCGCAGGCGGCGCATCTTGCCGTGAAAAGGCGGAGCGCAAGGCTGCGGGGAGAAGAGTCTTCAGCCTGAACAACAAAAAGACCGGGCGCGTGCGCTGCCCGGTCCGGCTGAAAGCCGGAGGGGAGAGTCTCCGGCCGGGCGCGGGGAATCCCGCGCCCGTTCTTTTTTCACGCTACACGTCCAGTCCGGCGTGGTAGCCCTGATAGACCGCGGTGGTGATGGTGGAGGGACGCACGGCGTCGCCGATCACGCGCACGAAGGGCGCGGCGTCGATGAGCGAGTCGTATCTGCGGGATCTCTGGCCCACGGCGCAGATGATCGTGCCGCCCGGGAGCAGTTCTTCGCCGCCTTCGGCGTTGCGCACGAGAAGGCCGTTTTCCTTCACGGCCAGGCCGGTGCAGGAGGTGTGCACGTCCACAAGTTCCTTCAGCTTGCGCAGAAGGATGGGGCGGTGACGGATGTTGGCGTCGGGCGCGACTTCGGGACGCATTTCCACGAGCGTGACCTTCCTGCCTTCCTGCGCGAGGTGAATGGCGCATTCGCATCCGGCAAGGCCGCCGCCGAGCACCACCACGGTGTCCGCGCATTCGGCGCTTCTTTTATAGAAGTCGTTGACCACGATGACGTTTTTGCCGTCCATGCCGGGCAGCGGGGGCACGATGGGCTCGGAGCCGGTGGCGATGATGAGCGCGTCCGCGCCTTCCTTCTCCACGTAGTCGGCGGTGACGGTGGTGTTCAGGCGCACCTCGACGCCCTCGATTTCCATCTGACGGGCCAACGTGAGGCCGAGCTGATACATTTCATGCTTGAAGTCAATGGCCTGTTCGCTTCTGAGAATGCCGCCGAGTTCCGCCTCCTTTTCGCACAGGATGACGTGATGGCCGCGTTCGGCCGCGGTAATGGCGGCCTTCATGCCGCCGCAGCCGCCGCCGGCCACGATGACCTTTTTGGCGCGGCGGGCGGGCAGGGGCGGGAAGTCCTGTTCGCGGCCTATCTGCGGATTCACGGTGCAGCGGCGCGTGCCCGTGGTGGGACGCTCGGCCATGCACACGAAGCAGCGCAGGCAGTGCACGATTTCGTCGTCGCGGCCTTCCATCACCTTGGAGGGCAGGGCGGGGTCGGCGATGAGGGCGCGGGCCATTTCCACCACGTCGGCCTTGCCGGAGGCTATGATTTCCTCCATCTGGGCGGGATCGTTCAGCGCGCCGATGGTGGCCACGGGCGTGGACACGTGCTTTTTGATTTCCGCGGCGAGATACACGTTGCAGCCGTGCTCGGAGAACATGGGCGGATGCGTGTCGAAAAAGCCGAACTGGTAGGAACCGGCGGATACGTGGATGAGATCGGCCTTGCCGTCGATGAGCTTTGCGATTTGTACGCCGTCCTCAAGGGTGTAGCCGCCCTCGAAGAGCTCGGAGCCGCTCATGCGCACTTCGATGGGAAAGCCCGGGCCCACGGATGCGCGCACGCTCGCGAGAACCTCGAGAAGCAGACGGGCGCGACCTTCAAGACTGCCGCCGTACTCGTCGGTGCGCTTGTTGAAATAGGGAGAGAGAAACTGGTTGATGAGCCAGCCGTGACCGGCGTGAATCATGACCATTTCAAAGCCGGCACGTTTGGCAAGGGCGGCCTTTTCGCCGTAGGAAGCCACGATTTCGGCAATCTGTTCCTTCGTGAGCGCCTTCACCGGCCTGCCGTCGGGACGCACGCCGTCGCAGGGACCGTACTGGGAAAGGGCGGCCTTCTTTTCCTTGTCCACAAGATAGGTGCCCGCATACTGGCCGGAATGGGACAGTTCCACGCTGGGAATGGCTCCGTGACGGCGTATGGCGTCGGCCATCATGGTGAAGCTTGCAAGAGATCCCGGCGTCTGCAGTTCAAGATGCAGCATGTGGGAAGCGTCGGTGGCGGGATGGACGACAAGTTCGCTCACCGTGACGTTGGCGCTGCCGCCCTTCGCCCTGTTCTCGTAGAAGGCGCGGCTGCCCGGCCCGGCGCAGCAGTCCCAGGTGATGTCCGTGGCCCCGGTGGGCGCGGCGAACATGCGGTTGCGGAACGTGACTCTGCCAAGCGTGATGGGGGAACAAAGGTGCGGATACTTTCTCTTCATACGTGCTCCGGAAAAAGTTTTTCTATTATCCATCGCAGGAAAAGCATGTGCTGTAAAGTCGAAAACGTTGGGACGATTGTTTGACTGTGTCGCACATGTGGATTTTTTTCTCATGATATTGCCGAGATCCGCAATGCATGACGGCGGAGAGCCGCCCGGCCCGAAGTTTCCGCGCAGGGAGGGGCAGAATCCGGGCTTCCCTCAAAGGTGCTTTTCCAGAGCGTGAGGCAGCACAAAGCAGACCTGCGTCGTCCCGTGTCCCTGCCTTCTGCGTTCGGAGCGTCGGTGCTGAACGGGACGCTGCGCGGCGCTGAGGGACGCCGGTCAGGAAGGCCGCGGCGGGGGAGGGCGGTGCGGCGTCGGCAGAGGGATGCGCTGCGCCTTTCGAGCACAAATCGGCGGGTTTCTCTGTGGCTTCTTCTCCGAAAACGCGTTGCCCGCGCGCTTTTCCGAGGTCGCGGAACCGTTCTTTCCCCGAGTCCGCGGCAGGGCTTCGTGTTTGCCTGGCTCAGGATGGAAGATGGTTTTGCAGCGTATGATAATGAAATTCTTTTTCTATAATATTGACAGTGAAATTCTATTTCAATATAGTTCACTCCATGACGAAAGGCTGGCCCGGCTGAAACGGATGCGCGGGCTTCTCCGGAACGTGATGAAAACACGGGCAGGAACATGCTGCCCGAAGGAGAGATTGGGGTATGAACGAGAATTTCAAGTATGGTCTGTTCTTTCTGGGAGGCGTTGCGCTCGGCGCCATCGGAGCCGTGGCGGTGAGCCGCGGCAAGCTGGACCTGAAGCCCTTTGCCACCGAGCTCGTGAGCCGCGGTCTTGACGCGAAGGATGCGCTCATGGCGAAGGCCGAGACCATGCGCGAGAACATGGAGGATCTGGTGGCCGAGGCCGAGGCCGCTTCCGAAAAGCGCCGCGTCCGCAGAGAGGAAGCGGAAGAGGCCTAGGAGCGCCTTCCGCGCAGGCTGAGATCCGGCCGCCTTTCGTCGGCGGGCCGGGTCTTTTTTCAGGCGCGGATCGTCAGGTCCTACCGGGAGAGCGGCGCGCCCGCACGGATGCGCCGTCACCATCAGGACCGGAAACAGACTTCGTTCTGGAGAGAATCATGGAATTTGTTCTGGTTCACCGCATTCCCGGCCGTGCACGTCTTCGCATGAAGGGCGCGTTCGGCGTGCGCACGGCCACGGCTCTGGCCGACGCTCTGGATGCTCTTGACGACATGGAGGGCGTGCGCGTCAATCCGCGCACGGGAAGCGTGCTGCTTCTCTATGCCGAGGAGGGCGTTTTCGACCGTGCCCGGGAGATTCTCGGCCGAGCCCGGAAGCTCGGAGAAAGGACGGTGCCCGCGCAGGCTTGCCGCAACGCAGAGAAGCCCGGCCTTTTCCCTTTTTTCCGCTATCTTTTCATAAGGCCGCTGCTGCCCATGGCCGTGAACATGGTCACGGCGTCTGCCCGCGCGCTGCCCTTTCTTCGTCGCTGCTTCTCTTCCCTTGTCCACGGCAGGCTCGACGTGGACGCTCTGGACGGCGCGGCCATAGCCGTTTCCCTCGCGCGGCGCGACTTCGGCACCGTGGGCCTGCTCACGCTTCTGCTCGGATTCGGCGATGCGCTTGAGCGCTACACGCAGAAGAAGTCGCTGGAGAATCTGGCCTCGCATCTGGCGCTTCAGGTCGACAGAATCTGGGTGCGGCGCGACGGCGTCGAGACGCTCGTTCCCTTTGCCGGGCTTCGCGAAAGCGACCGCGTCATCGTGCGCGCCGGCAGCGCCGTGCCCGTGGACGGCGTGGTGGAGGAGGGAACGGCGCAGGTCAACGAGTCCTCCATGACCGGCGAGCCTTTGGGCGTCATGCGCGGCGTCGGTGCTTCGGTGTATGCCGGAACCGTGGTGGAAGCGGGCGAGATTGCGGTTCGGCCCACGAGCGTGGGCAGGGACACGAGAATGCAGCAGATCGTGCGCTTCATCGAAAACGCCGAGCAGATGAAGGCGGGCGTTCAGGGACGCTTTGAAACTCTGGCCGACCGCGCCGTGCCCGTCACCTTTGCCCTGGCGGGGCTGGTGTGGCTTTTCACGCGCAGCCTCACGCGCGCGGCGTCCGTGCTTCTGGTGGACTATTCCTGCGCCCTGCGTCTGGCCACGCCGCTGGCCATACTTTCCGCCATGAACGAGGGCGTGAAGCGCCGCGTCATGGTCAAGGGCGGACGTTTTCTCGAAGCGCTTTCCACGGTGGACACCGTCGTTTTCGACAAGACGGGCACGCTCACGCAGTCGCGGCCCGAGGTGGCCCGCGTGGTTGCCGCCGAAGGCTTCGACGAGGACTTCGTGCTGCGGCTTTCCGCCTGCCTTGAGGAGCACTTTCCGCATCCCGTGGCGCGTGCCGTGGTGCACGGCGCGGAGCGGCGGAACCTGCGTCACGAAGAGGAGCATACCGACGTGGAATACGTGGTGGCCCACGGCATCGCCTCGCAGTGGAGGGGCAGAAGGGTGCTGCTCGGCAGCCGTCACTACGTTGCGCAGGATGAGGGCGTGGATGTCGCCCCCCTGGACGGCGCGGCGGCGGCACTCTCCCGCGAGGGGTATTCACTGCTGTATCTTTCCGTGGACGGAAGGGTTGCGGGCATCATTGCCGTGGAGGATCCCGTGCGGCCCGAGAGTGCGGTTCTGGTGGAAAGGCTGCGCGCCATGGGCGTTTCGCGCGTCGTCATGCTCACGGGCGATGATGAGCGCACGGCCTCGGCCGTGGCCGCAAGGCTCGGCATCACGGAGTACTGCGCGCAGGTTCTGCCCGAGGACAAGGCCCGCGTGGTGCGCGCCCTCAGGGACGAGGGGCGTGTCGTGCTCATGATAGGCGACGGCATCAACGACTCTCCGGCGCTTTCCACGGCGGACGTGGGCGTGACGCTGCGCGACGGCTCGGACCTCGCCCGGGAAGTGGCCGACGTGGTGCTCATGGGCGGCTCCTTGAATCAGCTCGTCACTGCGCTGGAGCTCGGCCGCGGAGCCATGCGGCGCATCCATGTCAACTTCGCGGCCACCATGGCGCTCAATTCCGCGTTTCTGTTCGGAGGGCTGACCGGTCTGCTCAGGCCGGGCGCATCGGCCGTGCTCCATAACCTGACTACGATCGGCGTGTCGCTGAACGCCATGCGTCCGGTCCTTTCCCGGGAGGAATGACATGAGTTCCGTTTTCGATTATGTCGTGAGCTTCGTCGACGGCCGCGTGCGTCTGCGCCACGATGCGCTGAAGAATCCCGACGTTGCCGCCATGGCGGAAGCTGCCGCGGGCGGCATCGACGGCGTGACGGGCGCGGTGGTCAATCCCGTCACGGGTTCCTTGCTTGTTTTTTACGATCCTGAAAAGCTTTCCCGGGAGGAGCTTGCGGCTCTTGCCCGGGAGTGGGCCGTGCTTCTGCCGGAGGAGAAAGCCGCGAAGAAGAACGGCCGTTCGCCGGAATGCGGCTGCGTGTCGGCGCTTCTCGGCAAAAAGGCCGTGCGTCTTGTGGACCGTGCTCTTCTCATTTCCCTGCTTGTTTCTCTCGCGGGAGCGGCCGCGGGCATGGGAACTCTGCACCGCGCGGCGGGAGCGGCCTTTGCCCTTGCGAGCGTGCAGCACGTGGCCGCGCATCGAAGGGCCCTGTGGTGAGCGACGCGACGCGTGCGCTCAAGCGCCTTGTGCGTCGTGCAGGACGCGTGCTGGCGACGGGACTTTGCGCCGCCCTGGCCCTGGCCGTCGTCGCCATGGCGCTGGCCGTGCTCGCTCAGGCTCTTGCCGTTCTGGCCGTGGCGCTGCTTGCTCTTGCGCTGCTTCTTCCGCATCCGCTCTCGTGGTATGCCGCGCAGGGCGGCGCGGCCGCGGGCGCGTTTTTTCATGCGCTTCTCGATTCCTTCGGGGGCTTCGGGCCGCCTTCCTCCCGGCGTCGGGAGCGGCGAGAATCCGACCGGACGGGAGCCGCCGGGCAGGGGCGGGCGCACGGCGGCGGGCCGGAGTCTTCCGGCCCCGCCTTCCGGCAGGAGAAGACGCGTCGGGCAGGTAAGTCCCCTGCGCCGGACGACCATGAAGGCGGCGCCTCCGGGAGCGCGGAAGCTTCCGAAACGCGCGGCTGACGGATTCTCATCAGAAAAAGCCCTTCCGAACGATTCGGAAGGGCTTTTTCTTTCTTCATGGGCGTCCGTCTCCGGGACGGACTTGGAGGCGTCTAGTCGATGACGGCCTTCTTGATGATGACCGGTTCAACCGGCACGTCCCTGTGGGGATAGTGCGAGGTGGTGGGCACGCCGGCGATGGCGTCCACCACGTCCTGCCCCTTCACCACCTTGCCGAACACGGCATAGCCCCAGCCCTGCATGGTGGGAGCGGTGAAGTTGAGGAAGCCGTTGTCGGCCACGTTGATGAAGAACTGGGCCGTGGCGGAGTGAGGAGCCTGCGTGCGCGCCATGGCGATGGTGTAGGTGTCGTTCTTCAGGCCGTTGTTGGCCTCGTTTTCAATGGGTTCGCGGGTGGGCTTCTGCACCATGTCCTTGTCGAAGCCGCCGCCCTGGATCATGAATCCCGGGATGACGCGGTGGAAGATGGTGCCGTCGTAGAAGCCGGACTTCACGTATTCAAGAAAGTTCGCGGTGGTCTTGGGAGCCTTTTCGGCGTCGAGTTCAAGGACGATGTCGCCTTTGCTGGTCTGAAGCGTGACCATGGTCTTTCCTCCGGCCTGAGCCTGACACGCCGGGCCGAACACGAGTGCGGCCGCGAGCAGCAGGCAGGACAATAGAATGTTGCGCATGTGGTTTCTCCATGATGCATAGAAAATATGCGTCGCCTGTTCTTGTATAGGAAGTGGCGCAAGTTGGCAACGCCGGAGCGCGGAGAAGGCCCGGCGACGGGGGTTACCTGCCGACATGATTTATGGTATGAAAGGCGCACCGAGCTGGAGGACATATGATAGGTACCATCGTCAACACTGCGGCCATACTCTGCGGGAGCGTGCTGGGAAGCGTGCTGCGCAGAGGAATCAAGGAAAAGTATCAGCACGCCCTCTTTGACGCCATGGGCTTTTCCGCCGTGGCCATAGGCGTGAACGCCGTGGTGTCCAACATGCCGAACAGCCGCTATCCGGTGCTGTTCATCCTGAGCATGGCCATCGGCAGCTTTCTCGGCGCGGTGTGGGACTGGGACGGCAAGTTTCAGAACTTTGCCCGCCGCATGGGCAGTTCCGACCTCGGCCGGGGCCTGGCCACGGCCATACTGCTGTTCTGCATAGGCACGCTTTCCATACTCGGCCCCATAGAGAGCGCCGTGCATGGGAACCACACCTTCCTCTTCACCAACGCCACGCTCGATTTCGTCACCTCCATGGTGCTCGCCTCCACCTACGGTCTCGGCATAGCCTTTGCCGCGCCCGTGCTGTTCTGCTGGCAGGGCGGACTGTACCTTCTCGGACTGTGGCTCGGCTCCTTCGTGCCGCGCGACCTTCTTACCGAAGTGTCCATAGTGGGCGGCATACTCATTCTGGTGTCCGGCGTCTCCATGCTCCGCATCAAGGACTGCAAGACGCTGAACATGCTGCCGTCGCTGTTTGTCAGCATCATTCTCTACGGTCTGGCGGTCGCGTTGCTGTAGGCCGTCTCCTTCCCATGATTTTCTTTCGGAGATCCCCATGAACATTACCGTTTTTGAAGTCAGCCCCGACGAGAGGCAGGAACTTGAACTTCTCTCCCGCACGCTGCCCGTCACCCTGCGCCTTGTGGAAGGGAATCTTTCCATGGAAACGCTCTCCCTTGCCGAAGGCGCGGAAGGCGTGTCCACGCTCGGCCGCAGCCGTCTCGACCGTCCCATGCTCGAGGCTCTCGGAAAGCTCGGCGTGCGCTATCTTTCCACGCGTACCATAGGCGTGGATCACATCGACGTCGCCGCCGCCCGCGAGCTCGGCATACGGGTGAGCCATGCCGCCTATCCGCCCGCGGCCGTGGCGGACTTCACCGTCATGCTCATGCTTCTCGTGCTGCGTCATTACAAGCCCGCCATGTGGCGTCAGAACGTGAACGACTACTCGCTGAAAGGCCTCATGGGCCGCAGCCTGCACAGCCTCACCGTGGGCGTCGTGGGCACGGGCAGCATAGGTGCCGCCGTCATCCGCAACCTTTCCGGCTTCGGCTGCCGCATCCTGGCCTACAACCTTGCGGACTGCGAGGAGCTTCATCCCTACGCCGACTTCGTGGATCTCGACACACTCTACCGGGAAAGCGACGTCATCACCTTCCACGTGCCCGCCACGCCCGAAACCCGCCGCATGGTCAACAGGGAGAGCCTTGCCCGCATGAAGGACGGCGTGGTGCTCATCAACACGGCGCGGGGCGAGCTCATGGACATCGACGCCATTACCGAGGGCATAGAGACGGAGAAGATAGGCTCCCTGGCCATGGACGTGTTCGAGCACGAGCAGGGCATTTATCATGCCGACCGCAAGACCGACATCCTCAAGAACAAGGACATGGTCTATCTGCGTCAGTTCCCCAACGTGGTGCTGACCCAGCACATGGCCTTCTATACCGAAGAGTCCATCGTGAGCATGGTGGACTGCGGCATTCACAGCCTTCTCGACATGAAGGAAGGACGAAAGACCCGTCTGGAACTGTAGCGTTTCGTGCGAATGCGCGCACGAAGGCGTTCTTCTCCGAAAAAAACGGCGCAGGACTGTCCTCTGCGGAGGATGCGGAACGTTCTTTTCCCTGCCTGCGCATGAAGACTCCGAGCGGAACCGCAATCCGGCAGCGGGAAGGCGGTTTTGTCGAAGATATTGGGAAAGGCCCGTCGCAAGGACGGGCAGGGAAGACTTTTTACCAAAGGATTCATTATGGAAACGCAGGAAAAGAAGCCGACGCTCCTCTGGGCGACGCTGTCGCTCGTGCTGCCCGTGGCCATGATTCTGTACGGCACGCTGGTCGTCGGAGTGAGACCTCCCGTGCTGCCCCTTCTCGGCGCCATCGCGCTTGCGGCAGTCATGGCGCTCAAGACCGGCTACAGCTGGGAAGAGCTGCAGGACGGCATGTTCGAGGCGCTCGGCCGCATTCAGATAGCCATCGCCATTCTGGCCATGGTGGGCATGATCATTGCCGCGTGGCTGGCTTCCGGCACCATTCCCGCCATCATCTACTGGGGCCTCAAGCTCATCGCGCCCGAGCACTTCCTGCTCTCCGCCATGGTGCTCTGCTCCGTGGCTTCCGTGGCCACGGGCACGTCCTTCGGCACCATGGGCACCATCGGCGTGGCTCTCCTCGGCGTGGGGCAGGCCCTCGGATACCCCGCCTACATGACCGTGGGCGCCATCGTTTCCGGTGCGTATCTCGGCGACAAGATGTCCCCCGTGTCCGACTCCACCAACATCACCGCCTCGGTGTGCGAAGTGCCGCTCTTCTCGCACGTCATGTCCATGCTCTGGACCACGGTTCCCGCATTCATCGTGGCGGGCATAGCCTACACCTTCCTCGGAAGCTCCGTGGCCGCCCAGCAGAGCGTGTCCCTCGAAAGCCTGAATGCCATTCTTTCCGGACTTGAGGCCAACTTCAGCCTCGGCCCCGTGGCCTTCCTGCCGCCCGTGCTCATGATCGTGCTGGCCTATCGCCGTTATCCCGTGCTGCCCGTCATGCTCGTCTGCCTGCTCGTGGCCATGGTCATCGCCGTGTATGAAGGCGTGCCCTTCAACAAGCTGGCCACCATGCTCACTTCCGGCTACGTCTCCAAGACCGGCATCGCCGAGCTCGATCCGCTGCTTTCCCGCGGCGGCCTCATGAGCATCATGCCCACCGTGCTGCTGCTCTGCTCCGGCATGGCCTTCGGCGGCATTCTGGAACGCTCCCGCGTGCTCGAAGTGCTGCTTGAAGCCATACTCAAGGGTGCCAGGTCCGCCGTGCGCCTTGTGGCTTCCGCTCTTGCCGCGGCCTACCTCATCAACTTCGGCACCGGCAGCCAGATGCTCGCCGTCATCGTGCCCGGCCGCGCCTTCCTCGATTCGTTCAAGAAGGCCGACATCAGCCCGCTCGTGCTCTCCCGTACCTGCGAGGACGCCGGCACCATCGGCTGCCCGCTGGTGCCGTGGAGCGTGCACGCCTTCTACATCGCCGGCGTGCTCGGCGTGAGCGCCTACGAGTTCGTGCCCTATGCCTTCCTCAACTGGTTCGTGCCCGTCTTCTCCATTCTGTGCGCGCTGACCGGCTTCGGCATCTGGAAGCAGGACGGCACCCCCGTGCGCAGGCTGTTCGGCAAATAAGTCATCGCTGAATCATGGTTCCGGGCCCTGCGGCCCGGAAGAAAAAAACGCGTCGGAGTGTTCCGGCGCGTTTTTTTGCGTGAAGTTGAGAGCCTTTCCGGTTCAGAATTCCAGAGGCTTGCAGCAGCCGCCGCGGTCGCGTTCGCAGAACAGCCTTCTGCGGATGACGAAGTAGGCGACGAGCATGATGACGCCCGTGATGATCCACGACACGGGATAGACGGTAAGCAGCATTTCGTAGGTGGGCACCATGCGGAACACGGTATACACCCACACGATGCGCAGCAGACAGGAGCCGACCAGCGTGACCATGGCCGGCAGCATGGAAATGCCCATGCCGCGCAGGGCCGCGCCGCTGATTTCGTAGGTGGCGGAAAGCCACTGCATGCTTTCGACGATGTGCACGCGGGTCACGGCATGCCCTATCACTTCGGGATCGCTGGTATACATTCCCGAGAAGAGCGCGGCGCCCACGGTGAACACGACGCAGGTCGCGCCGGCGAGCAGAATGCCGCAGGCCATGCTTTCCCGAAAGATCTTCTTGCAGCGGTCAAGCTGGCACATGGCGTAGTTCTGACTGGTGAAGGTGACGGTGGCCTGACAGAAGGCGTTGATGAAGAAGTAGGAAATGAATTCGAAGTTGATCGCTGCGGCGGAGCCTGCCGCGGTGGCGGAGCCGAAGCCGTTGATGCCGGAGAGAATGCACACGTTGGAGAACGAGAAGATCATGCCCTGAAGCCCTGCCGGAGCGCCTATCTTGATGACGCGCATGAGATGGACGCGGGCGATGGAGAGCTTGCGCAGGGAGAGGCGGATCATGTCGTCTTCGGTGAGCAGGAACCAGGTGACCAGGGCGGCGCTCACGAGATTGCCGATGAGCGTTGCCAGGCCCACGCCCGCGACGCCCATGCCGAGGCCGAGCACGAAGACGAGGCTGAGCGAGACGTTGACCACGCCAGCGGCGATGAGGCTGTACATGGGACGCTTGGTGTCGCCCACGCTGCGCAGCACGGCCGCGCCGAAGTTGTATACCATGATGAACGGCATGCCGGCGAAGTAGATGCGCAGATAAAGGACGGCAAGATCCATGACGTCTTCGGGCACGTCCACGATGCGCAGGAGCATGGGGGCGAGGAACTGTCCGGCCGCGAGGAGAAAGAGACCGCTCAGCACGGAAACGGCCATGACGGTGTGCACGGCGGACTGACAGGCGACCTTGTCCTCCCTGCCCACGTAGCGGGCGATGACCACGTTGGCGCCCACGGAAAGGCCGAGGAAGAGATTGATGATGAGGTTGACTATGGGGCCGTTGCCGCCCACGGCTGCCACGGCACGGGATCCCACGAAGTGCCCGACGACCGCGACGTTGGCGGAAATGAACAGCTGCTGCAGTATGCTGCTCAGGGCTATGGGCAGAGCGAACAGAATGAGCTTGCCCATGAGGGGGCCGTGCAGCATGTCGACGTGCTGGGAATGTCCCATCGTTTTCTCCTTCGGCACATAGATACATTACGGATGGTTGTTCGCCTGAAAGTCAGCGAGGAACTATGTTGGAAGCTATCACTTTTTGTATCTATGTCCAGAGCGGGGGAAAAAGGCCGCTCTTGGGCGCAGCGCGTGCAAAGGGCTTCCGCATGGGGCGGAAGTCCTTGTGCGGAGAGAAAAGGCGGAGGCGCATTTTTTCATGAGCCGCAGGGAAGGAAGGCAGGGAAGGGGGGGCGCTTTTCCTGCGTGGATCTTCGGGCGGACGACGGAAATTTTTTCCGGGCGGGGGAGCCCTGAAATCGAGACCTTGCCGTGAAAGGCAGTCGACGTTGGTGGGGCATGATTCTTCTCCGGCGGAGGGCGGTGGGGGCGGCACGAAGAGACGAAAAGAGGCGGGCGTCCCTGTTTCGGACGTCCGCCTCTTTAAGGGAATTGAGGAAGTTTTTTACAGACAGCGCAGCTGCGTTTCCGTGTCGAAGACGTGGCCGTGGCCCTTGCGCGCCGTGAGGCGGATGACGTCGCCGGAGGCGGGGCGCTGCGAGCCCTGCAGACGCACGATGACCGAGGAGCTTTCCTGCTTTTCGGGATTCGCGCTCAGGGGACGGCAGTAGGCGAGCGTGTCGGAGCCGAGGGCCTCCACGATGTCCACGGTGACGCGGATGTCGCCTTCAGGATCGAAGATGAGGTCTTCGCTGCGCAGGCCGAGCAGA
This sequence comes from uncultured Mailhella sp., assembly GCF_905187505.1. GTDB lineage: Bacteria > Desulfobacterota > Desulfovibrionia > Desulfovibrionales > Desulfovibrionaceae > Mailhella. The sequence continues at coordinate 17,917 of NZ_CAJJIC010000025.1, forward strand.
ATGTCGCCGCTGCGGCCGGCAATGTCGATGTCGGCGGCCTGAACGCCGGAGAGCTTCGTGCCGTCGGGCAGAATGATGTCCCCGCCCTCGGCCTTCGCGCGCACGATGTTCATGGACGGGGAGCCCATGAACTGCGCAACGAACACGGAGGCCGGACGCAGATACACGTCGTCCGGCGTGCCGTACTGCTCGATGTGGCCCGCGCGCAGAACAAGGATCTTTTCGGCGAGGGTCATGGCTTCCACCTGGTCGTGGGTCACGTAGATGCTGGTGGTGGCGAGGCGCTGATGCAGGCGGCGCAGCTCGATGCGCATCTGATTGCGCAGGTTGGCGTCGAGGTTGGAGAGCGGTTCGTCGAAGAGGAACACGCTGGGTTCGCGCACGATGGCGCGGCCGATGGCCACGCGCTGACGCTGTCCGCCGGAGAGCTGGCGGGGCATGCGTTCGAGCAGACCGTCGAGGCCGAGAAGCTTGGCGGCTTCCAGAGCGCGACGCTTGCGTTCCTCGGTGGGAATGCCGCGCACCTTCAGGCCGTAGGTGATGTTGTCGTACACGTTCATGTGCGGGTAGAGCGCGTAGTTCTGGAACACCATGGCGATGTTGCGGTCCTTGGGTTCCATGTGCGTCACGTCCTTGTCGCCGATCATGATGGTGCCTGAGGTCACTTCCTCAAGGCCGGCGATGCAGCGCAGGGCCGTGGACTTGCCGCAGCCCGAGGGCCCCACCATGACCATGAACGAGCCGTCCGGCACTTCGAGATTGAGTCCGGAGAGCACTTTGTTCTTGTTGAAAGTCTTGTCTATGTTGATGAGACGAACGTTTGCCATTGTGTCTTCCTTGTTACTTCTCGGTTTCCACAAGTCCGCGTACAAAGAGCTTCTGCATTCCGAGCACCACCAGAAGCGGGGGCAGCATGCCGAGAAGCGCCACGGCCATGATGAGGTTCCATTCCGGCACGGCGTCGGGAATGTTCACCATGCGCTGTATGCCCATGACCACGGTATACATGCTTTCCTGGTTGGTCACGAGCAGGGGCCAGAGATACTGGTTCCAGCCGTAGATGAACAGCACCACGAAGAGGGCGGCGGTGTTCGTGCGGGAGAGCGGAAGCACCACGTCCACAAAGAAGCGCCAGGGACCGGCGCCGTCGATGCGCGCGGCCTCAAGCAGTTCCTGCGGGATGGTCATGAACATCTGCCGGTACAGGAAGGTGGCCGTGGCCGAGGCGATGAGCGGCAGTATGAGACCGGCGTAGCTGTCGATGAAGTTCAGGTTTGCGGCCACCTGGAAGGTGGGCACGATGCGCACTTCCACGGGCATCATGAGCGTGATGAAGATGAGCACGAAGCACAGTTCACGTCCGCGGAAGCGGAAGAACACGATGGCGTAGGCCGCAGTGATGGAAATGGCGATCTTGCCGAGGGCGATGCCGAGCGCCATGATGAGGCTGTTGCCCATCATGACCCACACGGGAATGCCGCCTGCGGCCTTGAGGCCCTGGGTGAGCACGGTGGTGAAGTTCTTGATGAGCTCCTGGCCGAACCACAAAGGCGTGGTGCCGATGAGCACGTCGTAGCTGTGGGAGGTGGCCACGAGCGCCACGTACAGGGGAAAGAGAACGATGGCCGCGCCGAACAGGAGAACGGCGTGGCTGAGCGCTCTTCCGAGTCCTTTCTTTTCTACCATGACGAGTCTTCTCCTGTGGCGGCTAGTAGTTGACCTTGCGTTCGACGTAGCGGAACTGCAGGAAGGTCAGGATCATGACGATGAACATGAGCACCACGGACTGGGCGGAGGAGCCGCCGAAGTCAAGCCCGATGAAGCCGTCGTTGAAGACCTTGTAGATGAGCGTTTCCGTGGCCCGGGAGGGGCCGCCCTGCGTGACGGCGTGCACGATGCCGAAGGTTTCGAACAGCGTGTAGATGGTGTTGACCACGAGCAGGAAGAAGGTCGTGGGCGAAAGCAGGGGGAAGATGATGTTGCGGAAGCGCTGCCAGGGGCTCGCGCCGTCGATGGCGGCGGCTTCTATGAGCGAGCGCGGAATGGCCTGCAGTCCGGCGAGGAAGAAGAGGAAGTTATAGGAAATCTGCTTCCAGGAGGCAGATATGATGAGCAGCAGCAGGGCCTGATTGCCGTTGAGCTTGTGGTTCCAGGTGTAGCCCAGGCTGTCGAGCAGCGAGGAGAGCACACCGACGGAGGGATTGAACAGAAAGAGCCAGAGCACGCCGGCAAGGGGCGGCGCGACGGCGTAGGGAATGATGAGCATCGACTTGTAGAGCGTGCCGCCGACGTGTACCTGGTCGGCGACCACGGCCATGAGCAGGGAAACCGTCATGGTGAGCGTGATGGTGGCGATGCTGAAGATGAAGGTGAGATACAGCGTTTCAAGATAGCTGGGATCGGAGAAAAGGACGGCGAAGTTGTCCAGTCCGACGAACTCTCTGGAAAGGCCGAAAGAGTCTTCCATGTAGACCGACCCGAGCAGGGCTTCACCGGCGGGGTAGAAGAAGAACACCACCGTGATCACGAGCTGGGGCAGCAGGAAGAGGATGGGCAGCAGCAGATGCCTTTTGCCCCGGAACGCGTAGCGCTCATCCTGCATGAGAACTCCTTTGTCGGCTGTGGTTGAAAAAAGGGGAGAGGGAAGCCCTCTCCCCTTTCATGTGAGCGGATCAGCTGTTGGCCCTTTCAAAGCGGCGCAGTTCCACGTTGCCGCGCTTGACGGCGGAGTCGAGGGCTTCCTTGGCGGTCTTCTTGCCCGCCCAGACGGCTTCGAGTTCTTCGTCGATGATGTTGCGGATCTGGACGAAGTTGCCGAGGCGCAGGCCGAGGGTGTTGATGGTGGGCTTCTTGTCGGAGAGAGCCTTCACGGCCACGTCGGTGCCGGGATTCTTTTCATAGAAGCCCTGCTGCTTGGTGAGCTCGTAGCCGGCGAGGGTGACGGGCACGTAGCCGGTGGCCTGATGGAAGGCAGCCTGCACTTCGGGCTGGAGCACGTAGTTCAGGAAGGCGGCCACGCCGTTTTCGGAATCCTTGGAATGACCGGCCATGGCCCACACGGCGGCGCCGCCGATCACGGTGTTCTGGGGAGCGCCCTTCACGTCGGGCCAGTAGGGCAGAACCATGACGCCCCAGTTGAACTTGGCGCCGGCCTTCACGGCGGCGTAGGAGCCGGAAGAGTTCATGAGAATGCCGGCTTCACCGGCGGTGAAGGTGTTGATGGCTTCGGACTTGCGGCCCACGTAGACGGAAACGCCTTCCTTGTTGAGCTGGGAGAGGAAGTCGATGTGTCTGACCTGCAGGGGTCCGTTGAACAGCAGTTCGGTGTCGAGGCCGTCGAAGCCGTTGTTGTTGGAGGCGAAGGGAACGTTGTGCCAGGCGGAGAAGCTTTCAAGCTGCACCCAGGACTGCCAGCCGCTCGTCATGCCGTACTTGCACGCGCCGGATTCCTTGATCTTGCGGGCGAGGTCCGCCACTTCGGGCCAGGTGCGGGGGAAGTTCTCGGGATCGCCGCCGGCCTTCTTCACGGCATCCTTGTTGTAGTAGAGAACCGTGGTGGAGGCGTTGAAGGGCATGGCGATGAGCTTGCCGTCGCTCGTGGAATAGTAGCTCGTCACGGAAGGCAGGAACTTGGACATGTCGAGGGGCGTGCCCGCGGCTTCCATGATTTCCCAGATGGGACGGATGGCGCCCTTGGCGGCCATCATGCTGGCGGTGCCCACTTCGAAGATCTGAATGATGTTCGGATGCTGCTTGGCGCGGAAGGCGGCAATGGCGGCGGTCATGGCCTCGTCGTAGTTGCCCTTGTACACGCCCTTGACTTCGTACTTGTCCTGGGAGGCGTTGAAGTCCTTGATGATGTTGTCGGTGATCTCACCGAGCTCACCGCCCATGCCGTGCCAGAAGGTAATGGTGGTCTTGGCCTGCACGGGAGCAGCAAGAAGCATCAGAGAGACGGCCAGAAGGGCCACGGATCGGAGTGAACGCATAAGTTCTCCTGCCTTTGCGGACTTTCGTCCGGTTGGAGTCTCCGGGAAAATCCCGGATGGAACTATGTTTCACGCGCCGCCCTTGAGGAGAGGGGAAGGGAGCTTCCCCCCTCCGGGAGCGCGTTTGTGACGGTTCAGTCTCTGCCCAGAGCGACCCGGCACGCGGCCGGGAAGTCGGTGATGATGCCGCTCGCCCCGTCTTCCACCAGCTTTTTCGCCTCATCCATGTCGTTGACGGTCCACACGTTGACGGCAAAGCCGGCGTCGCGGAGCGCGGCAAGATCGCCGGGCGCGAGAATCAGCCTGTCGGGGTGATAGGCGTTCACGCCGAGGCTGCGGCACAGCTCGACAGGATCTTCGGGACGGGTGTTCTCCACGAGGGCGCCCGTGGCGATTTCGGGGCAGAGGTCGTGACACTCCAGCAGATAGCGGTGCTGGAACGAGGAAATGATGACCTGCTCAACCATGTCGAAGCGGCGGATCATCTCTAACACATCTTTTGTTACAGTATCATGACCGATGAGGTGAGCGTGGTTTTTTATTTCCACATTCACGGCCCAGTCGAAGCGCTTCGTGAGTTCGAGCGCCTGTTCCAGCGTGGGAATGCGCAGCCCCTTGAAGGAGGCGAGGGTTTCGGTGCTCAGCTCTCCGGCGGCCACGCGTCCGAACTGGTCGCGGCCTTCATACCAGGAACCGGCGTCCAGCCTGCCGAGCTCCTCCAGCGTGAAGTCGCACACGCGGTAGGAGGGGCGCCCGGGATAGACCTCTTCCACGTTCGTGGTGCGCACGAGAGTGTCGTCGTGCACGACCACGAGCTTGTAGTCCTTGGTATAGTTGACGTCCAGCTCCCAGAGATCGGCCTTCACCTCATGGCCGAGCTCGGCTGAGGTCAGCGTGTTTTCCGGAGCGTGCCCTCTTGCGCCGCGATGGGCGATGACGAGGGGCATGGGAGCGCGGGAATGCAGTTCAACGTTGTTTTTCATGGCTATGTCCTGTCCATGTATGGTTTTTCCGCGGCGGAAAGTCGCGGGTTCAGGCGCAACGAACGTCGTTTTTTTTGAAAAATGCTTGCGGCACATCGCCGGAGTCGTGCCGCACGGCGGCATTCCGGAAGGTGCCCCATCAGTAAAAATCCTTCCTGATGCGACATTTATAGTTCTTCTGCGTACCGTAAATCAGGTACTTTATCAAGCCTGTTCTTTTATTCTCATTGCTTCTTTCCAGAATGATGCCCGTTTTTGCGGCATCGTGAAAAAAGATACATGAAGAGGGGCGGGACGTTCACGGAAAAAGCGGAGAAGCAAGGGGGCGTTCCGGCTTTGCCGGGCCGTCGTTGCGTAGGATGGAAGGAAACTTGCGGGAAGGTCCTTTTCATGCGGCGGACTTTGCGGGACGGGGCTTTTCGGCACGACGGAGGCGTCGCGTTCAGAAAAAGGGCAAGCGTCCGTTCTGCGGCGGTCGGCTTCGGCCGCGCAAGCGGGGAGGGGGAAGAGGGCGCGTTCGGCACCGGTGCGGGACGGAAAAAGAACGCGCGCTCGAAGCGCAGGGGCAGGGGGAAGGTTCCGGCTGAACGGAACACGCCTTCCGCGGCAGCGGGGCGGAAAGGTCAAGGAGATCTGCAGCCGTTCCGAAAGGGCGTAGGAGATGCCGGGCTGAAGGGTTGCCCGGTCGTTCGGGGTCATCTCCGTTCGTGGGCCCGGGCGTCGGCTTTCTCCGTTTTCCCGTGAAGCGCGGAAGGCGTTCCTCCTTTTCGGGGAGCGGACGTTCCAGAGAGCGGCGTCGCGTCTGCGCAAAAGGAAAAGGCCCGCCGGCAAAAGCCGGTCGGGCCCTTCCAAGGAGGGAATGTCGTTTCGGCACGGACCTGATCAGGCCGCGTCGCCGATGTTGCGCGCGGCCCGGGAGCGGCGGCGCTTCTGGATGTGTCTGACCACGCATGAGAGCGTGAAGTTGATGGCGAAGTAGATGAGCGCGGCAAAGCCGAAAATGACGGCCACCTGGGCAATGCCCACGGTCTGGCCGGTGTAGCGCGGCAGCAGGGCGAGAGCGTTGCGGGAACGGAACATGAGTTCGGCCACGGCCACCATGGAAAGGAACGAGGTGTCCTTGACCACGGTGATCACCTGACTGAGCAGCGTGGGAACGATGTTCTGGAAGCACTGCGGCAGAATGATGTAGACGAGGGTCTGCACGAAGTTGAAGCCCTGGGAGGCTGCGGCCTCGAACTGTCCTCGGGGAATGGAGTTCAGGCCGCCGCGGATGATTTCCGCAATGGTGGCCGAGGTGAACAGCACGAACGCGAAGGAGCAGCGCAGAAAGGCCGTGGGCATGGGCGCGTACACGTAGCAGATGAGCACCCACATGAGGTTGGGGGTGTTGCGGAAAATTTCGATGTAGATGCCTGCGAGTCTGCCGAGGATGAACTTGTCGTAGCTGCGCAGGAGCGCCAGAATGAGCCCGAAGAAGATGCTGCATATCACGATGACGACGGAAAGCTCGATGACGAGCCAGGCGCCGCCCAGAAGGTAGGTGAGTATCTCGGGCGTGAAGGTGCGGGTGATGACCTCTATCACGACAGTTCTTCCTCTATTTTTTTCAGTTCCTGTCCGGCGCGGCTGTCCTTTCTCTTCAGGCGTTCTTCATAGCGGCGTCCCCAGGTGGAAAGGGGGAAGCACAGCAGAAAGTACAGAACGCCGCACACGAGGAAGGGCGGGCCGTAGATGCTGGCTCCGCTGGTGGCCCAGTCGTTGGTCCGGTTCATGAGATCCGTGCCGCCTATGAGGGCGATGACGGAGGTGTTCTTGATGAGGTTCACCATCTGGTTGACCAGCGGGGGCAGGATGATCTTCACCGTCTGGGGCAGGATGACCCAGCGCATGGTCTGCACATAGGTGAAGCCCTGAGAAGCCGCCGCTTCCGCCTGGCCGCGCGGAATGGACTGTATGCCTGCGCGCACCACTTCGGCGATGTAGGCGCCGTGATAGATGCCCACGGCGAAGATGCCCACGGAAATCTGGCCCATCATGACCCCGATGTAGGGAAGGGCGAGATAGAACACGTAGGCCTGAAGGACCAGCGGCGTATTCTGTATGGCTTCCACATAGGCGCGGGCGATGCTTCTGGGCACGGCGAAATGCGAGGTGGACATGACGCCGAACACCACGCCGAGCGCAAGAGCGAGAGCCAGCGCGGCGATGGAGACCATGACGGTCACGCCGAAGGCCTGAAGAAACAGGGTCCAGTCGGCCAGAAACACCATCCAGCATGCGGGTGACAGTATTTGTTCAATCACGTTTCAAACCTGTTGTCCGCGGCGCGGCCGAAGCCGCGCCGCCCTGGAAGTGAGTTATTTCTTGAAGGAGGGCGTGACGCCGTTCTTGGCGATGATCTTGTCTATGGTGCCGTCCTTGAGCCAGGTGGAAATGTTTTCTTCCACGAACCCGGCAAGACCCTTGTTGGAAAGCTTGGTGGCCACGCCGTAGTCCTGCGGGGCGAAGCGCACGGTGGGCAGGATTTCGGTGCTCGGGTCAAGATAGCCGGAAAGAATGGAGCCGTCCACGCAGA
>NZ_CAJJIC010000026.1 GCF_905187505.1 uncultured Mailhella sp.
AAAATTTTGAAAAATTTTCCCTCCTTCCCCCGCGCCCCCATCCTCCTTTCAAAACTTTTCATCAGGGGAAGCAGAAGACCGGAAAACAGAAAGCGGCCGTGCCGCAGCCAAGGGGCGGAAACGCGGAGGCCGCCACAGAAAAAGCCCGGCGCAACGCGGGAACGCAGAGGAAAAAGCGATGAATGCGCCCGGACGGGAATGACGACGCCTCCGTCCGACAGACAACGCTCACAGGGTGCGGATGGTGGTCTCGAGCCGTCGGGAACGACAAGGCTCCCGTCCGACATTCAATTTTCAAGGAAAAGGCCGCCTTCCGGCAGGCACGACCGTGCGGGAAAGCGGCGGCACGGCGTCGCCAAGGCTCGACGCCGCGGCCTGTCCTCGAACAAGGAAGAGGCAAAGACGCTCAACGCCCCGCATCGTGTTCCTTTTTTCCCCGAAACTGCGGGAGGAAACAGGACGTTCCGTGCCGGAGCTCCGGGGAAGGCGTCCGTCGAGGACGGACATGGCACGGTTGAAGAAGAACGTATCGCGGCCGAAAATCCCGGCCGGGGGAAAACGTGTTCTCCGTGCCGTCCTGCCGCGGCGTGTCGGGACAAATATCCGGCCCGGGGAAACACGCAGGCAGAACGGCGCCCGCAGGAGGACAGAAAAAGGCGCAAAAAAACGGACACAACGCGCGCGTTTGCGCCGTCATGTCCGCTCATGGGGCCACAGGATCGTCTCTATCCGTTCTTCCCGTCTTCAGCCGGAGCTGCGGGCATGATCGGGCCGAAACGCTCCTCATATTCCTGCAGCGTGCGGATGAGCGTCGCGGCAAGACGGCGGGCGCTCTGCGGGGTCATGGCCATGCGGTCCTGCATTTCCACGACCAGCGTGCCGGCCGACCCGTCGTCCGGAGCGGCTTCCATGCGGCTCACGCCGAACGTCAGAAAGACCTCTCCTTCCGCATAGCGGCTCTGGAAGGCGTTGACGTAGGCGGTGCGGATGCTGGCGGCCTCCACGTGCAGGCCGATGTTCTGAGTTTCTGCCATGATGCGTCTCCTCAACGTGACTTGTCTGCCCGTTTCTTTCTCAAACTTTCCGCAGGCCGGACAGATGCCGCGAAAAGCATGATGTCTGTCGAATGTCCCGGCCCATGCGAAAAAGCCCGCGCCTGCCAAAACACGCCTCCGACGTTCCGCCCCTCACCGGCAGGCATTGCGCCGGACTCCGTCCGGTTCCGCAAGGCCTCCGCGCGCAGCCGGGCACGACGCCGCCAAGCCCCCGCAAGGCTACTATGCCCCGTTCTCCGGCGCAAGGCCGTGAAACACTCCCCGGCGCTTTGCCGACCGGCGCTCCCCGGGGCCCCGAAAAGAAAGCCGAACGAAGCCTTCCGAGCCCCCCTTCTGCGCCTTCCTCAGAAAAACGGCACGTTCCGGCCCCCGGCGCAAAAACGCGAACGGCGCCCCTCCCGGCCCCGGAGGGTCGACGATGCTCCCCGAAACGCTTTCCTCCGCCTGGTCCCGCCGTCCGCCCTGCGCACAACGGCGATGCCGTCCGTTTTGCCGCAGCGCTTTTCCGAAAGCAAAAACGACCATAGCAGCCCGAGATACGCCCGGCGCGCAAGCTCTCGCGCCGGACGGCTCCGGGCTCTGCGCATCACGACCTCTGATTCTGCCGACGCCTCAAAACGGTGCGGTTTAAAAAATTCCCGCATCGCTCCCCGCGCCTTGCCGGAAGATGCCTGTGTGTCCCTCACCCGGCAAGCCTGCCGGTTCCGAGGGGACGAATCAGGGGCCGGATGCTGTGTGCCCCCGGGCAAGCCGTCGTGCCCTTTCGAGCCTGCGGTTCTCCGAAAACACAACCACGAAAAAACGAAGACCGGAAAGCTCTCCGGCCCTTTTCCCTGTGGAAGAAACACCGCTCCCGCACTGCTTTGAACGTCGTCTTTCCGTCACGAAACAGGCACGGCGGAAACTTCCGCCCGCCCCTCTTCCACCGCGCCTTCCTCAGAAAAAGCGACATTTTTCCTGCGCCAGGCATGACCCAAACGGGCCGCGAACCTTCAAATTCCGAAAAGCCGACGATGCTCCCCAGCATCACGCCCTTTCTTCCGCCTGAGTCTTGCTGCGCTCCCTGTCCTGCAAAAAACAGTGAGATCCGGCCCGCCATGCCGCACCGCAAGGAACGCGTCCCGATTTGTCGCCCCTCTCTTCGTGTCCGCCTCCGTGCTGCGAGGCTGTTTACGGCAAGATTCCAGAACCGCTTTTTCTCCCCCGAAGACGACGAAAGGGATGCCCCTTTCGGGACATCCCTTTCTGTTATGTCTGTCAGCATGACGCCGGAACGCTGCTTTCTGCCGCGGCTCTCCCGGTTTTCATCGGGTTCTGCGGACAGAACGCACCTTCCTGAGCGGAAGAAAAACGCTCAGGCCGGCCGTCCGGCTCAGCGTCTGGCAACGCGGATGCGGGAAATGGCGCGGGCAAGAGCGAGCTCCGCCCTGTGCACATCCGTATCGGGCTGCGGGTCGGCCAGACGCTTTTCGGCGCGGGCCTTGGCCTGTTCGGCCCGATCCACGTCGATGTCGGCGGCCAGTTCGGCGGCTTCCGCCAGAATGGTCACCTTGTTGTCCGCGATCTGAGCGAATCCGCCGGATACGAAGACCCATTTCGTAGCACCGCCCTGACGATAGTACAGGTCGCCGATCTTCAGTGCGGAGAGCATGGCCGCATGGGAGGGCAGAAGGCCGAACTGGCCGTCCACGCCGCTTGCGCCCACATACTCCACGTCGGCCTGAAGCACGACCTTGTCGGGAGTGACGATATCGAGACGAAGACCTTCCATGGCGGTCTCCTCTTATGCCTGCTGACGCTTGTTGTACTTTTCGATGGCCATGTCGATGCTGCCCACGTTGAACACGTCGGTCTCGGAGAGATAGTCGTATTCACCGTCGAGCAGTCCCTTGAAGCCCTTGATGGTGTCTTCGAGTTTCACGTACACGCCGGGAATGCCGGAGAACACTTCCGCCACATGGAAAGGCTGAGACAGGAAGCGCTGGATGCGGCGGGCGCGGGCCACGGTCATCTTGTCCTCGTCGGACAGTTCGTCCATGCCGAGAATGGCGATGATGTCCTGAAGGTCCTTGTACTTCTGCAGCACCTGCTGCACGCGGCGGGCCACGGAATAGTGTTCCGTGCCGACCACGTTCGGGTCGAGGATGCGCGAGGTGGAGTCAAGCGGGTCCACGGCCGGGTAAATGCCCAGTTCGGCGATGGAACGGTTGAGCACCAGCGTACCGTCGAGGTGCGCGAAGGTGGTGGCGGGAGCCGGGTCGGTAAGGTCGTCGGCGGGAACGTACACGGCCTGCACGGAGGTGATGGAACCTGCGGAGGTGGAAGTGATGCGTTCCTGCAGACCGCCGAGGTCGGTGCCCAGGGTGGGCTGATAGCCCACGGCCGAAGGCATACGGCCCAGAAGTGCGGACACTTCGGAACCGGCCTGCGTGAAGCGGAAGATGTTGTCGATGAAGAGCAGCACGTCCTGATGCTCTTCGTCACGGAAGTACTCGGCGCAGGCAAGGGCGGTGAGGGCCACGCGGGCACGGGCTCCCGGGGGCTCGTTCATCTGGCCGTAGACAAGCACGGCACGCTCCAGAACCCCGGCTTCCTTGAGTTCGCCGTAAAGGTCGTTGCCCTCACGGGTACGTTCGCCGACACCCGCGAACACGGAGTTGCCGCCGTGCTGCTTGGCGATGTTGTTGATCATCTCCATGAGGATGACGGTCTTGCCCACGCCGGCGCCGCCGAACAGACCGATCTTGCCGCCCTTGGGGAAGGGAATGAGCAGGTCCACGACCTTGATGCCGGTTTCCAGCAGTTCCACCTTGGTGTTCAGTTCGGTGAACGCCGGGGCGGGACGGTGGATGGGGAAGTACTTGTCCGTTTCGATCGGGCCGAGACCGTCCACGGGACGACCGACCACGTTCAGGATGCGGCCGATGGCAGCCTTGCCCACAGGGGTCATGATGGGCTTGCCGGTATCGACCACTTCCATGCCGCGAACCAGGCCGTCGGTGCTGTCCATGGCGATGGTGCGCACCACGTTGTTGCCCAGATGCTGGGCGACTTCGCAGACGAGGTCCGTGGCGTTGGGGTTGTTGACATTATTGATCTCGAGCGCGTTGAGGATGTTCGGCAGCTGTCCCTCGGGGAAAGCCACGTCCACAACAGCGCCGATGACCTGCACAATATGGCCTTTGTTTGCTGTCATGCCCTAATGCTCCTACTGGCTTTGCTGCGCATTTGCGCCGCCAACGATGTCGATAAGTTCGTTGGTGATGGCAGCCTGACGGGTCTTGTTGTAAAGAAGCGTCAGAGAATTGGTCAGTTCGTCGCAGTTGCGCGTGGCGTTGTCCATGGCGGCCATGCGCGCTGCGTTTTCGCTGGCGGAGTTGTCGAGAAGTCCGCGATAGATCTGAACGTTCACGTACCGGGGCAGAAGTTCCGCCAGAAGAACCCCGACTTCGGGTTCATACAGGCATTCCGCCGCCGGCTTGCCGTCGTCCTCTTCCTTCGCGGCAGAGGTCACGGGCAGAAGCTCCATCTTCGTGGGAATCTGGCGCGTCATGCCCGCAAACTCGCTGTACACAAGGTAGACTTCATCGGCCTCGCCGCTTTCATAAAGCTGCGACACCTTTCCGCCCAGACGGGCCGCCAGGCGGAAATCGAAGGAACCCATGGCGTCTCCGTACGATTCGATGATCTCGTAGGAGGTCTTGCGCACCGCGTCGCGGCCTTTCCGGCCCACGCAGATGAACCGGACGGTCAGCCCCTCGTCGGTTCTGGCACGGGCCAGATCGAGAGCGGTCGATATCAGATTGACGTTGAAGCCCCCGCACAGGCCACGGTCGGAGGAAAGCAGCACGATGACCGCAGACTTGACCTCCTTGTGCACCTGAAGCAGCGGATGGGCCGCATCTTCCGTTCTGGCGGCAAGGTCGCCCAGCATCTCGCCGAACTTTTCCGCGTAGGGGCGGAAACACTCAATGCGGTTCTGGGCGCCGCGCAGCTTCGCCGAGGCGACCATTCCCATGGCCCTCGTGATCTGCTTTGTCTTGCCGACGCCAGCTATCTGGAGTTTTACATCTTTCAACGAAGGCATGAGTTACCCCCGCGCCTTGAAGGATACCTTGAACTCTTTGATGGCCGCGGAAAGACGCGCTTCCAGATCGTCGTCCAGCTTCTTGCGATCGCGGATATCGGCGAGGATATCGGGCTTTTCGGTACGAAGCATTTCCAGCATGCCGCCTTCAAAGGGCAGCACGTCCTTCACCTCGATGTCATCCAGGAAGCCGCGGGAAGCGGCGAAGATGGAGGCCACCTGCTCTTCCGTGGGCATGGGATGATACTGAGGCTGCTTGAGAAGCTCCGTCATGCGGGCGCCGCGATCGAGAATGGCCTTGGTGTCCTTGTCCAGATCGGAACCGAACTGGGCGAAGGCGGCCATTTCGCGGTAGTGGGCGAGGTCCAGACGCAGAGAGCCTGCAACCTGCTTCATGGCCTTGATCTGAGCGGCGCCGCCCACGCGGGACACGGAAATGCCCACGTTGATGGCGGGACGGATGCCGGCGTTGAAGAGGTTGGTTTCCAGGAACACCTGACCGTCGGTGATGGAAATCACGTTGGTGGGGATGTAGGCGGAAACGTCGCCGGCCTGCGTTTCGATGACGGGCAGAGCCGTCAGGGAACCGGCGCCCAGCTCGTCGCTGAGCTTGGCCGCGCGTTCGAGCAGACGGGAATGCAGGTAGAACACGTCGCCGGGGAAGGCTTCACGTCCCGGAGGACGACGGAGCAGCAGGGACATCTGGCGGTAGGCCACGGCCTGCTTGGAAAGGTCGTCGTAAATGATGAGGGCGTGTTCGCCGTTGTCGCGGTAGTATTCGGCCATGGTGCAGCCGGAATACGGGGCGATGTACTGCAGAGGCGCGGATTCCGAAGCGGAGGCGGACACGATGGTGGTGTATTCCATGGCGCCGTGCTGACGCAGGGTTTCCGCAACAAGTGCGACGGTGGACTTCTTCTGGCCGATGGCCACGTAGAAGCAGTGCACGCCGGTGCCCTTCTGGGCGAGAATGGCGTCCACGCAGATGGCGGTCTTGCCCACCTGACGGTCGCCGATGATGAGCTCACGCTGACCGCGGCCGATGGGCGTGATGGCGTCGATGGCCTTGATGCCCGTGACCATGGGTTCGTGAACGCTCTTGCGCTGCATGATGCCGGGAGCTTTAAGCTCCACGGGACGGATTTCCGTGCTTTCCACGGGGCCCAGTCCGTCGATGGGCTGGCCCAGAGGATTCAGCACGCGTCCTGCCACGGCGGGACCGACGGGCACCGAGAAGATGCGGCCGGTACGCTTGACCGGGTCGCCTTCCTTGATGCCGGTGTCGTCGCCGAGCAGGGCAACGCCGACATTGTCTTCTTCGAGGTTGAGCACCATGCCCATGAGTCCGCCGGGAAACTCCAGCAGCTCCATGGACATGGCATTCCGCACGCCGTACACGCGGGCGATGCCGTCGCCCACGTACATGACGGTGCCGGTCTCGCTCATTTCCACATGCTGGTCGTAGTTGCGGATCTGCTCCTCGATGATCTTTCCGATCTCTTCAGCCTTGATGTGCATGGCCTACTCACCCCTCTTGATGGATTCCCTGAGGTTGTCGAGCTGCGCGCGCAGGCTTGCGTCGTACACCTTGTCACCCACCCGGAAGACGATGCCTCCGATGATGGAAGGATCGATGACGTATTCAAGCTCAAGCTTGCGCTCTGTCTGCGATTCCAACTTGTTCTTGATGCTGTCCTTATGCGCGTCGTCCAGCTCCACGGCCGTGGTCACGACCCCGCGGGAAATGCCGCGGGCCTCGTCGAGCATGACCGAAAAATCCGCCGCAATGGCGGGAAGAAGCGGCAGCCGGCCCTTGTCGGCCAGAAGCGCACAAAAACGTTGTTCCACGGCGCCGCCGCCCGCCACATCCAGCAGGGACAGCACCACTTTCTTCTTCTCTTCCGTGGAGAGGACGGGATTGCGAAAAGCCTCGGCCAGCCGGGGGGTCTTTTCCACTGCCTCGCCCAGAGCACTCAGAGACGCTCCATAGCGTTCCAATTCCGCCATGCCCGCCTCTTTCCCGAGGGAAAAGAGCGCCGAGGCATAGCGCCGGGACACGACATTGCCGATCACTGCAGCACCACCTTGGTCAACGATTTGTCGATCAGTTTCTGATGCGTCGTGGCATCCAGCCTGTCGAGAAGGCTCTTTTCCACCTCCGCGACAATGGTTTCCGCCATACGTTCGCGGATGGCCTCAAGCTCAGCCTTGCCTTCCTGTTCCGCGCCCTTCTTCGCCTGCTCCACGATGTGTGCAGCCTGCTTTTCGGCATCGGACACGATGGCGTCTCTGATGCGTTCCGCCTGCGCGCGGCCTTCATCCAGAAGCTTCGCGCATTCCGCTTCCACGTCGGCTATCTGACGTTCGACCTCGGCAAGCCGGGCCTCGGCCTCCTGCTTGCGTCTGGCCAGATCGTCCATTTCCTGAACGATCTCCTCACGGCGACCCGTGAAGAATTTTTTGATGAGCTTGCCCGCCGCGTACCAGATGATGCCGACGAAGATGGCGGCGTTGATCACGCGGAGCAGAAAGTCACCCCACGGCAGGGAGTGCCCGTCGCTCGCGGATGCGATCTGGCAGGAAATCAGGACCAGAGCGCAGGCCGTCACTATACCATAGATTCTTTGCACGCCGTTCTCCTTGCTGCGATGATGCTAGCCAAGCATGGCCTTGAGGGCAACCTGAACGAAATCCCCCACTCTGCCGTCGAGTTCGCGCCTGGCCTCCGCGCTCTCCGCGCGGACACGCTCGGCGGCGGCTCGATGGATGGCGCGGGCCTCGTCGCCCGCCTCGTTGATGCGGGCCTGGGCGCTTTCTTCCGCGGCGGCCTTCATGCTCTTGCGCACTGCCGCCACTTCCGCGCGGGCCTTTTCAATGCGGGCGTTGTAACCTTCCATCTTGAGGCCTGCCTCTCCTTCCAGAGAACCGGCGGCGCCTCTCAGTTCATCGTTCTGCGCGCGACGACGGGCAATGATGCCGCGCACCGGGCGAACGATGAGGTAATTTATGATCGCAAGGGCGATCAAAAAATTCACCAACTGAATCAGGAGGGTTATGTCGATATTGATCATTCCGAGAACCTCCAACCGAAGCTGTAAAAAGGGGCCACTCTACCATTGCATTCTAAGCCCCCAAAGTTCTGCGCTCCTGAATTATTGGGAGTAGAATCATTTTTTTTAGCTACCCCGTTTTCCGCACTTTGTCAAAGCCGACACGCTTTTTTTTCAAGAAATAAAGAGGTTCCGTCAGGTCTTTTGCACAAAAAGTTACAAAATATGCGGACGGGTCATATCATACCGGAAAGGCTCTTTCTTTTACCGGAAATTCTCGAAACGACTCTTCGATGCGGACGGCGGGAGCCGCGACATTTCAGATTTCTTCTCCGTTTGGGCCGGATAAAAAATAAATAAAATTCTGTTAGCTCCTTTTTTCACGACAGGGGAATCTCCCCTTGCAATGCATATCAACTATATGTTTTTCAACACTATTCAAGATAATCAACCGCACTTTGACACGCCAAAGCAAAAAAGTCCCGCCCAGAAACGATTGTCACAATTCTGACACATTTCTCGCCGGGCGGAACCTCTCTTCCGGCAAGGCGCACCCGAAGTTCCCTGCCGGGAAGCCCGCGATCCGCCGTTGCGGACGAACGGCACGCCCTCGACGTGCGGCGACGCATGAACGCCCGCCGAAGAGGGAGCGCTTCGTCAGCCGCTCCTTCTCTGCGGACTTCTCTCACGACCTTCGGGGAACAAGCCGTCCGTGTCCCGGGCGGCCGCCTCGCTTCTGCCGATGCCTCGGGCGCGCGCAGGAAGGCAGTTGCCGACCACCACGCCGCGATGCCGATGCCGCGCAGGAAAACTCAGGGGCCTTTCGCCTCTTTCTTCCGGAACGGCAGAGGCGACGCGCGCAGCAAGGGCTTCCCGGCCCGACGCGGGGCCGACAGGAAAACGCGCGCCCGCGCAGGCGCGCCATCGCCCCGGACGGAAGAAGAGGCGCGGAAGAGAAGCAGCGACGACCGGCCGCCATTTCCTCCGGCCGGACCTCCGTAATGAAAAGGCGCCCTGCTCCGCTGCGCGAAGAAGCGCCGGTTCCGCCGGAAAAGCCGCTTCAAAAAGGCCGTTGCCGCAGAGGGCCCCGCCTTCTGCGGCACGGAAGAACAACAAGCGCCCGCGAAGAGGAAACGCGGAACGCGCGGAAAAAGGCAGAAAACGGCCCCGGACGCAGGAGAACGCCTGTGTCGTCAGCTTTTGAAGACGAAGCGGCGCATGGAAATGCTGAGCACGATGCCCACGAGGGCGCAGTTCACCACGAGGGCCGTGCCGCCGTAGCTGATGAAGGGCAGCGGCATGCCCACCACGGGCATGAGGCCCACGACCATGCCGATGTTCACGATGATCTGCCAGAAGAAGTAGAAGAAGATGCCCGCGGCGAGCGTGGAGCCGAAGCGGTCCTTGGCGTCGCGCACGGTGCTGTACATGGCCATGAGAAAGAGACAGAACAGCGTGACGAGGGTCATGCAGCCTGCAAAGCCCCACTCCTCGCCGAGCACGGCAATGGCGAAGTCGGTATGCTTTTCCGGCAGAAAGCGCAGCTGGCTCTGGGTGCCTGCAAGAAAGCCCTTGCCGAACATCTCGCCCGAGCCTATGGCGATCTGCGACTGAATGATGTGGTAGCCCGCGCCCCTGGGGTCTCGCGTGGGATCGAGGAAGGTGAGTATGCGTTCCTGCTGGTAGTCGTGCAGCACGAACCAGCCGAGGGGCATGAGAAGCGGAATGACCACGAGGCAGACGCGCAGGACCTTCCACTTCACGCCGTGGAAGAGCACCATGCCGCCGAGCAGCACGAGAACGGTAAGGCCGGAGCCGAGGTCGGGCTGCTTGGCGATGAACAGAAACGGCACGACACCTATGGCGAGCACCTGCCCGAGCCTTTTCCAGCCTAGGGACTCGCCGTCGCGGCACAGCGCCTTGGCGCCCATCATGAGCACGGCGAACTTGGCGAGCTCGCTGGGCTGAAGGTTCATGACGCCGAGGTCTATCCAGCGTTTCGCGCCGTACACGGTCTTGCCCACGATGGGCACGAGCATGAGCAGAATGAGCACGACGACATAGCACGGCACGGCCAGCCGTTCGATGCGCCGGTAGTCGATGAGCATGCACGTGACCATGACGACCAGGCCGATGAGCCCCCACACGAGCTGACGCTGGTAGAAGGGGGAAAGCACGAAGCCGCCCTCGATGCGGGAGCCGCTTGCGGAGTACAGATTCACCATGCCCACGGCGAAGAGCAATATGGTAATGAAGACAAGCCCCCAGTTTATCTGGAAGAACAATCTTCTGTCGGGCATCTGCATGGGGAACCTCGGCACGGACGGCGGGAAAAGGGCCGACCCGTGAGAAAAAAGGAACGCCCCGGAGGGCGAAGAAGCGGAGAAACGCAGCTCCGCGCTCCTTCCGGCCCGCGCAAAAGGCCCGGGCCGGAAGGACATCGTGAATCGTCGTCGCCCGCAGGCGCGTTATTTTTCCGAAGCCATTTCGCGGTCGCGCTTCAGGGCTTCCAGCACGGCGTCGGTCACATGACCGGGCACGGCGCAGCGCTCCATGTGGTTCACGCCGCGTATGGTGGTGCCGGAAGGCGAGCACACCTTCACGCGCAAATCGGCGAAGCTCTCGCCGCTTTCCAGGGCGAGGCGGGCCGTGCCCTCCACCATGGCCGCGATGAGCTCGCGGGACACGGAGGCCTTGAGGCCCATGGTGATGCCCGCGTTGAGCAGCCCTTCCATGAAAAGCAGCGCAAAGGCCGGGCCGCAGCCCACGAGAGAGGAAAAGGCCGGGAACTGCGCTTCGGGCAGCACCACGGCTATCCCCATGAGGCGGAACAGGGCAAGAAGCTCCTCTCCCCGAGGCGCATCAAGCGCGGGATCATCAAAACAGAGCGCGAACACGCCCTTGCCCACGATGACGGGAAGGTTCGGCATGCAGCGCACCACGGGGCAGCGCCCGTCCACGCCGCGGCGCAGCTTCTCCTGCGAGAAGGCGGCGGCCAGGGAAACCACCACCTTGGAGGAATCCAGCGCGGGGCGGATTTCCTCAAGCATGGCTTCCATCTGATAGGGCTTCACCGCAAGGATGACGACGTCGGCCTTCCGTGCGAGCTCAAGCGGCGTGTCCACGAAGGCCACGCGGCCCTCGGGACCTATGCCTTCCACCTTGGCGCGGGTATGGTCATGGCCGAGCAGCTCGAACTCTTCGTGGGAAACGAGACCCTTGAGCACGCCGCCGCCCATGTTGCCGCAGCCTATGCAACCTATGGTCTTCATGGCTCAGCCCACGATTTCCGTCCGGCTGAAGAAGAAGGCGACTTCCCGGGCGGCGGTTTCGGGAGCGTCGGAGCCGTGAACGGCGTTGGCCTGTACGCTTTCGGCATAAAGCCTGCGAATGGTGCCTTCGGCGGCGTCGGCGGGATTGGTGGCCCCCATGAGGGCGCGATAGGCGGCGATGGCGTTCTCGCCTTCGAGCACGGAGCAGACCACGGGACCGGAGGTCATGTATTCCACGAGATCGGCGTAGAAGGGACGATCCTTGTGCACTTCATAGAAGGCCTCCGCCTGGGCGCGGGTGAGGCGGATCATCTTCATGGCCACGACGCGCAGGCCGCTCTTCTGGATCATGGCCAGAATTTCGCCCTGCAGGTTGCGGGCCACGGCGTCGGGCTTGATGATGGAAAGGGTTTGCTGAATCATGGGAAAACCTCCGTCCTGGCGTTGCGGGGCGAAAGACCCTGGCACGGGCCGCCCCCGGGGAAAGAAAAGAACCCTGCGGCCCTGCCTGCAGCGTCCTGTTCCGACGCCGTTCCGGGCCGGAGCGCAGACCCGGAACGCGCGGCATTCCGACATCCGGCCCTTCCGAAAGGAGACCGGACGGGAGAAACATGGTCACAGCCCGACGAACGCGCGGGCTTCTTTTCCCGGAAGCGCCGGGAGAAGAAGCCTCCGCCTTCCCGAAGGAAAGACGGAGGCGGAAGGTCAGTTTTTGAGCGTCTTGAGCACGGGCAGGGTCTTTACGAACTGCAGGGCCAGCCGAAGCTGGTTGTCGCGCGCGAGCATGGCGCTCATGTCCTCGGCATCGCTCTTCTTTTCCTCTTCTTTGGGAGCGTCGGCATTTTCGTCCTTCTGCTCGAGATGTCCGCGCAGGTCCTTTTCGCGCAGAAGCAGGGCGGGCTCGCCCGCATCCTCCCGGGGCGCCTCCCAGGCCACTTCAAAGTCGGGCGTGATGCCTTCGGCCTGAATGGACTTGCCCGAAGGCGTGTAGTAGCGCGCCACGGTGAGCTTGAGACCCGCGCCGTCGGCGAGCGGAATGAGGTTCTGCACCGAGCCCTTGCCGAAGGTGCGCTCGCCGAGAATGAGCGCGCGCTTCTGGTCGCGCAGCGCGCCGGCCACGATTTCGGAGGCCGAGGCGGAACCGGAGTTCACCAGCACCACCAGGGGACAGTCCACGTCGTTGTTCTGCACATGGGCCTTGAAGGTGCGTTCGGAAGAGGCGTCGCGGCCGCGCATGGACACGATGACGCCGTCCTTCAGAAACAGGTCGGCCACTTCCACGCTCTGATCGAGCAGGCCGCCGGGATTGTTGCGCAGGTCGAGCACGATGCCCTTGAGCGCGCCTTTGGCGCGGGCCTTGGCAACGGCGTCGGCAAGTTCCTGCGAGGTGTGACCGCTGAAGCGGGTGAGCCGTATCCACCAGTAGCCGGGCTCAAGCTCGCGGGACTTCACGCTGATGAGCGGAATGGCGTCGCGCCTGATCTTCATGGTCACGGGGCGGGAGCTGTTTTTGTGCAGCACCTGCAGTTCCACGGTGGTGCCGCGCTTGCCGCGCATCTTGGCCACCACCTCGGTGAGCGACATTTCCATGGTGTACTGTCCGTCCACGGCGATGATGGAGTCGCCCGCGCGCAGACCGGCCTTGTAGCCGGGCGTGTCCTCGATGGGGCTCACCACCATGACCTGGCCGTTCTCCACGGTGATTTCCACGCCCACGCCGAAGAACTCGCCGCTCGTGTTTTCCTGCATCTCCTGAAATTCCTTTTCCGTCATCAGCGTGGAATGAGGGTCGAGGTTCTGGAGCATGCCCTTGATGGCGCCGTCGAGAAGCTCCTTCTGGGACACGTCGTTGACGTAGTACTGCTCCACCATGTCCAGAATCTGACTGAAGCGGCGCAGGGAATCGTAGTCGTTTTCCGCGCTGACGGCCTTCATCACGCCGCCGCCGGACAAAAAGATGACAAGGGCGAGCGCCGCCGTGGTCAGCACACGAATCTTTTGCATGAGGAGCCTCCAGGTGGGATGGAACTGCGCAACAAGATAGAGCCGTTCCCTCCAAAACGCAACGTATTTCCTTGCCCTGCGGCACGGTGCGGCGTCCGGAATGCGCCTGCGCCCTTTCCCGGGCGCTCCTTTCTGCGCCGCGTCATCCCCGTCTTCCCGCGTCGTTCTTCCTGCCCGTCAACATTTCATTTGACGAGCGGAGAAGAGAAACGTACCCCTTATAGGAAAGGGAGATTTCGCATGAGTCCTGTTTTCGAGCTGCCCGACTGGCTGGAGAGCTTCCGGCCGGACGACGATCTTTACGCAAACGCCTATGAAGGCACGCCCGCGCCTCTGCGCGCCCTGCTCAAGACGGCCATAGCCTTCGCCTTCCACCGCTGGAAGGCGGACGAAGGCGAATCGCGCGTGCAGACGAAAAGCGCCCGCGCGGGCTTTTTCCGCACGGAGGCCTCGCGTCCGGCGGACTGGGTGCTGGCCGTGGCGGCCGAAGGCTTCGCCTCGCCCGCAAGACTGCTCGCCGCCCTCGTGCCGGCCGTCATCGCGGGAACGGGAAAAATCGCCGTCGTCTCGCCGGCCCCCTTTGCTCCGGCCGTGGCCACGGCGCTGGAGCTTGCCGGCCTTGAGGACTCCTTCCTTCTGGACGACGGGCGCACGGCCGATCTTTATGAGGATCTGCGCGCCGCCTCGCCCGACGGACGCGTGATCGTCCTTCCCTCGCCGCAGCCTTTGAGCGCCGGACAGAAGGATCTTCTGCACCGCGCCGCCGCCGACGGCGTGCCCTTCTTCCGCGACCATGCCGCGCCGAGGCTCCTTTCCCTGTACGGAAAGGCGGAAGGCGAAAGCCTCGGCCTTTCGCCGGACGAAGCGCTCTCCCGCCTTCGCTGGCTGCACCCCGACGCCGTGCTTCTCGACGAGCCCGACCGGGGCATGAACGCCGTCTTCGCGCCGGAAGGCTGCGCCCTGCCCTTCGGCGCGCCGCTTCTGGCCGGTCCCGGCATGGAGGCCTGCTGGCAGAGCCTCGCCCCCGAATTCTTCCGCACCCGCACCCTTTCCGCCCATCTTGTTCAGGAGATCCAGTCATGAGGCAGGACACCATGAAGAACCTGCGCAACATCGGCATCATCGCCCACATCGACGCAGGCAAGACCACGCTCAGCGAACGCATCCTTTTCTACACGCGCAAGATCCACCGCATGGGCGAAGTGCATGACGGCACGGCCACCATGGACTTCATGCCCGAAGAGCAGGAACGCGGCATCACCATAGCCGCGGCCGCCTCCACCTGCCGCTGGAAGGACTGGACCCTGAACCTCATCGACACCCCCGGCCACGTGGACTTCACCATAGAGGTCGAGCGCTCGCTGCGCGTGCTCGACGGCGCGGTGGGCGTGTTCTGCGCCGTGGGCGGCGTGGAGCCGCAGTCGGAGACGGTGTGGCGGCAGTCGGAATCCTTCGGCGTGCCCAAGATCGCCTTCGTGAACAAGATGGACCGCGTGGGCGCGAACTTTGCCGCCGTGCTCGACGCGCTGCACGAAAGGCTCGGCGCGACCCCCGCGCCCGTGACCGTGCCCCTCGGCGAAGGGCCGGACTTCTACGCCGTGGCCGACGTGATCACCATGAAGAAGCTCGTGTTCGACGAGGACTCGCATGGGCAGAACATGGAAATTCTGCCCCTTGAGGACGACGAAAAGGAGCAGGCCGCGATGTGGCGTGACAGGCTGCTTGAGAACCTCGGCGAGAACGACGACGAGTTCATGGAGCTCTACCTTGAGGAACGCTTCACGGAAGAGGACATACACGCGGCCGTCAAGCGCGCCACGCTCGCGCGGAAGGTGACGCCGGTGCTTGCGGGCTCCGCGCTCAGGAATGCGGGCGTTCAGCCGCTGCTCGACGCCGTGGGCCGCTACCTGCCCTCGCCGCTCGAAGTGCCCGCCCCGCACGGCACCACCGTGGACGGCAAGGAGGAAAAAACGCTCGAAGTGAGCCCGGATGCCCCCTTCTGCGGACTCGTGTTCAAGGTGCTCATGGAGGGCGGACGCAAGACGTCCCTCGTGCGCATCTACTCGGGCAGGCTCAAGGACGGCGACGTGGTGCGCAACACCGCGCTCGGCAGGGAAGAGCGCGTCTCGCGGCTGTTCCGCATGGACGCCGACCAGCAGGAACAGCTTGCCGAGGCCTCCTGCGGCGACATCATCGCCGTGCTCGGCCTGAGATCGGCCCGCACGGGCGACACCGTGGCCGCGCCCGGGCTCGACGTTCTTCTGGAAAATCTGGAAGAGGTGAAGCCGGTCATTTCCATGGCGCTCGAGCCGCGCAACGCCGAGGAGGGCAAGACCCTCGACGAGGCCCTTGCCCGCTACAGCGCCGAGGATCCCACGCTCGGCGTGAGCCAGGACGAAGGCTCGGGCGACCGCATCATTTCCGGCATGGGCGAACTTCACCTCGACGTGGTCATGGAAAGAATGCGCCGCGAATACGGCATAAGCCCGCGCGCCGGACAGCCGCAGGTGGTGGCGCGCGAGACCGTGCGCGCCGAGGCCGAGGGACACGGCCTGTTCGACCGCGAACTCGGCGCCGTGCACCACGTGGGCGAAGTCACCCTCACCATGGCCCCGGCCGGACGCGACAAGGGTAACACCATCGCTCTTGCCGACAGCCTCGCCCATCCCGCGGATCCGAAGGAAGCCGTGCCCAGGGCGCTCATGGACGAGGTGCTTCAGGGCATTTCCGACAGCCTGCTCTCCGGCCCCCAGACCGGCTATCCCGTGCAGGACGTCATCATCACCGTGACCGCCGTGCGCAGGGAAGGCGCCACCGCGGCGGGCTGCCGCATGGCCGCGGCCACGGCCGTGCGCGACGCCATGGAAAAGGCGCGCCCCACCGTGCTCGAGCCCATCATGAGCGTGGAGATCGTGACTCCCGAAGAGGCCCTCGGCGCATCCATCAGCCTGTTCCAGAACTGCGGCGGCAAGGTGGAGGAACTCGGCGAGAGAGGCGGCATGCGCCACCTCTCCGGCATGGCCCCCATGCGCAAGCTCTTCGGCTTCTCCACCGCCCTGCGTTCCGCCACCCAGGGCCGCGCGGGCTTCACTCTCCGCTTCCGCCACTACGACTCCATGTAGCGGACACGGCGGGAGACGGTTCGCCGTCCCCCGTCGGGAACGGAAGACGGATTTCCGCCGCGGCATCCCGGCGCTTTTTCGAGAAAGAAGAAAACGCCGGGGTTCCGTCCTGCGGAAAAGGCGCTCCCGACCGCTCTGAGCAGGGGGCACGAAGACCGTCCTTCCCGTTGCGGACCTGCGCAAAAAAACGGCCCTGCATCGCAGGGCGCACGCCCGAATCCCCGTCCGGCACCGTGCCGGGGCGCAGGCAAGAGCGCCGAAAGCGCCCTCTTTCCCCGCGTACGCGGGACGAGGAAGCAGAACGGCGCTGCACGAAATGTCCTTTTTTCCGCGCATTCCGGGGCTTGACCGCCCGCGCCTGCGCGTCATAGTCTCTGGCGCGCCGGATTCCGGCGACACTGCAAACGTTTCAGGCGGGACACATGAGCGACATCAATCTTTTCACGGCCGCAAGGGCCAAAAAAAGCCTCGGTCAGCACTTTCTGCGCGACGAGCGCGTGGTGCAGCGCATCGTCGAGCTCATGCGCGCGGAAGAAGGCGACCAGATCATGGAGATAGGCCCCGGCCCGGGAGCGCTCACCGCGCTGCTGCGCCCTCTGCCGTGGAAGAGGCTGCTGCTTCTGGAAAAGGACGATCACTACGCCGCCGAGCACGCGGCGCGGCCGCTGCCCGGTCTCGAGGTGGTGGCGGGCGATGCGCTCGCCTATCCCTGGGAGTCGCTCGAAGGACCGTGGAAGATTGCGGGCAATCTGCCCTACAACGTGGCTTCGCCGCTCATGTGGGACATCGTGAGCCGCACGCCGAACCTGGCCCGCGCCGTGTTCATGGTGCAGAAGGAAGTGGGCGACCGGCTCACGGCCGGCCCCGGAACGAAGGACTACGGCGCGCTCAGCGTGTGGATACAGAGCTTCGTCGCCGCGCGGAAGGGCTTCGTCATCGGTCCCGCGGCCTTTTCCCCGCCGCCGAAGGTGGATTCCGCCGTGGTGGTGTTCGAGCCGCTGCCCGAAGAACGACGGCCCCGGCAGCCGGAAAAGCTCTCCCGCCTCATCAAGATATGCTTCCAGCAGCGGCGCAAGCAGCTTCAGGGCATACTGCGCCGAGCCCTGCCGGACGACTTCTCGCAGGAGAAGCTCGTCCGACTCGGCATCGACCCCGCCCAGAGGCCCGAAACGCTTGCCGTGGAACAGTTCCAAAGACTCGCCGAAGCGCTTTTTTCAGGAAAAAATCATGGTTGAACGCCTCGTCTCTCTTGACGATGGGCAGGAAACGTGTACCAAAGAGAAAACCGCATCCCTCATTTTCTTCAATCACCTCTGCCGCAGGCAGAAAGGAGCACATTCATGACCAAGGCCGAACTCATCGCCAAGATAGCCGAACAGGCCTCCATCAGCAAAAGCAGTGCCGAGCAGTCCCTGAACGCCCTGCTCGAAGCCATTCAGGAAGCCCTCGCTTCCGACGGCAAGCTTTCCCTCCCGGGCTTCGGCTCGCTTGTGGTGGAAGAACGCAAGGAGCGCAAGGGCCACAATCCCCGCACCGGCGAAACCATCACCATTCCCGCCGGCAAGGTCGTGAAATTCAGGGCTGGCATTAATCTGAAAAAGCAGATATAATAGTCGGACGGTCCGTATCCCGGCCGTCGGGATACACGGCCGCCAGCCGTTCAAGGAGTCTTCATGCTTATTCATGGTGAAAACGGACATGGCCCCTTCCCCTGGGATCTGCCTCTGTGGCAGCCCGACTACGCCATTTTCTTCGGCGTGCTCTATTCGGTGATCCTCATTCTTGCCATCGGCATCACGCTGGCCTTCGCCCGCGCCATCAGGGATGCCAGAAACGGCGAGCACAAGGGACACTGATACGCACCGCGCTGCCGCCCATCTTCCTTTTGCGGGAGAAGCGGGCGGTTTTTCCCGCAGGATTCCTTTCTTCTGCGCCGCGCCTTTCGGGGCGCGGAGCGGTTCTGCCCGCATCGCTGCGGAAAACGCGTGAAGGCGGGCGCGCCTTTCGGGGCGCGTTCCGCACGCCCGTTTCCCTCACGCCCGCATCCGCCGGCCGCGCGGTCGCAACAGCGCCGCAGCCTGCCGCCGTGCGTGCCTGCGGAGCCTCCGGCAGGGGGAGACAAGCCCTGCAAAAAAAGGATATGACGCCTGCTGCAACGCTGATTTTTTACTTTTTTTGCAGTTTTCCCCGGAGTGAGGCACCCCGGGGACTTGCTTTCTGTGGAAAACTGTTTTAGTTTCTCTCTCTCCCTGCGTAACAGAGCACGGCATTCAGGCCTTGCCGAAGCCGCGCTTCCAAGGACAGGGGACACATTTCCGTTTTTCCCTTCGGTTCACACACCCTGAGAACTGGCGGATCGGACGGAACAAGAGATTCGCTGAAAAGGGGGTGATTTCTGTGCCCGGAGTTTTTCTCAACGAAGACGATTACAATTTCGACATCGCCCTGCGTCGCTTCAAGAAGCAGGTGGAAAAGGCCGGCGTTCTTTCTGAAATGAAGAAGCGCCAGCACTATGAGAAGCCCAGCGTCATGCGCAAGAAGAAGAAGGCCGCTGCCCGCAAGCGCCTCATGAAGAAGATGCGCAAGGTGAACATGGGTTAATCTTCGACGACAACGGTTCGCATGGGTTCTGAACCGTGTGCAAGCCGGTTACGGAGCCGGAAATTGGACCTTTTACCAGGCTGATTTCCGGCTCTTTTGCCATTTCATGACGCGCCCCGGAGACGCCCGGCCGGAAGGCCGCGCCGGCGTCGTCCTTACGCGAAAGGCCCGCCCTTAGCGACGGAAGAAGAAGTCTGCTATGAGTATCGCTGAACAGATAGACAAGGACTACATCCAGGCCTACAAGGCCAAGGATCAGGTTAAGCTCGGCACGCTGCGCCTTCTGAAGACCGCGGCCAAGAACCGTCAGGTGGAGCTCATGCGTCCTCTTGAGGACGACGACTACATGGACGTGATTCTGCGCGAGGTCAAGCAGCGTCAGGACTCCATCGAGCAGTACAACGCCGCAGGCCGCCCCGATCTGGCCGAAAAGGAAGCCGCCGAAGCCGCGGTGCTTCAGGAGTATCTGCCCGCCCAGCTTTCCGAGGAAGAGCTTGCCGAAGTGGTGGAAAAGACCGTGGCTCCCCTGCTTGACGGCGGCATGAAGAACATGGGCCGTGCCATCAGCGCCATCATGGCCGAATACAAGGGCCGCGTGGACGGCAAGGCCGTGAGCGCCGCGGTGAAGGCCCGTCTCCAGCAGGCCCGCTGATCGTATGGACGAAAGGACTCTTCACGCTCTCGAATTTCCCCGCGTCCTCGAACGACTTTCCGACTTCTGCCTTTCCGAGGCAGGAAGGGAAGCCGCTCTCGCGCTGCGCCCCATGGACGACGAGGAGGCCGTGCGCCGCAGCCAGCACATGCATGACGAAATGCGCTCCTGGCTGGCCGAAGGCGACTTTTCCCCCGCATCCTTCCCCGACATTTCCGGGCTTCTTGCCCACGTGCGCGGTCACGCCGATCCCCTGCTCGACATGGACGGACTGTGGGCGCTCAAGGAAACGCTCGGGCTTGCCCGCCGCGCGGCCGAAAGCATCCATGCCGGAGGGGCAAGGCGTCCGCTGCTCGACGCGCTCGCCTGTTCGCTCCCCATGCCGGAACTCACGCTGTCGGCCCTGCAGCGCTGCGTGAGCGACGACGGCTATCTTAAGGATGAAAGCTCGCCCGGGCTTCTTCTCGTGAGAAGCGAGCTGCGCGGCATTCATCAGAACTGCCTGCGCCGCGTCAAGGAATTCGCCGAAAAGTACAACATCGGCCGCTACCTGCAGGACGACTACATGACGCTCTCGTCCGACCGCTACGTGCTGCCGCTCAAGGCCAACTTCAAGGGACGCATCCAGGGCATCATTCACGACTATTCCAACACGGGCGAAACGCTCTACTTCGAGCCCATGTTCCTCGTGGAGCAGAACAACCGCCTTCAGGAACTCAAGCAGCAGGAACGCGAGGAAGAGCGCAAGGTCATGCGCATGATCGCGGACCTCATCGTTCAGGAAATGCCGCAGGTGGAATCAGCATGGAAGCTCCTTGTGGACATCGATCTCGGTCAGGCGAAATGCGCCCTCGGCGCCGCCCTGTCCGGCCGCTGCGTGCCGCTTGAAGAGGGCGCGCTCCTGCATCTTCCCGGCGCGCGGCATCCGCTGCTCGTGCTTGAGGCCGCCCGTCACGCCGCGGACAAGAACTACAACGGCCCGCGCCGCATCGAGCACACCGATCTCGTGCTGCGCGAAGGCGACCGCGTGCTCGTCATAAGCGGCGGCAACGCCGGCGGCAAGACCGTGGCCCTGAAGACCCTCGGCCTCATCACGCTCATGACGCTGGCCGGTCTTCCCGTGCCCGTGGACGGCGGTTCCACCCTGCCCTTCTGGAACAGGGTGTACGCCTTCATCGGCGACGAGCAGAGTCTCGACGATCACGTGTCCACCTTCACCGGACAGATTCATCATCTCGCCTCCATCTGGGACGCGCTCGACGGCCGTTCCCTGGTGCTGCTCGACGAGTTCGGCTCCGGCACCGACCCTTCACAGGGCGCGGCGCTGGCTCAGGCCGTGCTCGACGGCCTTCTGGAAAAGGGCGCCTACACCGTGACGGCCACGCACTTTCCCGCGCTCAAGAGCTACGCGCTCACCCATGAAGGCGTGCGTGCGGCCTCCGTGCTGTTCGATCCGTCCACCAAGAAGCCGCTCTTCCATCTGGCCTACGATCAGGTGGGCGCAAGCCAGGCCCTCGACGTGGCCCGCGAGCACGGTCTGCCCGAATCCGTGCTGAAAAGAGCCGAGCATTATCTTCTCATGGACGGCGACGACGCAAGCGCGGTCATGGACCGCCTCAACGATCTTGCCCGCCGGCGGGAAGAGGAACTTGCCCGCATGAAGGACGAGGAACGCCGCCTGCGCGACAAGCGCGAATCGCTGCAGCAGAAGCTCGAAAAGGAACGCCAGCGTCTCGACGAGGAAGTGCGCAGAATGTCGCAGGAACTCATGCGCGACTACAAGAGCGGCAAGGCCACGGCAAAGCAGGCCCAGAAGGAAATGGCCAGGCTTCGCGCCGACCTCGCCCGTTCCGCACGGGACATGGAGGAGGAAAAGCCCGCGGCCGATCCTTCCGCCTTCACCGTGGGCGGCGAAGTGACGCACCGCCTGTGGAACAGAAAGGCCGTGCTGCGCGAACTCGACGAGAAGAACGGCAGAGGCAAGATCGATCTGAACGGCGTGACCATGTGGGCCCCGCTCTCCGACCTTCAGCCCTCTTCCGGCGCGCCCTCCGCGCCGAAGGGAACCGTGACCGCCAGGGTTTCGAGACCTGTTTCCTTCCTGCGTCTTGACTTGAGAGGGAAACGTGCTGATTTAGCTTTAGCGGAGCTCGAACAGTTCCTCGACCGCTCCCTGCTTTCCGGCGTGGAAGGCGTGGAAATCGTTCACGGCCGCGGCACCGGCGCGCTGCGCAGGGCCGTGCATGAACTTCTGCGCACCTTCCCGGGCGTGGCTTCCTACCATACCGCTCCCGAAGATCAGGGCGGCGACGGCATGACTCAGGTTCTGTTCCGCTAGGCTGGGCAAATCATCATGAAGAACAACGATGTGATACAGGCGATAAAGTCGCGCATCAGTCTTGCCGACATGGCGAGGCGTTACGTGGAGCTGCGTCCCGCAGGCTCCCGTCTCGTCGCGCCCTGCCCGTTCCATCAGGAAACCAAGCCTTCGTTCTCCATCAACGAGGAGCAGGGAACCTTCTACTGCTTCGGCTGTCAGGCCTCCGGCGACATCTTCGACTTCTACGGCCGCATGAACGGCCTCGACTTCAAAGAAACCCTCGCCGCGCTCGCCGAGGAGGCGGGCATACGTCTCGAGTCCTACCGCGCCGATCCCAGGGCGAAGGAACAGCGCTCCCAGAAGCGCGACATGCAGAAGATGCATGAGCTTGCCGCCTCGCACTTCCACAGCAATCTCTCCTCGCAGAGCGCCGCCGTGTGCCGCGACTACATAGGCGAGCGGGGCATTTCCCCGGAACTCGTGGAAAAGTTCGGCCTCGGCTGGAGCATGGATTCGTGGCAGGATCTCGGCGACACGCTGCGCCGCGCGGGCTTTTCCCTGAGCACGGCCGTGGAATGCGGACTTCAGTCCAAAAGCCAGGGCGGACGCACCTTCGACCGCTTCCGCAACCGGCTCATGTTCCCCATCCGCAACCTGTCGGGACAGACCATCGCCTTCGGCGGACGCATCATTCCGTCGCTTGCGAAGGAGGACGACGCCAAGTACATCAACAGCAGCGATTCGCCCATCTACAAGAAGGGCGAACATCTGTTCGGCCTGTTTCAGGCACGGCCCTCCATCGCGGTGAAGAAGAGCATCATTCTCACCGAAGGGTACATGGACGTCATCACCCTGCACCAGTACGGCTACACGCAGGCCGTGGGCGTGCTCGGCACGGCGCTCACCCCGGAACAGATAAAGAGGCTCTCCGGCTTCAGCTCCCACCTCGAGCTCATGTTCGACGGCGACAACGCGGGCCGCAAGGCCGCCTTCCGCTCCTGCGAAATGCTGCTCACCCGAGGGCTCTCGTGCCGCGTCATCCTTTTCCCGGACGACAACGACATCGACAGCATGCTGCATTCCTTCGGCGCCGAAGCCGTGGAGGATCTGCGCGCCCACGCGCAGGACGGCCTTGCCTTCTGCCTTTCCGTGCTGCGCGGCATGGCCCCGCGCGAGGCCGTGGAATGGGCGAGACACTTTCTTTCTCAGGTGGACCTGCCGGAACTTTTTCACCGTTTTGCGGCGGAACTTGCCGCAGGACTCGGCCTTTCCGAAGCCGACCTTCGGGGAGGCGTTCTGGAGCGGCGCAATGCCTCCGCTCCCCGCGTTGCGGCCAGACGCAACGAAACGCCCCATGCCATAAGCCGGGACAAGGAAATCATGACCTTTGCGGTGCGCTATCCGCACCGCCTGCCGGACCTTCAGGCCGCGGGCGCCGATCTTGCCCTTTCCGCGCCGTGGGCGCTCAAGCTCTGGGACAAGATAGCCGCCTTCTGCTCCGATCAGGCCTTTGACGCGCTGGAGCCGAAGGAAAAGAATTTCTGGATACGCTGCCGGGGCGAGGAGGCACCTCCTCTCGACAACGAAGAAGGAGAGCTTGCCGCCATACGGCAGATGCTCATCAATCTGCAGAAGACATCACACATGGCTTCCGTCGTGGCGGCCCTTCGCCAGGGAACGGCCAGCCAGGAAACACAACGGGAATACATGCGCGCGCTTCTTGAAGCGCGAGGGAGGCGTAGTGACCAATAATCTTAAAGAAATCCAGCAGGTCAAGGCTCTTATCGCCAAGGGCAAGTCTGCCGGCTACCTTACCTTCGAGGAAGTCAGCAAGTCTGTCCCCGCGGAGATGAGCACGCCCGAGAATTTTGAAGAGATCATAGCGATGTTCGATCAGATGGACATCGCCATCGTCGATACCGAAAAGGAAGGCAAGTCCATCGTCGTGAACCACGCCGACGCGGAAAACGATCCCGTCGACATCGTGTTCGACGAGACCGACGACAACGCGCTGGAGTTCCCTCTCGACCTGTCCGCCGAGGACACCGGCGACTTTGCCGCCCGCAACACCGATCCCGTGCGCATGTATCTGCGCGAGATGGGAGCGGTGCCGCTGCTCGACCGCGACGGCGAAGTCGTCATCGCCAAGAAGATCGAGACGGGTGAAGAGGACGTGCTCTACGCGCTCGTGGAAGTGCCCGTGGCCGTCGAAGAGCTCATCAACGTGGGCGAAGACCTCAAGCAGAACCGCATCAAGCTCAAGGACGTGGTCAAGACCATTGAGGAAGACGACCCCACCGAAGATGAGATGAACCAGCGCCAGCGGGTCATTCTGCTGCTCGACGAGATCAAGGCCATCTACAAGAAGAAGCACAAGATCTATCAGAAGCTCGACGCCTGCTGCACCCTTGAACGTCGCGTGGCCGCCACGCAGAAGGAAATTCTTCAGTACAAGGAAGAAGTGGTTTCCCGTCTGCGCGAAATCAAGCTGGAAAAGACCCTCATCGACCGCATCGTGGAAACCGTGGAGGACTACGTGCGCCAGATGAAGAACTACCAGCGCGAGCTCGACGCCTACGCGGCCACCACCGGCAAGACGCAGGAAGAGCTGCAGGCCCTGTTCGAGGCTCTGGACAACCGCACCCGCTCCATGCAGGACGTGGCCGCGGAACTGGACATGAGCGTGGACAAGATGTTTTCCTACAAGGAACTCATCATGGGCAAGATCGAAAGCCTCCAGCGTCTGCGCGAAAAGTGCTGCCACAACGTGGAAGACCTCGAAGAAGTGCTGTGGCGCATCCGCCGCGGCATGGTGGCTTCCATGCGCGCCAAGCAGGAACTCATACGCTCCAACCTGCGCCTCGTGGTGAGCATCGCCAAGAAGTACACCAACCGCGGACTGCAGTTCCTCGATCTCATTCAGGAAGGCAACATCGGCCTGATGAAGGCCGTGGACAAGTTCGAGTACCAGCGCGGCTACAAGTTCTCCACCTACGCCACCTGGTGGATCCGTCAGGCCATCACCCGCGCCATCGCGGATCAGGCCCGCACCATCC
>NZ_CAJJIC010000027.1 GCF_905187505.1 uncultured Mailhella sp.
GATGAGAAAATCCGCTCTCTGTCGTCTGCCTCCGCGGCTTTCCAGAATGTGACCGCGGTCATGGCTGGGGCGGAAGATGTCCGCTAGAGTGTTTGCGCAAAGAGCGACGGACACGACGCCGGATCTGCGGCTCCGCATGGGCGCGGAGCCGGTTGAGGCACGAAGCTCTCGGCCGTCCGGAGCGGGCTTGCCGCAGCGGGATCATGCCGCTTCCGTGCGGCGCAGACGCAGGACGGGCCGATCCCGTCCGGGGCGTTTTTCACAGGTATTTTCATTCTCGTTTCAGGAGCGTGCCATGGCGGAGACTGGAGAATCTTTCCGAGACGTGCAGGAATGTCTGCGCGCGAGCTTTCCGGAGCTCGGCGCTCAGGACGTGGAAAGACTCGCGACGGTCACGCGGCTCTGTTCGTTTTCCAAAGGGGAATGGATATGCGTGGAAGGCGACGGCGCGTCCGTCACTTTCTGGCTTGTTTCCGGGCACGTGGAGCTTCTGAAAGGTTCCGTATCAGGTAAGAATACCGTGCTTCATGTGGTGAGAGCCGGTCATTTTCTCGATCTTTACGGCGTGTTCGGCAAAGGCGCCGCGTTTCTTTCGGCCCGGGCGCTCACGCCGTGTACGGTGCTCTCCATGGAAAACCGGGTGTTTCGTGCGCTGCTTTCGGAACACATCGGCCTTGCGCAGCGCGTCATGCAGGCGCTCGCCATGCGTCAGCGGATGTTCATCAACAAGATAGCCGTCTCCCAGGGCAAGATTTCCGTGCGCCGCCGAGTGGCGGGCTGGCTCCTGCACAAGGCCCGCGTGGAAAAGACCCGCGTGCTTGATGACGTCATGACGCGTGAGGTGCTGGCGGGCCTGCTCGGACTTTCGCGCGAGAGCCTCAGCCGCCAGCTCAGCCGTTTCGTGCAGGAAGGGTTGATACGCCTTGAGCGTCGGACCATCGTCATTGAGGACGAAGAGGCGCTTCGCCGCTGTCTTCTGGAAAACTGACATGCAGACCTGCATCGTGTATTCTTCCCGCACGGGCAATACCCGTGCCGTAGGAACGTATCTGGCCGACTGCTTCGGCCTGCCCATCTTTGCCGTGGAGAACGCTCCGCTCGGCTTTGAGCGCTTCATTCTCGGCTTCTGGACCTGGAGGGGCGGCCCCGACGAGGCCATGCGTCTTTTCATGGGGCGTCTTTGCCGGAAAAACGTGTTCTTCTTCGGCACCATGGCCGCCTTCCCCGATTCCCCCCATGCCGAGCGCTGCGCGCTCAGGACGGAAGAACTTCTTTCCCGCGGGAACTGCCGGGTGCTCGGACATTTTTTCTGTCAGGGCAGACTTGATCCCGAGGTGCTCGCCAGAAGCACGCATCCGCGCACGCCGGAGCGCATGGCCCGGCTCGCCGAAGCCGCAGGACATCCGAACGTTCAGGATTTCAGAGCCGCGGAAGCGGCAGTCCGGAAGGCGTTTGCCATGGACGTGTCGTGCGGTGCGGCGCCGTCGGGGACGTTCCTGAAGCAAAGCGCCTAGGCCGTTTCGTGAAGGGGGCCGGCAGTCCGGACGGAACAAGGCCGGCGCCATGGCCTTCGCCCGGAACGCCGGGGCTGCCGCCGTTCGCCCGCCGGACGGCCTGCACGTGAAAAGGCGCGGACGAGCGTCGCGTGGACCGTATTTTTCAGGGGCGTCCGTCGTGGTATCTTCCCCTTGAAAAAATCCCCTGTTAAGGCAGAATGTGCCTCGCGCGGGGAGGCATGACGTCCGGCCCCGCTTCCCCCTTCTTTCTGTGCAGCGAGTCATGGTCATGTCCGAACAGCTTTTTCAGCTCCATTCCTCTTTTGTGCCCACCGGGGATCAGCCCGCCGCCATTGATGAACTGGTCTCCAATCTGAACGCGGGCATTCGCGATCAGGTGCTTCTCGGCGTCACGGGCTCGGGCAAGACCTTCACCATGGCCAACGTCATTGCGCGAACCGGCCGCCCGGCCCTCATTCTGGCCCACAACAAGACGCTCGCCGCGCAGCTCTACGGCGAGTTCCGCGCGCTTTTTCCCAAAAACGCGGTGGAATACTTCGTTTCCTATTACGACTACTATCAGCCCGAAGCCTATGTCCCTTCCTCCGACACCTACATCGAGAAGGACTCGGCCATCAACGACAACATAGACAAGCTGCGCCATGCGGCCACGCACGCGCTGCTTACCAGACGCGACGTCATCATCGTGGCGTCGGTGTCGTGCATTTACGGCCTCGGCTCTCCGGAGTACTATGCGCGCCTCATCATTCCCGTGGAAGAGGGACAGGCCGTGTCCATGGAGAGCATCATAGGGCGTCTTGTGGACATTCAGTACACGCGCAACGACTATGACTTTCACCGCGGCACCTTCCGCGTAAGAGGCGACGTTCTTGAGATCATTCCCGCCTATGAGGACGAAAAGGCCCTGCACATAGAATTTTTCGGCGACGAGATAGACGCCATTCGCGAGATCGATCCGCTCACCGGCGAAGTGCTCGGGCGCATTTCCAAGACCGTCATCTATCCCGCGAGCCACTACGTCTCCGACAGGGACAACCTCGTGCGGGCCATGGGCGACATACGGGAGGAGCTCAGAGAGAGACTCGCGCAGTTTCAGGAAGGCGGAAAGCTCCTTGAGGCCCAGAGGCTCGAACAGCGCACGCAGCTTGATCTGGAAATGATGGAGGAGCTCGGCTACTGCAACGGCATTGAAAACTATTCGCGCCATCTTGACGGCAGAGCTCCGGGGGAGCCGCCTTCCACGCTGCTCGATTATTTTCCGAAGGACTTTCTGCTCTTCGTGGACGAGTCGCACATGAGCATTCCGCAGGTCGGGGCCATGTTCAAGGGCGACCGTTCCCGCAAGAACACGCTGGTGGACTACGGCTTCCGGCTGCCTTCGGCTCTGGACAACCGTCCGCTGCAGTTTGCAGAGTTCGAGCAGCGCATAGGGCAGAGCATCTTCGTTTCCGCCACCCCCGGCCGCTGGGAACTGGACCGAAGCGCGGGACTCGTGGTCGAGCAGGTCATCCGTCCCACGGGACTTCTGGATCCGCCTGTGGAAATCCGTCCGGTGAAGGGGCAGATGGACGATCTGCTCGGCGAGTGCAAGGCGCGCGCCGCGAAGGGCGAACGCGTGCTCGTGACCACGCTCACCAAGCGCATGGCCGAGGATCTTACCGAGTATTTCAACAACATGGGCGTGTCGTCGCGCTATCTGCATTCGGACATCGACACGCTTGAGCGCATCGCCATCATCCGGGCGCTGCGCGCCGGGGAGTTCGACGTTCTCATCGGCATCAATCTTCTGCGCGAGGGGCTCGACATTCCCGAGGTTTCCCTTGTGGCCATACTCGACGCGGACAAGGAAGGCTTTCTCCGTTCCACGGGCGCGCTCATACAGACCTTCGGTCGTGCCGCAAGAAACGCGGAAGGCCGCGTCATTCTGTATGCCGACCGCGTGACGCCCTCCATGCAGGCCGCCATCGACGAGACCGGACGCCGCCGGGCCAAGCAGCTGGCCTACAACGAGGAGCACGGCATCGTGCCCCGCACCGTCATGAAGTCGCTGGAAAATCCGCTGGACAATCTGTACGGCAGGGATGAGGATGGCGCGACGAAAAAGGGGAGCGGAAAGGCTTCCGGCAAGGCCGGAAAGAAGAGCCGCGCGGAGCAGAAGACGGAGAGCGAAACGCCGCAGACGCCCGCAGACATCGCAAAGCTCATCGAGGAGCTGGAAAAGGCCATGCGCGCGGCAGCCAGAGAGCTCGAGTTCGAGCGGGCGGCCGAGCTGCGCGACAGGGTGCGCGCGCTGAAGGAACGTCTTTACGTCAGCGGAGAGGACGAGGAGAAGTCGTAGCGCCACGGCCGGAATGCCTGCAACGGGCATGGCGGCTTTTTTGCAGAACTTGCGGAAGCGGGGCGTTCGGCGACCTTTCGGAAGACAACGGAGATTGAAGGGCATGCCGGCAGGTCGGCGGCCTTCGGAAAAGAAGCCTGGTTTCGGCGCCGGGGAGCGTTCGTGCGCCCTGCCGGCAGCGACGACTACTCGAGGCTCGGGGGAAAATCATTCCATGGCAGAACACAGAAAGAATTTTTTGAGCGGAATGCATGACGGCATTCCCATTGCGCTGGGATACTTTGCCGTGTCCTTCACGCTGGGCATCGCCTGTCGGAACATCGGGCTTTCCGCCTTCGACTCCACGCTCATGAGCTTCACCAACCTGACCTCGGCCGGAGAGTTCGCGGCCCTCGGCATCATGGCGGCAGGTTCGTCCTACTGGGAAATGGCGCTCTCCCAGCTTGTCATCAATCTGCGCTACATGCTCATGTCCTGCTCGCTCTCGCAGAAAATGGCTCCTGAAACGCCCATGTATCATCGGCTTCTCGTGGGCTACGGAGTGACGGATGAAATCTTCGGCATTTCCGTGAACGTGCCCGGCAGGCTTGACCCCTTCTATGTGTACGGCGCCGTGAGCATCGCTTCCCCGGCATGGGCTCTCGGCACGCTTCTCGGCGTGGTACTCGGCAACGTTCTGCCTGCGCGCATCGTGGTGGCGCTCAGCGTGGCCCTCTACGGAATGTTCATCGCCATCATCGTGCCCCCGGCCCGCAAGGACAGGCTGCTTGCCGTACTCATTCTCGTATCCATGGCTCTGAGCTGGTTTTTTGCCCGGCTGCCGCTCTTCAGCGGCATTTCCGGCGGCATGAAGATCATCATTCTTACGGTGCTCATTTCCGGAGCGGCGGCGTTTCTCTTCCCCGTGGACAGGGGGCTTGCTGGAGACGGTGCAAAAAGGGAGGACGGAGGGCAGAGCCATGCGTGACACGATCATCTACATTGCGGTGATGGCTGCGGTGACCTATCTCATACGCGTGCTTCCGCTCACGCTCATACGGCGCGAGGTGCATAACGTCACCATCCGTTCGTTTCTTTACTATATTCCCTATGTCACCTTGTCTGTCATGACGTTTCCGGCCATACTGGATTCCACGGGCAGTCAGATTTCCGGTCTTGCCGGTCTTGTGGCGGCCGTGGTGCTCGCATGGTTCGGCGCAAGCCTTTTCAGCGTGGCCGTGGCGGCCTGTGTGCTGGTCTTCGTGATGGAGCTTTTCATTGCCTGAATTCTTTTCCTGAGCGGGCGAGATCTGCCTTTTCCCCCGCCGGGAGGGAAGATGGCGGACGAGACCGGAGCAGGGCGGTTCCGAAAAGTCTGCTGCCCGGAGCGGTGAGGCGCGCCTGTCGCGCGCTTAAAAGGAAAGCGGCGGGAGACCGCCGGAAGCGGAGGATTCATGAAGGAAGCCGTCTTTCATGTCATCAATCGTGACACCTGGGCAAGAAGCGCGTATTTCGATTACTATTTCAACACCATCAAGTGCCGCTACAATATCGGGGCGGATCTCGACGTCACGAATCTTCAGCGCCTTCGCCGGGAGCGCGGGCTGAAGTTCTTTCCCGTCATGCTTTACGTCGTCATGCGTGTCGTGAATGCGCATGAGGAATTCCGCATGGCCTTCAACGAGCACCATGAACTCGGTTTCTGGGATGAGCTCATGCCGTGCTACACGCTGTTTCACCCGGAAAACGAGACATTCACCGACATCTGGAGCGAATATTCCGAGGACTTTTCCCGTTTTTACGCCACGGTGACGGCCGACATGGAACGCTACCGTCATGTGACGGGCAGAATCAAGGCGCGTGACGGGCAGCCGCCCAACATCTGCCCCGTGTCCAACGTGCCGTGGCTGGCCTTCACGCATTTTGCCCAGGATTCCTACGCCGAGAGCGAGTTCTTCTCGCCGCTCATCAAGTTCGGCAAATATGAGATGCGGGGAGAGAAGCTCCTCAT
Source organism: uncultured Mailhella sp. (assembly GCF_905187505.1). GTDB lineage: Bacteria > Desulfobacterota > Desulfovibrionia > Desulfovibrionales > Desulfovibrionaceae > Mailhella. The sequence goes on from NZ_CAJJIC010000027.1 coordinate 5,846, forward strand.
TCCGGTGTCGGTATCCGTCAGTCATGCCGTTGCCGACGGCTACCATGCCTGCCGCCTCATCAACGAGATGCAGGAAATGGCCGCTCATCCCGAGACCTTCCTTTCCTGAGCCCGTAAGCCTGACGGAAGACCGGACGCAAATCGTCTTCAAGGCGCGTTTTCATCCTCCTTCGGGGATGGGAACGCGTTTTTTTCATCCTCCAGGACTTCGGGATGGGGACGCAAGAGGCGATCGTTCTTCTCGGCGGGCCCGCCTTTCTTTCGGATCAGGGCCGCTCCGTCCGCGGCGGCTGCGACAAAGAGCATTGCTCCGCCCGCGGCGTCAAGAGCGGGGGCGTGTCGAAGTTCAGGGCGGGGAACGGAAGAAATAAGGGGGGAGGCCGGGAGAAAACAAAGACGGGGCAGCGGGCAGGAATGACAGTCCGTCAAGGCTCGTCGCCGGTTCAGGCATGATTTTTCCCTTCAAGGAACGCACTATCATGGAATCGGACCTGCTTTCCCGTTACTCTGCGGGAAAAAAGGAGATTTTTCATGCAGGCACGGGAAATTGTGCAGAGGCTCGCCGAAAAGGCGGACATACGCATCAACGGCGACAGACCGTGGGACATTCAGGTGCACAACGACGACTTGTACGCGCGCGTGCTCAGGCAGGGGACGCTGGGACTCGGCGAGGCCTACATGGACGGATGGTGGGACTGCGAGGCCATGGATGCCATGTTCTGCCGGGCGCTCCGGGCGCGCATAGAGCAGGCTTTTACCCGCAATGTGCCCTTCTGGCTGACGGAGGCGGCACAGGCGATGTTCAATCTTCAGAGCCGCGCCCGTGCCTTCATGGTGGCGCGTGCCCATTATGACACCGATCCTGCGCTTTTTCGGACCATGCTGGGGCCGACCATGCAGTACAGCTGCGCCCGCTGGGAGGGCGTGGACGCCGTGGGGGAGGCGGGACTTGACGCGGCGCAGGAACAGAAGATGGAAATGATATGCCGCAAGCTGGCGCTGGAACCGGGCATGACGGTGCTCGACATAGGCTGCGGCTGGGGCACGCTTGCGCTGCACATGGCAGAGGAGCACGGCGTGCAGGTGACGGGCATCACCGTTTCGCGCGAACAGCTCGCCTTTGCGCAGGACAAGGCCGCCTCTTCAGGTGCGGACGTGGAATACCGTCTCATGGATTACCGCAGCCTGCGCGGTGAGTGGGACAGGGTTGTCTCCGTAGGGATGTTTGAGCACGTGGGCAGGCGCAATTATCGGGAATTCATGGACATTGCCAGAAACTGCCTGAAGGCCGGGGGACTTTTCCTTCTGCACAGCATAGGCAGCAACGGAGCCTTCGGCGTGGGAGCCGGGGCGGATCCGTGGCTTACGCACTACATTTTTCCCAACGGCGTGCTTCCGTCGCCGTCCACGCTTGTGGATGCGCTGGAGAGGGATTTCATTCTGGAGGACTGGCAGAACTTCGGCGTGGATTACGACAAGACGCTCATGGCGTGGCATGAGAACTTTGAGCTCGGCCTTCGTGACGGGGCCTTCTCCTGCACGGAGCGGCAGCACAGAATGTATCAGTATTATCTTCTGTCCTGTGCGGGAGCGTTCCGGGCGCGGAGCATACAGCTCTGGCAGCTTGTGCTGAGCCCGGAAGGCATGCCCGGAGGGTATTGCCGCAGTACGCAGGGATGATCGGACGAACCGGAGTCCTGCGTCGGCAGAGGGGCGTCTTGTCCGTAACATGGCCGGACAGGGCGCCTTCGTGTTTTTAAAGGAAGGAGAGGCCTTGATGCGTCGCACGCAGGTCCGGCCGTAGAATGCTCAGGCGGAAAGCCATTTCAGCCAGAGCTCGCGGCGGCGGGGCCCGTCGCCTTCAAACAGCCATACGGCCTGCCATGTTCCGAGCAGAAGACGTCCGTCTTCCACGATGAGGCTGACCGACGAACCGAACAGACTGGCCTTGACGTGGGCGTCGGCATTGCCTTCCGCATGCCGGAAGCCGTAATGCTGCGGAACCTGTTCATGAAGAAAGCGCGTCATGTCGAAGGCGACGTCCGGGTCGAAGCCCTCGTTGACGGTGAGACCGCAGGTGGTATGCGGGCAGAAGACGACCAGAACGCCGTCCTTCCAGTCCCGGTCTTCCACAGCCCGGCGCAGGGCGTCGGTGACGCTCAGCATCTCTTCCCGGGTGCGGGTGGAAAACGTGAGCTTTTCCATGGTCATGCCTTTTTCCGGCAGTCGGCGCACACGCCGTAGAGCACCATATGATGAGAGGTGGGAATGAAGTCGTGCACGCGGCAGACCTTGTTCTGAAGCTCTTCTATGGCGTCGTTGACGAACTCGATCTTTCTGCCGCATTTTTCGCATACAAGATGGTCGTGATGATGCATTCCCACAGGTTCGTAGCGCACCATGCCTTCCTCGAAGTTCACGGCGGAGGCGAGACCGGCCTCACAGAGCAGCTTGAGGGTGCGGTATACCGTGACCTGACCGATGCTGTTGTCCTGGCTTCGCACCAGAAGAAAGAGCTCTTCCATGGACACATGATCGTTGGCGTGCAGAAAGGCTTCCAGTATCTTCAGCCGCTGCGGCGTGACGCGCAGACCTTTTTGCTTGAGATAGTCGGAGAACTTGTGTTGCATTTCTGCAAAATGTTTTTCCATAGCAGATCCTTTGCGGGTGTGGAGTTTCCCATAGATACGCGCTTAAATGGTTCCGGTCAACGGAGCCTCCTGCCCGCAGGACAGGGGACGCGCCGGGCTTGCGGAGGAAGCGCCGGACCTAGCGCAGGCCGTTTCTTGTTCTGTCGTCAAGAACGCGCAGCCATACGGCCTCGGGAGCAAACATGACGGAGCCGTGAACGTCCGTGAGCCACAGCGCGCCCCAGTCCCCGCCGGGCGCGAAGTTCAGCGTGCAGCCGTTGGCAAAGCGCAGGCAGAGCTGTTCCCGTTCCTGCCCTTCATTCCAGATGCGGCTGGAGGCGACGTCGACGAGACGCTGGCCGATGACGGAGGAGAACACGGCGCTGAGGTCGCGCGGATACACGGCGTCCGCCTCGAGCACGCTGTCGGGAAGCCTGCCGTCCATCATGCGCAGGCTCCCGCCGCCGTGAAAGCCGAGTTCCACCCGGACGGCGCCGAAGTCCAGGGCAAAGGGCTCGTCGCCGGATACGTACACTTCACGCCAGCCGTGCACCTGGGCGTTCGGTTCGCCTATGGAGTAAAGCCGGTTCAGCGAGCGCACGCGTCTGAGCGAGGCGCCGATGAGTCGGGCGTTGCGGAAGGCCTGTCGCAGTTCGCCGCCTTCTTCGTGTGCTCCGGCGTCGGCTCCGGAGATGCCTGTCTCTTCTCGGGAATGCTGTTCGGGACGTTCGTCCTCTGCAGGACGTGCTTCTTCGGCAGAATCTTCCTTCTCGGCTCTTTCGGGATCCGTTTCCTCATCCATGCCGAGAGCATCGTCCGATCGGGCGTCTTCGCTCATGTCCGTCGTCGCGGATGTCCGTTCTTCGTCCGCGGTGAAGAACGTCCTTTCCTGAGAGGATTCACGGGGGGCGTCTTCTTCCGGCTCAGGGGAGGGGGTCGGTGATGACGCGGGGCGGTGCCCCGGAGCCGGCATCGTGAGCCGGGGAGTGAAGGGAAGTCCGTGCTCTCTCAGAGACTGCCGCAGAAAAAGCTGTACGGCAGTGGGCAGATCCAGTCCCAGTTCGCGAAAAAGAGCGTCGGCCTTGGCGGCCAGTTCAGAGTCGATGGGCAATATTTCAGGCATGAGACATCTCGTGGTTCAGGTTGACTTCCCGTGGGGGAAGCGTTGTCATTATTGCCTTGCCGGGCGCTGAAATCAAGCGCTTGCCGCATCGGCGGGCTTTTCCTATGCTGAGTTCGGGCCGGATCGCATGCCGAAGGACCGGCCGTGTTGAAGCATCGGCGGAGTGAACATGAAACTGGCGGTTGTGGGCTCCCGTAATTTTGACGACTATGCGTGGATGGAGCGATGTCTGTTCTCCGTGGTGCGCGCGGAGGATCTTGAGGCCGTCGTTTCCGGAGGCGCCCGTGGCGCTGACGCTCTGGCGGAGCAGTTTGCCGCCGCTCACGGGATTCCGCTTGTTGTGGTTCCCGCCGACTGGAGGAAGTTCGGCAGAAGCGCCGGTCCCGTGCGCAACGCGGAGATCGTGCGGCTTGCCGACGTTGTGGTCGCGTTCTGGGACGGCAGTTCCCGAGGCACGCGCGACACTCTCGCCCGTGCCCGCCGCGAGGGCAGGCGCGTGGTCATTTTTCCCTGCACTCCCGACGAGGGAACGCTCTGAGGACGGCATTACGGCTCTTCTTTGACGGGCAGTTCTTCCGAGAGCACGTCGAAGAAGGGATGTCGTCTCCAGTCGCGCCAGTTGCCTATGACGTAGATGAGCGAGCGGGCGCGGGTGAGCGCCACGTTCAGGATGTTCGGCGTGCGTGAGGCCCACTGACGGCTTCCCCAGCCGGCCTGGCCGGGCGTGGAGCCGAGCACGAGAAAGACGATGTCCGCTTCCCTGCCCTGGAAGGTGTGTATGGTGCCGCAGCGCACGCTCTCTTCGGAAACGCGCATGGCACGCAGAAGCGTACGGCAGTGCCGGGCCACCTTGCGGAAGGGAGAGATGACGAACACCGAGGCTGCCCGGCGTGTTCCCTGATGTTCCACTTCGGGCCATTCTTCCAGAAAGCGCAGAAGGAGCCTTCTCAGGCAGGCAAGCTCCTCTTCCACGAGCTGCGTGTCCGCATGCTGTCCGTTCACGTGGAACCAGCAGCTCTCTGCAAGAGGCGAGCGCACGAGGGGAAAGGTCTTTCGCGCCTGCACCATCTGATTGTCGTAGGCTATGCGGTTGGCCGTGCTGAACATGGGTTCGGCACAGCGGTAATGCGCGCGCAGAGGATAGCCCGTCCACACTCTTCGTCCTGCGCTTTCCATCCAGGTGCCGAGAAGGGCGCTTCTGTCGGCCAGGGTCTGGGCCGACTGCGTTGCCGGAGACCAGTCCTCAAGCCTGACAGTTCCCTTTTCCTGTCTTGCGCGCAGCGTGTCCAGAAGCGGGCCGGGCTGAGGCACCACGGGCTCTATCTGCTGAGGGTCTCCGATCACGGCCGCTCTTGCCGCACGCCAGAGCGCTCCTGCCGCACTCTGCGGCGTGGCCTGCCCTGCCTCGTCCAGAAGAACCCAGTCGAGCGAACCCTGTCCCATGCCGGAAAAAAGACGGCTGAACGAAGCCAGCGTGGAGGATACCACCGGTACCACAAAGAAAAGCGCGTTCCAGATGTCGGCAATGTCCGCGTCCTCCACGGGAGCGCCGCGAAGATGACGCGTGACGACGCCGATGTCGGCGGCAAACTCCCGCGCACAGGACTTGATGGTCCACTCATGCAGGCGGAGCGCCAGAAGAAAGAGCCGGGAACGCAGCATTTCCAGCCTCTCGTCGTTCCACACGCTTTTGATCTGCCACGAGTCATCCTTCCAGAACTCACGGCAGGGAACGCGCAGCGCTTCGACATCGTCTTTTCGGTCGCGCTCTTCCGCCTGCACCCTGCGGGCAAGCTCTTCCAGGGCTTCCAGCCTTTCGGCCAGTTCCAGAGCGGCCCGGTTTTCCTCCCCGGCAGCGGCGCGCAGGTGACGGCTTTCTTCCATGAGCGACATGAAGCGCCCGAGAAGGGGGCTTTCCTCGCGTCGATGAGTCGGAGAGAGGCTGTTTTCTGCCCGGCGGGCCAGCTCCTTCCGGTACCGGTCAAGCTCGGCCTCCGCGGCGATGAAGTCCTGTCTGGCCCGCTGCCACTCGCGGCGGGCGTCCTGCTTGGCTTCGTAGCTGCGATACCTGTCGAGAACCTCCTTCATGCCGGGCAGCACGATCTTTTTTTCCTGGTCGCGGAAGCCCCAGAAAAAGGCGCGGGCGAACTGTTCGCAGTTCCATGCGGAACCGAGCACGGCGGAAACAAGCCCCCAGGCGGGACGAGGCGGCTCGTCGCTGTCGGAGGGATGAAAGGCCGCGTTGACGGCAAAGGCCACTTCGGGAAAATAGCCGGCTTCGGGAAAGGTGTCTTTGCACACGGCCTCTTCCGAAGGCAGGTACTTCGTGATGTTTTCCACGGCGGCGTTGTTGCTGCTTGCCACCACCATGCCCGTGCCGCGCATGAGGTCGTGACGCAGGGAATAGAATTCGCCGGAGGAATTGATGAAGACTTCGAAGGGCTGCTTCAGGGCGGCGATTCTCCGTGCTCTCTGCACCACAAGATCCGCCGCCACGTCGCAAAGAAGTCTTGTCTTGCCCGTGCCCGGAGGCCCGTTCACGGCTGTGAGTTCTCCGTGCAGAATCTCCGTGACCGCCGCAAGCTGCGCCGGAAGAAGGTGCTGTGAGGGAGCATGGGGCCAGCGTCCCGAGGGCAGACGCTCGAGAGAGAGGGCCTTTTCCCGGGCAAGACGGCTTTCCTCGCCGTGACCGAGCACGTCGCAGCGTCCGGCGTTCTTTGGGGCGCCTTCCAGATAGCGGGCAAACACGCCGCGAAATCCTGTTTTTGAGAGCTGAAGAAGACGGTCGAGGTCGGAGAGATAAAAGGAGTTCAGAAGGTCGTTCTGCACGTCGTCGATGCGCCGTCCCCTGGGATCGGGACGGAAGTACACGGAACGCATCACGATGCGAGCCTCTTCGTCCTTCACCTGCATCATGTTGAAAAGGCGTTCGATTTCCTCCTGTATCCACGGGCCGCGGAAAGGTTCGTCGAGGGCGCTTCTGCGCCGGTCGAAGTCGGACTGCATTTTCAGCATGTCGAGGGAAAGCTGATCCAGACTTTTGCCCGCAAGGCAGCGTGCAAGGCCGGGCACGAAGGAGGAGGGAACATAGCTTTCCGGCACGGGCATGCCAGCCATGTCCAGCACCACGGCGGCAAGGCATCCCTCGCCGAGTCCCGGTTCCTCCGGGCATTCGGGACGGCTTCCCGTCTTTTCCAGAATGAGATCGGAAATGTGCTGCCGCGGCATGACGCCCAGATAAACGATGTGCCATGCCGCAGAAAAGCCCGAAGGCAGCGGCCTGAACCACGGCAGCTCGCCGTTCTCCACGTCGGGACCGGGTACGGAGCAAAGCTCGTCCCGGGGCGTGGCGGAGTCCCTTTTGGCGCTCCAGGCGGGAAGAGATGCCGAAACGGTTTCCCAGCGCCGTGCCGTCGTGACGGGCGGACGTGAGGAACGCGGAACTTCAGGTATGAGAAAGACCTCCGCGTCGCGCCAGAAGCCGAGTATGGCCGCATTGCGCCGTCGAAGGGCGTCCTCTTCGGCCTTCTTTCCGGCGTCTGCGGCAAGAGCGGCGGCCTTCTCCGCCTTTTCCAGCGAGGGGTCGGAAGAAGGAGGCTGCTGCATCATGGCAAGCGCCTGCGCGACGAGGTCCGTCTTCTTTCCGTCCGACGGGGCGGATGCTCTTTTTTCTCCGTTCGTGCCGACATCTTTCCCCTTAGGACGGGCGGATGCGGGGGAAGACGCCGCCTTTTTTGATGCGGCGGCTTTTTTCTGCACGGCCGAAGGTTCGGGGCATTCTCCGGTGTCGGCCATGGCAAGAAAGGACGCCGCCATCCTGCGCACGCCGTGATGCCTGAACTGCACCATCACCTTGCCTTCCGTGACGGCCAGCACCTCCCCCTCGCCCCACTGCGGCATGGAAGGGTTGAGGACCCTGTCACCTGCATGAAATTCCATTTCTACCCTCTCTCGAGCGCTTTCTTGGTTTTTTTCGTGGGAACGGCGGAGAGCGGGTCCTCCGGCCAGGGATGCTTCGGGTAGCGTCCGCGCATTTCCGCGCGCACGGCGGCGTAGGAGCCGCGCCAGAATCCGGCAAGATCGCGCGTGACCTGAAGCGGGCGGCCCGCAGGAGAGAGAAGATGCACGGTGAGAGGACATCTGCCCCGACAGACGGCGGGGGTCTCCTGCTGGCCGAACATTTCCTGAAGCTTGACCGCCATGACCGGTCCGCCTTCCGGCAGATAGTCGATGCGCACGAGAGAGCCGGAAGGGGCTTCGATGAAGGCGGGAGCCTCCCGGTCGAGACGGCGGGCCAGAGCGTAGGGAAGAAGGGCGTGCAGCGCCTTGTCCAGAGGAATGGAGGAGAGCTGCGAGCGTTTCGTCATGCCGGAAAGCCACGGGCTCAGCCAGTTGTCGAGGGGCGAGTTTCTGAGCGCTTCAAAAAGCGCCTTGTCGCTCACGTCGGGCCAGCCGTCGTCTTCGTCCATGCGCCGCATGAGAGAAACGCGTGCCTGCCATTCCCGGAGCTCCGCCGTCCAGGGCAGGCAGGAGGGGCCGAACCGGACGACGGCCTGCGTGAGCGTTTCGAGCACCTTGTCTTCGGGCAGGTCCTTTCCGCGCAGGGGCGTGTCGTCCAGAACGAGGCTTTTGAGCATGATCCTTCTTCGTGCCAGCACCGAAGCGGAAGATTCGTCCCATGTCACGACGTCCTCATGCGTCAGAAGGTCTCCGTGCAGCTGTTCCAGCACGCTTTTTTCCAGAGGCGCGGCCAGATGAATGCGCCCAGTGCCCTGTGTGCCGCCGTCCATGGCGGCAACGGCCAGAAACGGGGCGTCGGCAAGAGCGTCTTCCGGCGGAAGTTCCACGCCGCGCCCGGAGGCCAGACGGAACTTGCCTCTCTCCCGCTTCTGGGCCATGCGTTCGGGCCACGCCAGAGAAAGCATGGCTCCAGCGCTGTCCTCATCCTCCATGACGTCGTTCAGGGAAAGGTGCGCCCCGCTCTTCACGAGAGAGCAGGTCTGCTCTGCGCTGCGGCGAAGACGGGAGGAACGCCGAAGTTCTCCGAGTCGCGGGCGGATGTCGCATCCTGCGCCCTGGCTTCGTTCCTCCACGACGGCGCAGAGCGCGGCGGCAAGAGACAGATGCCCGCCGGAGAGCAGCGCCATATGCGCAAGACGCGGATGCAGGGGCAGCCTTGAGAGCTCTTCCCCGTGGCTTGAGAGAAGAAGTCGTCCGTCCTTTTCCCTGAGCGCCCCCAGAAAATCCAGCGTTTGCCGTGCCCGGGCAAGAGAGGCTTCGGGCGCGGGCGTAAGAAGAGGAAGATCCTGCGGCATGGAGCCCCAGGCCAGGCAGTCGAGAAGAAAGGGGGCAAGGTCGGCATCCAGAATTTCCGGGCGGCGCGAGGGCATAAGCGTTTCCCCTTCGGCCCAGAGGCGCAGGCATACGCCGCTTTCCACGCGACCGGCGCGTCCGGCCCGCTGCTCGGCGGCGTCTCTGGTGACGCGCGTGGTCACAAGTGCGCTCATGCCCGTGGACGGAGAAAAGCGGGAGCTTCGGGCAAGGCCTGAATCCACCACCACGCGCACGCCTTCGATGGTGAGGCTCGTTTCCGCAATGGACGTGGCAAGCACTACCTTGCGCGTGCCGGGCGCGGCAGGAGCAATGGCGGCGTCCTGTTCGGCGGCGGAAAGGTCGCCGTAGAGCGGATGCAGGGAGACGCGGGGCGGAAGATCCGTGAGCAGTTCCGCCGTACGGCGTATCTCGCCCTGACCGGGCAGAAACACGAGCATGGAGCCTTTCTCTTCGGCAAGCGCGCGGCGTACGACGGCGGCCGTGTGGGCAAGAAGGGACTCGCGGCCGGAAGGCGTGCCGAAGGCGCCGGAACCTGCCGGACAGGGCAGGTACCGTATGTCCACGGGCCACATTCTGCCCTCAGCACGGACGACGGGGCAGGGGGCAAGCAGACCGGAGAGCTCATCGGCATCGAGGGTGGCCGACATGACGAGTATTTTGAGATCCGGCCGGAGCGCCGCCTGCGATTCAAGACAGAAGGCGAGCGCCGTGTCGGCCTGAAGGGAACGCTCATGAAATTCATCGAAGATGACGCAGCAGACGCCGGAAAGCTCGGGGTCGGCAATGAGGCGACGGGTGAGTATGCCCTCGGTGATGATCTCCACGCGGGTTTCGCGGCTCACGCGGCTTTCGAGCCTGACTCTGTAGCCTACCCTCTGCCCGGCGGACTCGCCGAGCGAGGCGGCCATGTACCTTGCCGCAGAGCGCGCGGCAAGGCGGCGCGGTTCGAGCATGAGAATGGTGCCTTCCATGTGTTCCATGAGAAAAAGCGGCACGCGCGTGGTCTTGCCGGAGCCGGGAGGAGCGACCAGAAGGGCTCGGTCGTGGGTGCGGAGGGCTTCGAGAAGGGCGGGAAACGAGGAATCGACGGGCATGTTCATGGGGGGAATGTATCGGGAAGAGAGAAAAAAGAAAAGGCGCGCCGGAGGGGCGCGCCTTTTCATGAGATCAGAGGCTCGAGGCTACTTGGCCACGACGGAAGGATGCTTCCTGCCGGTGAGCACGGGCAGCGCCTCGCGCACGAGGAAGATGGCAAGCACGAACAGAATGGCGGCAAGACCGGCCTGCAGGTAGGCCGCGAACAGGTCGCCCTGACCGGAGGCGATGACGAGCATCTTGTCCTTGAAGGTGAGGGCCAGAGAGGTGAGGGTCACAAGGATCATGAACACCATGGGGAAGATGAACATCTTGTGATTGCGCGCGGCGTTCTTGAGCCATGCGGCCACGGCCAGCAGGGCAAGACCGGCGAGAAGCTGGTTGGACGCGCCGAACAGAGGCCATACCTTGGACCAGCCGCCCATGCCGAAGGCGATGCCGACGATGACGGTGAAACCGGTGGAGATGTACTTGTTGCACAGAAGCTTGCGGAAGCCGGTGACGGTTTCGGGCGTTTCACCGGGGTTCAGCCAGAACTCGGTGAACATGTAGCGGGCCAGTCTCGTGCCGGTGTCGAGGGAGGTCAGGCAGAAGGCGGACACCGAAAGGATGAGCAGACCGTAGGCGGTCTTCTGAGCCTCGGGGCTGGAGAAGCCCACCACGGCAAGCATTTCGGAGATGCCGCGCGCGAACACGGCGGTGGGGGGCATCTTGAAGGCGTCGGCTCCGGCCTTGGAGTAGATGTAGCCTATGGTGATGAGGGACACGATGGCGAGCGCGCATTCCACGAGCATGGCACCGTAGCCGATGATCTTGGCGTTCTTCTCGCTGTTGAGCTGCTTGGAGGTCGTGCCCGAGGAGATGAGGGAATGGAAGCCGGAAATGGCGCCGCAGGCGATGGTGACGAAGAGCACGGGGAAGAGGTACTGGCCGTTCACTTCAAAGCCGACGAAGGCGGGCAGATTGAGCGTGGGATTGGCGGCGAACACGCCGATGACGGCCGCGATCATCATGGCATAGAGCAGAAACGAGCTCAGATAGTCGCGGGGCTGGAGCAGAATCCACACGGGCGTGACCGAGGCCACGAGAATGTACACGCCTATGATGTACATCCAGGTGGTGCCGGAAAGATAGATGGGGCACTTGAGGCCGATGACGATGCACGCGATGAGCACGATGATGCCGACGATGGTGCAGAAGCCGAGCGACATGTTCTTGCGGTACACGCAGAAGCCGAACACCACGGCTATGAGAATGAACAGAAGGGAGATGGTGGCGGTTGAGCCGTTGGCCTCGATGTGGGAGCCGTCGGGCGCGAAGCCGTTGAAGGTGCTGGCCACGATGGAAGCGAAGGCCGCGATGACGAGCAGCAGCGCAAGATAGGCGAACACGATGAACAGACGCTTGGCGCGCACGCCGATGTTCTGGGAAATGACTTCGCCTATGGATTCGCCCTTGTGGCGGATGGAGGCGAAGAGGGCACCGTAGTCATGCACGGCGCCGAAGAAGATGCCGCCGATGATGATCCACAGAAGGCAGGGCAGCCAGCCGAAGAAGGCGGCCTGGATGGGGCCGTTGATGGGGCCTGCACCGGCAATGGATGAAAAATGGTGGCCGAAGAGTACGGGAGTCTTGGCGGGAACGTAGTCCACGCCGTCCTGCATGGTGATGGCGGGAGTAGGTCTGCTGTCGTCCACGCCCCACTGCTTGGAGAGCCATGAACCGTAGAAGATGTAGCCTGCGATGAGACAGGCGAATCCACCGATGAGAATGATGACGGAACTCAATTCAAATCCTCCTCAATTGAGTTAGCACTTCCCCAGATTTCCGAGCAGAAACTGTGTCAGATCCCGTCCGGCCCGATTGACCGCCACGGCCCCGGACGCAAGGTCCAGCGCGGCGGCGCGAAAGTCCATCCAGCCGTGAAGCGAGAACAGAAAGTCCTTGTGGTGACGCGTGCCGCGCACGGCCCCGGCAGCCTCTTTTGTCACGCAGTCGCAGATGAAAAGGGCGGTGATGAAGGACGATTTGTGCTCGATGTGCGGACGTATCTTCTTCATGCCAAGCTCAAGAGCCTTCCCCCGGCATTCGTCATAGATGTCCGCAGTGAGTTCGGGAACTGAAAACACATATACGAACTCGTTGATTTCCGTGCGCCAGAGCCTGACCTTGCGCGACAGCACGAAGCACTCGTCTGCGGAGTGAAAGGCGTAGCAGGCGGCAAGACATTTCACGTCGGCGTCAATGGGCTCCGCGTCGAAGTAGACGGCGTAGGCGTCGCTGAGCTTGGCGAGCATGCTTGTTCTGCTGACGGGCATTCCTTCTCTCCTTGTGACCCCGATGGCGTTCGGAGCGCGTTCGTGTCGCCGAAAGATCCCTGCCGGCAAGAAAGACGACAGGGCCGTCTTCTTCCGGCACGACTCCGGCACTTTGCGCCAGCCAAGGGAACATGGGTGGCGCAGGCATTTCATGATATCATGGAAAAATGTTGGCATACAAGGAAAAATTTTTATTGTGAAAAAATAAATTAATCAGAAATTCGTGTATGTCGGTTCTTTTTTGCAGTGAAAAATGACTGTGAAAGAGTCCTTTGCGAGGATAAAGGCGGGTTCATGCAGGCAGGTATATTCGATGGAGTGCATGAAAAGCTTCTATACTTATGAGAGAGAAAGCAGTTTTCCGTGGTTATGCTATGAGATATGACAAGTCTATAAAACATATGATGACATTCATATGAAGAACGTCAGAATGATTTTTTTTATGTTTCGCGTTTACGGGACGGATGTCAGAGAAAATGCGGAAAGGACGCTGCCCGAAAAAAATTTTTTCGGGAAGGGGCGGGCCGGTGAGCTGCCCGGAAAGGGAACGGCGGAGGCCGTGTTCGTGTGTGAATCAGGCAGGGGAGTGCCGTTTTTCGGGAATATGGCGGCAAGCGAAAAGGGGCTGGTAAAAAGTGGCACGGACGAGTGCCTGCCGAAGGAGACGGAACCGTTCGGCCGATGCCTGGGAAGAGCATGAGACGGGAAGAGACGGGCGATCTTTCATGAAGAAAAGAGGCTTTGATGAGGGGGAGGAAATTTTAAGAGTGCCGGCCGTGAAGCGGAAGCCGGCGCTTGCGCGGAGGCCCTGCGTGCGGCACGGCCGCCGCGGCGGAAGGACAAAAAAAGACGCGGCCGGAGCCGCGCCTTTCATGCAAGGGAAGAAGGGAGGAAACGTCTACGCCTTTGCCAGAGAGGCGAGGAAGGCCTGCGCCTCTTCCTGCATCTTCAGGAAGTGCTCTTCGCCCTTGAAGTCTTCCATGTACAGCTTGTAGATGGGCTCGGTGCCTGAGGGACGCACGGCGAACCAGCCGTCGTCGGTGACGACCTTGAGTCCGCCGAAGGGGGCGTTGTTGCCCGGGGCCCTGGTGAGCACGGCCTTGACGGGAGATCCGGCCAGCGTGGTCATGGTGACGTCTTCGGGCGACACGGTCTTGAAGGCTGCCTTCATTTCCGGCGTCATGGGCGAGTCTATGCGGCGATATATGGGAGCGCCGAATCTTTTTTCGAGCTTATGGTAGTGTACGGCGGGATTTTTGCCGGTTTTGGCCGTGATTTCCGCGGCGAGCAGGCAGAGGATGAGTCCGTCCTTGTCGGTGCTCCAGGGCAGACGGTCAGCACGCAGGAAGGAGGCTCCGGCGCTCTCTTCGCAGCCGAGGCAGCAGGTGCCCGAATGCAGGCCTGGCACGAACCACTTGAAGCCCACGGGCACTTCCATGACCTGGCGGCCGTGGGATTCGGCCACGCGGTTGAGCATGGAGCTCGTGACCACGGTCTTGCCTATCATGGCATCGGGCCGCCAGTTTTTGCGGAAGCCGTCCTTGCTGTCGCGAATGAGGAAGTCCACCACCACGGAGAGATAGTGGTTCGGGTTCATGAGGCCTTCGGGCGTGACGATGCCGTGACGGTCGGAGTCGGGATCGCAGGCAAAGGCGATGTCGAAGCGGTCCTTGAGCTTCAGCAGTTCGGCCATGGCGTAGGGCGAAGAGCAGTCCATGCGTATCTTGCCGTCGTGGTCGAGGGGCATGAAGCGGAAGGTGGGGTCGTACTGATTGTTGGTGTTCTCGATGTTCAGGCCGTACTTTTCCGCAATGGGGGCCCAGTAGGCGAGACTTGCTCCGCCGAGGGGATTCACGCCCAGCCTGAGGCCGGACGCGGCGATGGCGGGAAAGTCGATGACGTTGCGAAGGTCGTCCACGTAGCAGGCGACGTAGTCATGATCCTGCACGAGGCCGGAGCGCAGGGCCTTGTAGAGGCTGATGCGCTTCACGTCCCTGTTGCCGTCTTCCAGAAGCTGGTTGGCGCGATCCTGGATGCGTGCGGTGAGGGTGGTGTCGGCCGGGCCGCCGTGGGGCGGATTGTACTTGAAGCCGCCGTCCTGCGGCGGGTTGTGGGAAGGCGTGATGACGATGCCGTCCGCCGTGGCCGTGGACTGACGGTTCCAGCTGAGTATGGCGTGGGAGATGGCGGGCGTGGGGGTATAGCCGTGTCCGGTCTGCACCATGGTCACCACGCCGTTGGCGGCGAGCACCTCGAGAGCCGTGCGCCAGGCGGGTTCGGACAGCGCGTGCGTGTCCTTTCCGAGAAAGAGCGGGCCGGTCACGCCTTCGGCCTTGCGCACGTCGCACACGGCCTGCGTAACGGCGAGAATGTGGGCTTCGTTGAAGCTCGTGCGCAGGGAGGAGCCGCGATGGCCGGACGTGCCGAAGCTCACGGCCTGTTCGGGAACGTCGGGAGCGGGCTCATAGGTGTAGTAGGAGGAAATGAGGGCGGGAATGTCGGTAAGCTGATCGGGGCGGGGAAGCTGTCCCGCCTGAGGGTCAAGAGCCATGATGAGTCTCCGGGAATGAGGCAGAGGTGACAGAACGTTTTGGGGAATAGAATACGCCAAAAGACGGAGCTTGTTAATATGGGAGAGAGGCGCTGCGGGGCATTCCCGGGATTTTTTCGTATCGTTTTTTTTCAGGTGGCGTCCCCCGGAAGGCGGCTTTTCCGGGAGGGCGGAAAGCGGGAAAAGGAGCGGCCGGTATCTGAAGAGAACACGGGAAGACGCCGCGGAGCTATCTCGGATGCTCCAGCCCCCAGATGTGGATGCGCCGCTCCCGCATTTTTGCGTCGGGAAGAAGCGCGAGCAGAAGAGCGTGAAAGCGGGGACCGTGATTCATGGCTCTGAGGTGGCAGAGCTCGTGGCACAAGACGTAGTCGATGAGCGGAAGCGGCATGGCGATGAGCTGCACGGCAAGGGTGATTTCGCCCCTGGCGGAACAGCTGCCCCAGCGACGCTTCAAAGAACGCACGGTCAGGGAGGAGACGTGTCTGTCGTCGTTGAACACGCTTCGGGCGAGGCGTTCCATGCGGGCGAGGCGTCGGCCGAGCACAAGCTGCGCCATGTTCTTCTGCCAGCGCCGGAAGGCCCTCTCCACGGCTCCGGCATCCGCTTCGGCATCGGCCCCGCGGCAGAGGCAGGGCAGTTCCAGAAAGCGGCCCGCAAGTCTGGCCTCTGCGTTTTTTCGGGCGGGCACGGGGCGGATCGTGAAGGAACGTGCCAGATAAAGCGCGGTGGCGCCGGCGCGGGCGGGAACGCACGTTCCGCGGTGAGCGGCAAAGAAGGTTCGTTTTTCCTGAATCCAGGTCAGGCGGGCGCGCATGAAGGAGAAGACTCGCGCCGTCGGCAGTCCGGCCGGAGCTTTGACGCGTACGGAGCCGTCGGCCTTCACCGTCATGCGCAGGGTACGGCATCCGTCGCGCTGAAAGAGAAAGTCCAGATCCGTGCCGGGCAGCGTGAGCTTTTTTTCTTCCACGATGCTCCGGGCATTCTTCCGGCGTGAGCGACGGGGCGCGGCGGACGGACTCAGCGCAGCCATCGGCGACTCGACGGAAGAAGGAGACAGGCGCAGCTTGCGGTCATGAGGGCGAAAAGCGCGGCCAGAACCGCAAGGTCGGCGATGCCGGCGCCGGGCAGGGCACGCAGGATTTCAAGCACGGATACAAGGCAGCAGCCGCCCCATGCCGGAACGAAGCCCGCGTTGCCGCAGACGAGAAGAACATGACGCAGGGCAAAGAAGCGCCACGCCGCGGCGATGAGACTCTGTCTGCCCGTGTGGATGAGAGAAGCGGGACTTTCGCCGGGCAGAAGGAAGGCGTGGAAGATGAGCAGCACGAGAAAGATGAGGGAGAGAACGCCGAAGGCCTGCACCGCACGCGGCCGGGGAAGGGAGGGCCCGGGACGGGGCAGCAGGGCGACGGCTGTCTTGTAGGAAGCGTAGAGCAGGGGACAGGAAAGAAGCGGCGCGAGAAAAAGGGCCGTCATGGGCCGCATGAGATCGGGCATGCCGAGCCACTGAAAAAACGGTCGCGCACCGGTAAGAAAGACGATGGCGAAAAGTGCGAAAGAAAAAAGCATGGCGCGTGCCGTTTCCTTCACGATGTCGCGCAGAGGGCGCGTTTCATCCGGCCAGCCGTGGAGCACGGGGGGAAGCGTGAGCGACAGAGAGGTGATGAGCGCAAAGGCCGTCCACCCGGGCTGCGGGGAAAGGCAGTCGTCGAGAGAAAGAAAATCGGCGCAGATGAGAACAAGCCATCCCACAAAGGGGATGGCTGTCAGTGCGAGAACGAAGAGAGAGAAGAAGCGAGGCAGGAGACTCATTCTTCAGCGGCGAGTCTCTTGAGCAGGTCTTCCATGCCCACTACGCCAACAAGACGGCCGTTTTCCTGAACGGGCAGCGTGTAGTAGCGCTGTTCCACCATGAGAGAGGCGATGTCCTCCACCGGCGTGTCGGGCGTGATGGCATGCGGGTCTGTGCTCATGACTTCACCCACGGTGCTCGCGGCCATGCGGCGCAGCTCGCGGGAGAACTTGCCCGGCATCTGCATGGGAATGGCCCCTCCGAGCAGGAGAAAATACCCGGGAGTCTCCAGCTTCTTGTCCAGCGAGATGAGGTCGGACTGCGTGAGTATGCCGACGAGCTTGTCGTTTTCCACAACGGGAAGACCGTTGAAGTGGCCGTCGAGCAGAAGCCTTGCCGCGTCGCGCAGCGTGGTTTCCCGTGTGACGGTGACGGGGTTCGTGGTCATGATGTCGGCTGCAGTCTTCATGTCGTTCCTCCAGCGTGGAAGGTTCTTGTCCTTTGATAACGCTCCTTGCGTTGTATTCATTAAAGAAAGAAGCATGAAGACTGTCAAGGGATACTTGCCGCATGACGGGGAAAGTCAGTCCGCCATGACGGCGTTGACGCAGGAAAGTGCGTTCAGCGTGCGGGGAAATCCCATGAGCGGAAGACAGGTTTCCAGCGCGTCGATAAGCTTCTGCTTTTCGTTTCCCACGTTCGCGTTGCCCTGCACATGACTTTTCACCTGCGACTCGCATCCGCCGAGGGCGCTGATGATGCAGAAGGTAAGCAGTTCGCGGGTCTTCAGGTCAAGGCCGCTTCGCGTGTAGACGTCGCCGAAGCAGAAGGCGGAAAGATGTTCGACCATGATGGCCTTCTGTCCTTCCGGCGCCGCGGCGTGCATGGCGTCGATGGCGTTGCCGAAAATGCCCTTCTGCACGGCGAGGCCCTTTGCAAAGCGGTCATCTTCCGTCACGGTCGCCCGGCTTTCCAGCGGCAGGGACAGACCGCGTGCGGCAAAGACTTCGTTGACGGGACGCAGCGCGCTTTTCGTCCGGGGAATGCCGATGTAGGGAGCGCACTGGTAGAGCGCTTCCCGCATGCTGACGGGCGAAAGACCTTCATCAAGCGCCGTTTCCGCCAGCGTCTTCACTTCGTCGCTCTGAAGAGCGGCAAGCACGACAAGCTGGACGAGACGGCGAGTTGCTCCGTCGAGCGGGCTTTTGCGGTGGAAGGCGGCCCGTTCGAGACGGTCGCCCATGGCGTCAAGGTCGGGATCGGGCTGCACGTTGTGCAGGCGCACGCCTGCGGCGGACGGTTCGGTGATGCTGTTCATGGCTGACTCCGTGTGTTTTGCATGCTGTCGTGATGCGTTTTTTTGCGGAACGGGAAAAAGGCGGCCCGCCTGCCCGGGAAGCGCGACTTGCGGCTGTCGGAAAAAGGCAGGAGAGCGGAGCTCGACGCTCCTTGTCGGGATACGGAAAGCATAGTAGAGCTCCCGTGTCGGACGGCAAGTCTTGTTTCTCTCTAATTCTTGCCTGAATCTGCCGGACGGCGGAGGGGCGTCATGCTGCACGACGGAGTTTTTTTTCTTCCGGGCGGGAGAATGCGGGAGGCCTGAAAATGCTTTTGAAGGCGAATGAGGGACGGCGTTTTCTCCTTCCGTCAGGCTCATGAAGGGAGTCCCGCGCTGGAGACAAAGAGAAAAAACGGGAAGGAAGAAAAATTATTTTTATTTGTATCATGCTGATATATAATTTTTTTTTATTTTTTTACACAAAAAGGACAAAAAAAAATCGTTTCTGCCCCTTTTCAACTTCAAAACCGGGCTTATTTATGGTTCGTCGCCGGGAGCGAAGGTTCCCGGGGGCGGCGCTCCCCGCGCTGTTTCTTTTGCACTTCGTCCGG
>NZ_CAJJIC010000028.1 GCF_905187505.1 uncultured Mailhella sp.
AGTATCTGGGTGTAGATCCCGGTGGGCGCCGTAACATTCGATCCATCTTTGTTTCAGAAAGTTTTGACATCCGTCGCCATGTCGGTATAAGTTAGAATATATATGGTCCGAAAGACCAGCTCGTTCTTCTTATCTTTTCTAAGGAGGGAAAGAAAGGTGAAACGTTTTCTCGCAGCCATGTGTGTGGGCATGATGGCCTTCGCCACCCAGGCTTCCGCCGCGGAGCCTGCCAAAATCCACATCGGCATCTGCACCGGCACGGTGTCCCAGTCCGAGGACGACCTGCGCGGAGCCGAGGCCCTCATCAAGAAGTACGGTGACGTCGCCAACGGCGGCATGATCAAGCACATCACCTACCCCGACAACTTCATGACGGAAATGGAAACCACCATTTCCCAGATCGTCTCCTTCGCCGACGATCCCGACATGAAGGCCGTCATCGTGAACCAGGGCATTCCCGGCACCACTGCCGCCTTCCAGCGCATCCGCGAAAAGCGCCCCGACATCATGCTTCTCGTGGGCGAAGCCCACGAAGATCCCAACGTCATTGAAAGCGCGGCCGATCTCGCCATCAACGCCGACAACATCTCCCGCGGCTACCTCATCATCGCCGCCGCCAAGAAGCTCGGCGTGACCGACTTCGTGCACATTTCCTTCCCCCGTCACATGAGCTACGAGCTGCTCTCCCGCCGTCGCAACATCATGGAAGTGGCCTGCAAGGATCTCGGCATCAACTTCCACTTCATGAGCGCTCCCGATCCCACCTCCGACGTCGGTGTGGCCGGCGCCCAGCAGTACATTCTGGAACAGGTTCCCCAGTGGCTCGACAAGCTCGGCCCCAAGACCGCGTTCTTCTGCACCAACGACGCCCACACCGAACCTCTGCTCAAGCGCCTCACCGAAGACAAGGGCGGCTACTTCATCGAAGCCGACCTGCCTTCTCCGCTCATGGGCTATCCCGGAGCCCTCGGCATTGATCTTGCCGACGTGTCCGGCAACTTCCCCGCCATTCTCAAGCGCGTGGAAGACACCGTCGTCGCCAAGGGTGCCGCCGGCCGCATGGGCACCTGGACCTACTCCTACGGATTCACCAACTCCCTCGGCCTCGGCGAACTCGCCATCAAGTACGCCAAGGAAGGCGTGACCGGCGGCCGCAGCTTCCGCCGTCACTTCAAGAAGGAAGACGTGTTCGCCGCGTACAACGCCGCCACCCCCGGCTCCACCTGGAGCGGCGGCTACTACATGGACGTGGCCACCGGCAAGGAAAAGAAGAACCATGTGCTGGTCTTTGAAGACCTGTACATCTTCGGCAAGGGCTACATGCACATGACCGAAGTGCCCGTGCCCGCCAAGTACAAGACCATCAAGTAACGCTTCCGGGGGGAAGGCTCCGCCTTCCCCCCCCTTTTTTGGCAAAGCTCCGGGCACAGCCCCGCGTCCTTCACAGAATGCCTGCCATTCTAACAGGTTATGACGCCAGCTGCGGCAACTGCCGCCTCTCGGGAACGGCTTTTGCCGTTTTTATTTTTTTGTGCTACGCTGTTACCTGCGTTTTACAAAAACGCTTCAACCAACCGGTCTCCGCTTTTCTCCTTCCTTTTCAACATCTCTCGCGCGGAGACACATCCCCAATGAAAAGAGGTCCTATGGGCGCAGAAGATCCATTGCTTCGCGTAGAAGGTGTCGGCAAGGCGTATTTTTCCAACCGGGTGCTGAAGAACGTGAACTTCACCCTGGGCAGAGGCCGCATTCTCGGCCTTGTCGGCGAAAACGGGGCGGGCAAGTCCACCCTCATGAACATTCTTTTCGGAATGCGCGTCATTCAGGAAACGGGCGGGTATGAAGGAAAAATTCTGATAGACGGACAGGAAGTGCACTTCCGCAGTCCCATGGACGCCCTCAAGGCGGGCATCGGCATGGTGCATCAGGAATTTTCCCTCATTCCCGGCTTTACCGTGGCGGAAAACATCGTGCTCAACCGTGAGACGCTGGTCTACAATCCGCTGGTGGAAGCCTTCGGAGACCGTCTGACCACGCTGGACCGGACGGACATGACGCGCCGGGCCGACGAGGCCATTTCCCGCCTCAACATCGAACTCGACAGCGCCACGCCCATTTCCGAACTGCCCGTGGGCTACAAGCAGTTCACGGAAATCGCCCGTGAAATCGACAAGAAGGGCACGCGCCTTCTGGTGCTCGACGAGCCCACCGCCGTGCTCACCGAAAGCGAAGCCGACATTCTGCTCGACTCCATGCGGCGCCTGGCCGCGCAGGGCATATCCATCATCTTCATTTCCCACCGTCTGCAGGAAGTCATGAGCGTGTGCGACGACATCGTCATTCTGCGCGACGGCGAAGTGGTGCTCCAGACCACCCCGGCCGAAACCAGCGTGCGCCAGATCGCAAGCGCCATGGTGGGACGCAAGATCGACCGCACGGAAGGCCCGGCCGAAGAACGGCACGGCTCGGACACGGTGGCCATGCAGATCGAACACCTGTGGGTGGACATGCCCGGCGAAACGGTGCGCAACGTGAACCTCTCCGTGTACGAGGGAGAAATTCTCGGCATCGGAGGCATGGCCGGTCAGGGCAAGCTCGGCATAGCCAACGGAATCATGGGCCTGCACCCTTCCGGAGGCAGGGTCACCTTCCACGGCGAGAGCGTGGAGCTCAACAATCCCGCGTCTCCCCTCGCTCTCGGCATCTCCGCCGTGTCCGAAGACCGGCGCGGCGTGGGGCTGCTGCTTGAAGAATCCATCGCCTGGAACATCATCTTCACCTCGCTCCAGACTCAGGGACGCTTTCTCAAGAGCTTCGGCCCGCTGAAGATACGCGACGAGGAGGCCATTGCCGAATGCGCCCGCAAGTACATTCACGACCTGGAAATCAAATGCACGAGCGAAAAGCAGCACGTGCAGGAACTTTCCGGCGGCAACCAGCAGAAGGTCTGCCTTGCCAAGGCCTTTGAGACGCGGCCCCGGCTGCTCTTTGTGGCCGAGCCCACGCGAGGCATAGACGTGGGCGCGAAGAAGGTGGTGCTCGACACCCTGAAGCGCTACAACCGCGAGCACGGCATGACCATCGTGGTCATTTCCTCCGAGCTTGAGGAACTGCGCTCCGTATGCGACCGCATCGCCATCATCGACAAGGGCGCCGTGGCCGGCATTCTGCCCGCAAGCACGCCTTCCGAGGCCTTCGGCTATCTGCTCATGGGCGCAGGCGCCGCCGAGGCCGAAAAGGCCGCGAAAGACAATTCCAACGCTACGGAGGCGGCAAGCGCATGAACCGCATAAAGAAATTCATCGAAGAAGCCGGATGGCCCCGCATTCTCATCGCGGTGTTTCTGGTCGTCCTGTTCCTTGTGGCGCCCTTCGTGGGCGTGCCCGTGGACGCCGCCCTCAGCGACACCCTGGTGCGCTTCGGCATGAACGGCGTGCTCGTGCTCGCCATGGTGCCCATGGTGCAGTCGGGCTGCGGCCTCAACTTCGGCCTGCCGCTCGGCATCATTGCCGGACTGCTCGGCGCGGTCACGAGCGTGGAGCTCGAAGCAAAGGGCATTCCCGGCGTGTTCGCGGCCATGGCCATCGCCACGCCCATCGCCGTCATTCTCGGCTGGGGCTACGGCCTTCTGCTCAACAAGGTCAAGGGCGAAGAAATGATGATCGCCACCTACGTGGGCTTCTCCTCCGTGGCGTTCATGTGCATCATGTGGCTCGTGCTGCCCTACTCGAGCTCCAACATGGTGTGGGGCTACGCGGGCGTGGGCCTGCGCACCACGGTGTCGGTGGAAGAATTCTGGCAGCGCGCCATAAGCGACATAGCCGCCTTCAACATAGGCGACGCCTTCTACTTCCCCACCGGCATGTTCCTCTTCTTCCTGCTTCTGTGCGGCATCATGTGGGTGTTCATGCGCACCCGCACCGGCACGGCCATGACCACCGTGGGATCCAATCCCGAATACGCCCGCGCAAGCGGCGTGAACATCAACCGCATGCGCACGCTTTCGGTCATCCTTTCCACCTGGCTCGGCGCGCTCGGCATCATCGTATACGAGCAGAGCTTCGGGTTCATCCAGCTCTACATGGGCCCGTTCATGATGGCATTCCCCGCCGTGGCCGCCCTGCTCATCGGCGGAGCTTCGGTGAAAAAGGCCTCCATCATCAACGTCATCGTGGGCACGTTCCTCTTCCAGGGCATACTCACCATGACTCCCTCGGTCATCAACAGCATGCTGCAGACCGACATGTCCGAAGTCATCCGCATCATCGTGTCCAACGGCATGATTCTCTACGCCCTGACCCGTGTGACAAAGGTAAGATCATGAAAAGCTCTTCCGGCGGCAATGCCGTCACCCTCTTCTGCATGCGCAACGCGGTGCCCATCGTCTTTCTTCTGGTGAGCGCCGTCGGCATCTACTATTCCCAGTTCACGGCCGAGTATCTGATTCAGGAAATGCTGACCAGACTCGCCAGAAACTCCTTCCTCGTTCTCTCGCTGCTCATTCCCATCATGGCGGGCATGGGGCTCAACTTCGGCATGGTGCTCGGCGCCATGGCCGGACAGATAGGCCTCATCTTCATCAGCGACTGGAACGTCTCCGGCCTCTACGGCATGACGCTCGCCGCCCTCATCGCCACGCCTCTCGCCATCCTCTTCGGCTGGATGTGCGGCGTGGTGCTCAACAAGGCGCGCGGCCGCGAAATGGTCACCTCCTACATCCTCGGCTTCTTCATGAACGGCGTGTATCAGCTCGTGGTGCTCTACGGCTTCGGCAGCCTCGTGCCCATCCTGAACCCCGAGCTCGTGCTCTCCCGCGGCTACGGCATACGCAACGTGACCAACCTCGACAACATCCGCGGCTCGCTCGACAACGCCATCGAACTCGAAATCATGGGCATACACGTGCCTCTGGCAACCTTCCTGCTCATCGGCGTGTTCTGCCTGTTCATTCTGTGGTTCCGCCGCACCAAGCTCGGGCAGGACATGAGAGCCACGGGACAGGATCTTTCCGTGGCCCATTCCGCGGGCATCCCCGTCATGCGCACCCGCATCATCTCCATCGTCATTTCCACCGTGCTCGCCGCCTACGGCCAGATCATCTTCCTGCAGAACGTGGGCACGCTCAACACCTACAACAGTCATGAACAGGCCGGCGTGTTCGCCATCGCCTCCCTGCTCGTGGGCGGCGCCACCGTGGCCCGCGCCTCCATTCTCAACGTGTTCACGGGCGTTCTGCTCTTCCATCTCATGTTCGTGGTCTCGCCCATGGCCGGCAAGTATCTGGTGGGCGACGCACAGATAGGCGAATACTTCCGCGTGTTCGTGTGCTACGCCATCATTTCCCTTGCCCTCGTGCTCCACGCCTGGCGGCGTCACGCCGACAAGGAACGCGCCCGCGCCGCGCTGCGCGGCGAAGCCGGAGGTGCCGCATGAAAGAGCTCCCCAGCCGCAGACGCATCATTCTCAAGCACATTCTCGTGAACTGCGTCATCGTGCTTCTGCTCATCGGCCTCGGCGTGTGGTGCTACGTGCAGGGCAAGACCTACAAGCTTTCGCTCGGCAACTACGCCTTCACCGATCAGAACGGCGAAGAACATCCCGCGCTCGAAGCCGTGGAAGTGTTCATTGACGACAAGGACCCCGTCTTCCTGCTCGAGGACGACAGCGGCACCGGCGAAGCCACGGGCCGTCAGCACACCATGGTCATCAAGCTTCTGGATGAAAACGACAACCCCATCGAAAGCCGCACTCTCAAGTTCAGCGTGGCGGATCTCGACGACGATCTGGACGTGAACGTGGCCGAATTCTGGAACAGGGCAAAGTAACGTTCCTGAAAACGGTCATGAAAAAACGCGGGCTTCCCTTCGGAAGCGCCGCGTTTTTTCATGACCTTCGCGTGAGCGCCCTGCCCTTCTGCGGCCGAAGTTTTCCGAAGACGCGCTTCCCCGTCCATCTCCGCACGGAAGAGGGACGAAAACGGTCCTATCGGGCAGACGTGACCCCCGATCCTCCCTGTGCCGGAAGCATGCCGAGGCCCGGCATCCGCCTTGTGCGCCCCGCCCGGGCACAAAAAAAGGGGGGATCGCTCCCCCCTTCATCATTCTCTTGCGCCCTGCCCGCTCCCCGGGAGCAGACAGCCTGCGCGCGAACTATTCGTCTCTGCCGAGAAGGGCACGCGCAAAGTCGTGCGGATCGAAGGGACGCAGATCTTCCATCTTTTCGCCGAGGCCCACGAAGGTGATGGGCAGCTCGAACTGACTGGCCACGGCCAGCGCCACGCCGCCCTTGGCCGTGCCGTCGAGCTTGGTGAGAATGATCTCGTTCACGCCGCTCGTATCCTTGAACATCTTCGTCTGCTGAAGCGCGTTCTGTCCGGTGGTGGCGTCGATGACGAGAATGGTGCGGTGCGGCGCTCCGGGAAGCTTGCGCTCCACCACCATGCGTATCTTGTGCAGCTCGTCCATGAGGTTGGACTTGGTGTGCAGGCGTCCCGCCGTGTCGATGAACAGCACGTCGTAGCCGCCCTGCATGGCCTTGTCCATGGCCTCGAAGGCCACGGCCGCGGGATCGGCCCCCATGCCCTTGGCATGGAAGTCCGCGCCTATGCGTCCGGCCCACACTTCAAGCTGCTCCACGGCCGCCGCGCGGAAGGTGTCGGCTGCGGCAATGAGCACCTTCTTGCCCTGCATCTTGGCCCGATAGGCCAGCTTGGCGATGGTGGTGGTCTTGCCCACGCCGTTCACGCCCACCATGAGAATGACCTCGGGCGGATTCACCGCGGCAATGCGGCGGGGCGTCTTGAATATGGCTTCCACTTCCTGCTCGAGCAGCGGCATGAGTCCGCCTGGCGTAGTCACGCCCTCGGCGCGGGAACGCTCCTTCAGACGACGCACCAGAGCAAGCGAGGGCTCGGCCCCCATGTCGGCCATGATGAAAAGCTCCTCCATCTCATCCCAGAAATCCTGAGAGAGCTCGGAGTGCCCGGCCATGAGGGCGGAAAGTCCCTGTCCGAAACGGGCGCGGGTGCGGGCAAGGCCGTTCTGCAGCTTGGCGAACAGTCTGTCGCGCTCGTCCTCCTCGTCCTCCATGTCGAGGGCAAGGGCCAGACGATACTGGAGTTCGGAACGAAAGTCCTCCAGCCAGTGATAATCCATGCGCTCAAGCCAGCCACGAAAGTCGTCCAGAAACTCGCGTGCCTCGTTTTCCGGCGTCTCCAGCGCCCGAAGCAGGAAGGAAAGACGCTTCCACAGCAGATCGTCCGCCTCCTCCACGCCGTCCAGCACGATGGAAAGCCATGCGGAAAGGCGGGGTTCCGCCTCGCGCAGGGCGAGGGTGAGCCTTTCTTCCTCTTCGTCGCGGACCGCAGGCGCAGCGGCGACAGGCGCAGCCGAGGCTTGCTCAGGCTCAGCGGAGGGAGCCCCGGCTGCCCCGGAAGACGCCTCCGGGGACATGACGGCGGACTCTTCCGACACGGACACAGGTTCCGGCTCCACGGATTCGCCCTTCGCTTCGGAAGACTCTTCCGGCGCAGGTTCTTCCGCGGCCCGAACGGGTTCTTCCGGCGTGCGCTCTTCCGGCTCTGTCTCCGGGCTCTTCTGCGCTTCAACGGAAGCGGCCTCCTCAAAAACAGACGACGCGGTCTCTTCCGCATCGGGCTCGACCTTGCCGCTCCGTCCTGATGCCTCCCCGGCATCGGGTGCTGCGGCAGGCTCAGACTGCCGCTCCGCTGCGCCCTGTTCCCCGGCGCTCTGACTTGTCGGTGTCTCCGGAGCCTTCTGCGCTTCGGCGCTTTCCCCGGCATGACTGCCGCCGGAGAAGAATTTTTTAACGGCTGAGAAAAATCCCATGCTTCACCTCTGCTCCTACTTGTTGCGAATGACCTTGACGGTATCGCCCACCTTGACGCGGGTGGACTGATCCATGCCGTTGAGAGCCAGGAGCTCCATGGGCTTCATGTTGAACTTGCGGGAAATGCTCCACAGGGTTTCACCGTTCTGCACGCTGTATTCAGCCACGCGGCTTGCGGCCGCGCGAGAGGGAGCGGGCTGCGACTTGCGGGCCGGAGCGGCGTTCTGCGCCACGGCCGTGCCCTTTCCGGCGGGGATGTTCAGCACCTGACCGGGCGAAAGGCTGGCGAGCTTGTCGGCTCCGCCGTTGACGGCGCAAAGCTCGGCAAAGCTGATGCCGTACTTGCGGGAAATGGCATAGGCGGTTTCGCCGGATTCAACCTTGTGCGAGGCCATGCGGGCCGAGGCGCCCCTGGAGGTCGATGCTCCGGCCACGGCCGTGGTGCGGGCAGGAGCGGAAAGCCTGAGCACCTGCCCCACGTGCAGGGTGGAGAGCCGGTCGGCTCCGCCGTTGGCGGCATACAGATCGTCGAGATCCATGTCGTACCTGCGGGCAATGGAGGTCAGCGTGTCGCCGCTCTTGACCGTATAGGTCGCGGGAACGGCCCGGGACGAGGAACGGGCGCCTTTCAGCTCCGCCAGAGCGTTCGAGGCATGATCGCTTCTGACGGACGACTTTCTGGACGAAGCGGACGCCACGACCGTGCTGCGGGCAGGGGCGGAAGGAACGACGGCGGGAAGATTCTTCCCGGTCGCAGGCAGGCGAAGGCGCTGACCTCTCTTAAGCGTGCCGGGATTGAGCTGCCTGATGACGGAGGCGGGCACGCCGGTACGGGAACTCACCTTGGCGTAGGTGTCGCCTCTGGCCACGGTGTAGTAGCGCCAGCCCGCGCCGGACACCGAGCCCTTGAGCACCTGCCGTGCAAGCGCCTCCTTGTTTTTGGGAACGTACGCAGTGGCCGTTCGTCCGGCCGGAGAAATGGAACGCAGAAAATGCGGATTGTAGGCCTGAAATTCCTTCCAGTTGAGACCGATGCGGCGGCTCAGCTCCACAAGATCGGTGGCGGGCCTTACCGTGACCTGCGAAACGGGAATGAGCACGGGATGATCCGCGTCGGGAGCCGAAGGCTGGATGCCCAGGATTTCGGCATTGCGCATGACCTTGGCGATGGCAAGGAAACGGGGAACGTAGAGGGCGGTTTCCTCACGAAGCTGCAGCTTGTAGTCGAGTGTGTCATTTCTCTGGATGATTTCATGCAGCTTGTTTGCGCCCGTGGCTTCCTTGGCGCGGCCTATCTTGCCCTCGCCTCCGTTGTAGGAAGCGACGGCCAGATGCCAGTCGTGGAAAATGTCGTAGAGACGGGCAAGATAGCTTGCCGCAGCTTCGGTGGAACGGTACGGATCGCGACGTTCATCCATCCACCAGTCCTGCTGCAGGCCGTAGGCCTTGCCCGTGGAGGAGATGAACTGCCACATGCCCACGGCGTTGGAGCGGGACACGGCAAAGGGATTGTAGCCGCTTTCGAGATAGGCGAGATAGGCCAGATCCTCGGGCAGCCCGCGGGAACGGAACACGCTCTTGGTATAGTTCAGATAGGGAATGCTGTTGCGCAGGAAGTTTTCCATGGTTCCCCGCCGTTCGCGCGAGTACTTCATGAAGTGGTAGCGCACCTGCCTTTCCATGCCGGGACTCAGATTTCTGTCCAGACTCGAGGTGGTGGAATAGGCTTTTTTTTCAGCCGAGGTCAGGGAGGAAAGGGAACCCAGATCCACGGCCTCCTGCCGCGCACCGGCAGCCAGAAGTTCGGGGGATTCCACCGACTGCTGCCTGCCGCAGCCGGAAAGCATCATCAGCACTGCCATTCCCGCAAGGGGAAGGCAGCACAGTTTGCCAATTTTCATGTCAGCGCTCCATCATGTGGACTTGCATCTCGAACAAAAGCAGTATACCAGCCAAGGAGCAGCCCGCGCGGAGGAACGCTCAACGGCCGCAAAAGGCGGCGGCATTGCGCCGGAAAACGCCAGTTTTCCGCATCATGCGGTCCGGCACGAAAAAATGCGCGATCCGATCCGCAGACTGCATCCAAAGAAAGGGCAAGGATACCTTGAAAAGGGCGGAGATTCAATTGTCGACGAGCGCCCTGCGTCCGATTTTTTAACCTCATCCCATGGAAATCATTTGTCATGACGAGCACTGAGAAAGACAGGGAAAATTTTTTGCCGGGCATGAAGCCCGTGCTGGAACTTCTGGAGCGGGAACCTGAACGTGTGGACATGGTCTACGTGCGCAGGGGACGCGCCGGAGCCGAAAGCTCCCGGCTGCTCGATCTGTGCCGGGAGCGCGGCGTAAGGTTTTCCCTGGTGGGAGACGACGCACTCTCCCGCATGGCCGCGCACGCCGGACATCAGGGCGTCATCGCCAGACTGCGCGAGGCCTCGTTCATGCCGTGGGAGGACTTTCTCGCACAGGCGGCGAATGCTCCGCTTCCGCTCATGGTGGCGCTCGATCAGGTGCAGGATCCCGGCAACGTGGGCACGCTTGCCCGCACGCTTTTTGCCATGGGCGGTGCAGGCCTCATTCTGCCGAGGCACAACAGTGCCTTTCTCGGCCCCGGTGCGCGGCGTTCGGCCGCAGGCGCGCTGGAACGACTGCCCATCACCCAGGTGGTCAATCTCTCCCGCGCGGTCAAGGAAGCCCGGGACGCAGGCTTCGTCACCTGCGCGGCGCAGAAGGTGGACGACAGCATGAATCCGCTCACGGAAAAGCTGCCCCTGCCCGCGCTTCTGGTGCTCGGCAACGAAGACAAGGGCGTGCGTCCCGGCGTGCTCAAGCACTGCGAGTGCAGTCTGTGCATTCCCTTCCGACGCGACTTCGACTCCCTCAACGTGGCGCAGGCCGGAGCCATTCTCATTTCCTGCTTCGCCCGCTCTCTGGAAATATAGCTGCGGAGCCGCGCTCTCCCCGCCTCCGCCGAACGCCGCGTCCGGCCCTGCATGAGACGAAAAACGCGGCTCCGTCCAGATTCTTCGGTCCTGCGGAGGCTTCCGCCGCGCCCGCCTCAGCCGGACACTCCCTCATGGCCTGCGCCGCAGGAAAAAAAAGCCCGGAAGCGTTCCGCACTTCCGGGCTTTTCTGCATGAAACAAGGCCTGCGCGCCTTCCGGTGCGCCTCTACAGCGTCTGCCCCTTCACCGGTCTCGGCCCGAAGATGTCCGTGCCGACGCGGATGAGGGTAGCGCCTTCCGCCACGGCTTCGCGGTAGTCGCCCGACATGCCCATGGAAAGCTCGGGCAAAGACAGACCGAAGCGCTTTTCCATGTCGTCGCGAAGACGGCGCAGCATGACGAAGTAGGGCCTCGCCTCCTCGCCCTCGCCGCAGCGCGGCGGCAGGCACATGAGACCGCGCACGCGAATCCCCGGACCTTCGGTGCTGATGAGTCCGCCCGAAAGAAGCGCATCGAAAAGAGGGGGAAGCGCGGCCGGCAGGACGCCGGACTTCTGCGGTTCCTCTCCCACGTTCACCTGAATGAGCACGTCCTGCGAGGCTCCTTCGGGCAGACGGCGCACAAGGGCGCGGGCCAGATCCACGCGGTCCAGCGTGTGCAGAAGCGAAAAATGCCCGGCCACATCCCTGGCCTTGTTGGTCTGAACCGGTCCTATGGCATGCCAGCGGATGTCGAGCCCCGCAAGTTCTTCCTGCTTGGCCCGGGCTTCCTGAATGTAGTTTTCACCGAAATCCTTCTGTCCGAGGCGGCACAGTTCGGCAATGTCCGACGCGGGATGAAACTTCGACACCGCCACGAGGCGCACGCTGCCCTCCCTGCGTCCGGCTCTCTTCACGGCCTCGGCCATGTTGTCCAGCACTCCTCTCCAGCGTTCTTCCAGCAACGTCATGTTCATCCAGCCTTTCGCCCCTTCGGGCGTTCAATGTGTCTGCGCGAAAAGGGCCGCCCGAAGGCGACCCCCAACATGCTAATCTTCTTCCAGACCAAGGTCGTGGAGCAGCTCGGTGTCCTCCGCCCAGTTGTCCTTCACCTTGACCCAGAGCTGGAGATGCACCTTGCCGCCGATGAGCTTCTGAATGTCCCGGCGGGCCTCCGTGCCGATTTCCTTGATGGTCGCGCCGGCCCGGCCTATGACCATGGCCTTGTGCGAGGGACGCTGCACGAAGATGACCGCGTGAATGATGGTAAGGTCGCGCTCCGGATCCTCCTCCCAGGCCTCGATGTCCACGGCCGTGGTGTAGGGCACCTCCTGACGCAGACGCTCGAACACCTTTTCGCGCACGATTTCCGCGGCAAGAAAGCGCGTGGGCGCGGTGGAAAGCTGATCTTCGGGGAACTGCGACTCGCCTTCGGGCATCATGCCCGTGATGATCTTCTTGAGCTCGTCGAGGCCGTCCTTGGTCAGCGCGGACATGGGGAAGACTTCCGCCCGGGGGAAATATTCCTGCAGCTTCACCAGAAGCGGCAGCATGCGGGACTTGTCGTGGAACAGATCGACCTTGTTCACCACCACGAGCAGGGGACGATCGTCATCGACAAGAGCGTCGCGCAGGGACTGTATGTCGCGGTCGAGAAATTCCGGTCTGCGGATGTAGAGTTCCGAATCGAGCACCAGCATGACGGCATGGGCGGCGGCCATGCTCTGCCAGGCGGCCTGACTCATCATCTTGCTGAGGTGGCCGCGCTGCTGCTGGCGCGAATGGTTCACGCCGGGAGTGTCCATGAAGATGACCTGCGCCCCCGGCTCCGACATGATGCCCACCACGCGGCTGCGCGTGGTCTGCGGCTTGGAGGTCACGATGCTGATCTTCTGCCCGAGCAGGGCGTTGAGCAGCGTGGACTTGCCTGCGTTGGGCGGCCCCATGAGCGCGACCCAGCCGCAACGGTGTTCATTCTGTATTCTGGCCATGTTGTCTCCGATATATGAGATGTGCGGGCCGCTCGCTCGGAAGGCCCGCCTGATGACGAAAAGGATTTTTCAGCTTGTACTACGCAGGGCGGAACGTCAAGAGCCTATTCCTGCGTCCTGCCCGGCAGCGGACAGGATTCTTCCAGATACGCGCAGAACGCGTCCATGTCCGGCCCGTGGTCGAAGCCCAGGATGTGTCCCATGCCGTGGGCGAGCAGCCGTCTTGCGTGCACGGCCGCATCCTGCCCGTAGAGCACGCTTTCGCGCTCCAGCGTGTCGGCGCTGAGAAAAAGCGTGCCCAGTTCCCCTTCCCAGCCGGGAAAGCTCAGGATGTTGGTGGGGCCGGAGCAGCCGAGATTGCGAAGATTCACGTCGGCGATGTCTCCGTCGCCCGCCACGATGAGCATCACGACCATCGTCACGGGCTCACGCCCGTTTGCGCTCTCCAGGGCGCGGGGGCCGTTCGGTTCCGACGGCAGCATTCCCGCCTCGTCCGCCGCCTCGCGCATGATGCGGAGAAGTTCCAGCCATTCCCGTCGGCAGAAGCGGCAGGGACGGCGCATTTCCACGACGATTCCGGTCATCCCGCTCATGCGTCCTTCTCCCCGTTTCCGGCGTCTTCGGTCGGCGCCTTTTCTGCGCTCTCCTGCCTTTCTTCGCT
Organism: uncultured Mailhella sp.; assembly: GCF_905187505.1. Classification (GTDB taxonomy): domain Bacteria; phylum Desulfobacterota; class Desulfovibrionia; order Desulfovibrionales; family Desulfovibrionaceae; genus Mailhella. Next base: position 13,423 of record NZ_CAJJIC010000028.1, read on the forward strand.
CCATGCGTCGCAGGATGATCCCTCCGTACCGCCGGATTCTTCCTTCCCGGACGATCCGACGTGCGCTTCCGCCCCCGCCTCAGACGCGCCCCGCGCCTTTGCCTCCGCACAAAACGACGATGCGGACTCCTCCGCTCCGGATGCCGTGCGGGACGACTTCGCCTGCTTCTGCGGGGAGGATATCACCCATTCGGGCCTCAGTTCCTCGGCCTCCTCACGGCGGCCCTCCTCGCTCCTTCTGCCGTTTCTGTGCGGGTCGGGCTTTTCCTCGGGGTAGGCTATGCGCTGATGGAAAAGACCGATGATGATGCGCACGAAGCTGTCGATGAGCTTGTTGAGATCGCGGAAGGTGAGGTCGGACTCGTCAAGCTGCCCTTCCGCGTACACGCCCTTCACTATCTTCGTGACGTGGGCGCGGATGCGCGCGGGCGTGGGATCCACCAGCGTGCGGCTCGAAGCTTCCACGGAGTCGGCCAGCATGACGATGGCGGCCTCCTTGGTCTGCGGCCTCGGACCGGGGTAGGAATAATCCTGGAGGCGCGGATTCTCGCCCATCTGCAGGGCCTTGTTGTAGAAATACATGGCCCCGCGCGTGCCGTGATGCTGCACGATGATGTCGGTGATCTCGCGGCCGAGGTGGTATTCCTCCGCAAGTTCCGCACCCTGCTTCACATGGGAGAAAAGGATGAGCGCGCTCATGGCCGGAGAAAGCTTGTCGTGCGGATTGGGACCGCCGAACTGGTTTTCCACGAAATATTCGGGCCGGGAGATCTTGCCGATGTCGTGATAGAGCGCTCCCACCTTGCACAAAAGACTGTTGGCGCCTATGGCCGCGGCTCCGGCTTCCACGAGGTTTGAAACCACGAGGGAGTGATGATAGGTGCCCGGCACGGTCATCATGAGTTCCTGAAGCAGCGGATGCTCAAGATTCATGAGCTCCATCATGCGGAAGCGCGTGGTGTAGCCCATGAGCATTTCAAGCACGGGGCTGAGGGCGAAGAGCAGAAACAGCGAGCCCACGGCGTTGCACACGAGCGAAAGCAGAAGAAGCGGCAGCTGCGCCCATTCAAAATGGATGAAAAGCGCCGCTCCGAAGCCTGTCAGAAGCATCCAGAGAAGCAGGGGAACGCTGCCCCATATGACATCCTGCCGGTTCTGCGAGCGCAGCACGAGCCAGGTATTGGTCATGGACGACATGAAATAGAAGAAGAACAGCGCAATGTCGCCGCGGAATATGACCGTGGCGAAAAAGGAGAGCATGAGGCCCACGGTGCAGTAGCGGCGCGCGGCAAAGATGAGCGCGGCCACGCCGGTACCGCCCGCCACGGGGAAGGCGAAGGCGAGAATGTGCGCCGTGGAGGCCGAAGCTGCGGCCACAAGCACGTACATGGTGCACCAGGCCGCCACGCCGAACACCACGAGAAGCAGCGCTATGAGATTCTGGTCCTTGGTGCGCAGCACCGTGCCCTTGTTGCCGCTCGGCGTGATGAAAAGACCGAGCAGCAGAAAGACGCCCAGCACCACGCAGCCGCCGAACACGTGCCAGTCCACCACGCCGGGCGTGGCACGGAACAGTGCCTGAAGCTTGATCTGCTGTTCGTGGGTGACCATGTCGCCCGCGCGCACAAGCACTTCGCCGGGCTGGACCTTGTAGAACACGGGCTCCACGGCGGCAAGCATTTCCTCGTTGCGCTGATTCGTCACTTCCTGATTCACGGCAAGCGAGGGCACCACCATGAGCGGCATGATTTCCTGAAGCGCTATCTTGACGCGGGAATTGAGCTTTCCCTCGGCGCGCAGCTTGCGGCCGAGCGCCACCTGAAACGATCGCAGATCCTTGAGTCCCCCGGCCTGCGTGCGCAGAATCTCCGTGCCGCTGTCGAGGTCGCGCACGATGACGGCGTTGTCGGTGTTGGCTATCTGCCTCATGTCGGCGATGACGCCGTTTGCGAGCGTGGACTCCATCCACGGGATGAGCGTGCCGAGCAGGTATTCCTGCACGTAGGACGCGGTGAGAAGACGGAAGGAAGAGGAAGAAACGTCGGAAAGATGCCGTTCGTTGAAGGCTCGGCGCACGTTCTCGAGGCCAGCGCTGTCCAGCCCGCGCTTGTTGATCTCGTCCAGAAGCCCGAGACTCTCTTCCCGGAAGCTCTCCATGGCCTTCTTGTCGATGTCGAAGACCATGGGCTGGAGCGCAAGCGCCCTGTCGCGGCGCAGCTGCGTGGCCTGCGGGTCCTCCACGAGCAGATCCCTGTCGGAAACCACGTCGTGCGCGGCGATTTCGCCTGCGGGATACACCACGCGGGACGTGCGGCCGGGCTGAACCGCGCACAGAAGCGACATGAACACCAGCGCCGCGGCCAGGGACAGAAGCCCCCAGTCGTGATGATGATGCAGGAACATGGAACGGGAGTGTCCCAGAAGCTGGGAAACGCTGACCGGCGATTTCTTCCTAGTTTTTTTCATAAATGTCGTAGGCTTCCACGATACGGCCCACCAGCGGATGACGGACCACGTCGGAACTGTGGAAATGATGGAAGGCCACGCCACGCACGCCTTCGAGCACCTTCAGGGCGTGCACGAGTCCCGAACGCGTTTCCCCTTCCTTTTCTCCCTCGCGCAGAAAGGCTCTGTTGACGGGGGGAAGGTCTATCTGGGTCACGTCGCCGGTGACCACCACCCGGGAACCGAAGCCCATGCGGGTGAGGAACATCTTCATCTGCTCGCGCGTGGTGTTCTGCGCCTCGTCGAGAATGAGAAAGGCGTCGTTGAGCGTGCGTCCGCGCATGAAGGCCAGCGGCGCGACTTCGATGACTCCGGACTCCTGCTTCTGCGCAAATCCCTGGGGGCCGAGCATGTCGCTGAGCGCGTCGTAGAGCGGACGCAGGTAGGGATTCACCTTGTCTTCCATGTCGCCGGGCAGAAATCCGAGCTTTTCGCCAGCCTCCACGGCGGGCCGGGTGAGCACGATCTTCTTCACCCTTTTGGCGGCGAGCATGGAAATGGCCATGGCCACGGCAAGATAGGTCTTGCCCGTGCCCGCGGGCCCCGTGGCGAACACGAGCTCATTGCGCCGCAGAAGCTCCATATACTGCCGCTGCGCGGTGTTGCGAGCAATGATGCTCTTGCGGGGGGAGACGATGACGCTCGCCTCGCGGAACATTCTGCTTATGTCGGCGCGGGGATTGCGCAAAAGCTCCTCGTAGCCCTGAAGCAGATCTTCCCCGCGCAGGGTGTGCCCGCTGCGCAGAAGCCCGTACCCCTGCGTGAAAAGATTGAGCAGAAGTTCCCGCTGCGCCGGACGCGGATCGCTCACGGTCAGTTCCGTTCCGCGGGTCTGCAGATCCGCGCCGGAAGCGTCGGCAATAAGTTCCAGATGGGCATTCAGGGGGCCGAAAAGCTGACTGGCCAGAGAGGCGTCGTCAAAGGCCAGCGTTTCCGCAAAGGACGATTTCACACGCATATCCTGTTTTTCCGTTACGCCTCGGGTCCTGCCGTCGGCATAGCCTTCTTCCTTACGCCAAAAGCTGCAAAGAGTCCATAACCGTCGATTTCTCCCGCCGAAGGAACGCAAAAGTCCGCACCACAGGCCGAGGCACAGGCAAGGGCGCGGCAGACGCCGGTCCCGCCGGAGCCGGCACACAGCTGTCCCGACACGTCCGTCCGACGCAAGGACGCTCCCTTCACACGATTCTGCTGAAATAGGACGCGAAGGAATGACGCACCTGATTGTCACATAAACGTAACACTGCGGGGCACGAAACGCTTCTGCACCGCTTTTCCACCGGGAAAGACGTTTTTGAACGCATCAAAAAATTTTCCGTCCTTTTTTTGAAAATACCATTAAATTTATAACTAACCGTCTGAACTGACGACTTTTAACGCTTATCCGGTAATAACTGCATTTTCGCTTCCCCCCTTGTCATAAGTCAAAAGGGGTTTTACAATGGTCCCGCTCTTAAGGACGAGCTCTTTATAACGAACAACTCCGTCTCCCTTCCCGGAGATCGGAAGGATGGTTTTTCATGTCTTTCCCCTCGTTGAAAATAGGTGACCTTGTCGCCCGCACGCCCATCGTTCAGGGCGGCATGGGCGTTGGCATATCTCTTTCCGGCCTGGCGTCCGCCGTGGCCAATGAAGGCGGCATAGGCGTCATTGCCGGCGCCATGGTGGGCATGCGCGAGCCCGACGTGGCCTCCAATCCCGTGGAAGCCAACGTGCGCGCGCTGCGCCGGGAAATCGAAAAGGCCCGGGCCGCCACGAAGGGCATCATAGGCGTGAACGTCATGGTCGCGCTCACCACCTTTGCCGAAATGGTGCGCACCGCCATCGAATCCCGCGCCGACGTCGTCTTTTCCGGCGCCGGACTTCCCATGGATCTGCCGAAGATCTTTCTGGAGGCCTGCGCGCAGAAAAAGGAGGAATTCCGCACCAAGCTCGTGCCCATCGTCTCCTCCGGCCGCGCCGCCACGCTCATAGCCAAGAAATGGATGCACAAGACCGGTCTCATTCCCGACGCCTTCGTGCTCGAAGGCCCCAAGGCCGGAGGGCATCTCGGCTTTTCCGAAGAGCACATCTTCGATGAATCCTTCGCGCTCGAAAATCTGGTTTCCGGCGTGGTCGATGCGGCAAAGGCGCTGGAAGACAAGGCCGGACGTGCCGTTCCCGTCATTGCCGGCGGCGGCGTGTTCAGCGGAGCGGACATCGCGAAAATGCTCTCTCTCGGCGCTTCCGGCGTGCAGATGGCCACCCGCTTCGTAGCCACCGACGAATGCGACGCCGACATCCGCTTCAAGCAGGCCTACGTGAACGCGAAGGAGGAGGACGTCACCATCATCCACAGTCCCGTGGGCATGCCGGGGCGGGCCCTCAGAAACGACTTCATCGAATCGGCGCGCGAAGGCAGGAAAAAGCCGTTCAAATGCGTGTTCCACTGCATCAAGACCTGCGATCCCTCCACGACGCCCTACTGCATTTCCTCGGCGCTCATCAACGCCATGAAGGGCAATCTCGACAAGGGCTTCGTGTTCTGCGGCGCCAACGTGGCCAGAGTGAACGGCATCGTCTCCGTGCACGAGCTTGTGGAAACCCTGCGCCGGGAATACGACGAATACATGGAAAAAAACTGCGCGGCCGTCACGGCCTGACCTTTTCCCGCCTTTTGTCCGTCGTCCCTCCCGTCTTTTTCAACGGCGGACAAAAGGTATCCTCCTGAGCAGAAAACGCCGCCTCCGGGCGGCGCTTTTCTTTTCTTGCGCGTTGCGTTTCTTCCCGTTTTGAAAGGATCGGGCAATTAATCGAAAGGATAGTATCTAGCAGCGATTCCCCCTCCGACGATATCGTACGACAACAAGGCGGACATGCCGCCCGTCCTTCCCGCAGACGCAAGAAGGAGATTCGGATGAATCGACGCAGCTTTATCAGAACATCCCTCATGGCGACGGCCGCCGCGGCGGGAGACGCCCTGCTGCGCGTCTCCTCCTCCGTCGCCGCAGAACACGACAAGGAGCTCGGGATGAACATACTGGTTCTTACCGGAAGTCCCCGGATGCACGGCAATTCCAACACTCTCGCCGACCACTTCACAAGAGGCGCTGAAGCGGCCGGTCACCGCGTGGCACGCTTCGACGCCGCGCACAGCAACGTTCATGCCTGCACCGGCTGCAACAGCTGCGGCATGAACGGCCCCTGCATGTTCGACGACGACTTTTCCTTCGTGCGCGATCACATCGTCGGGGCCGATCTCGTGGCCTTCGTCACCCCCATGTACTATTTCGGCATATCCTCACAGCTCAAGGCCGTCATCGACCGCTTCTACGCCATCAACGGTTCCATCCACGTGAGAAAGCAGGCCGTGCTGCTCATGACCTACGCCAATCACTCGAAACGGGACGAGAGTCCCATTCTCACCCATTACGACGTGCTTCTGGAGTACCTCGGCTGGAAGGATGCGGGGCGCGTCGTCGCCCCCGGCGTATGGCTCGAAGGCTCCATAAACAATACGCCCTTCCCCGAACAGGCCTACCGGCTCGGACTCAGTCTGCGCGGAGAGGGAGCGGGCGGACGATGAACCGACGCTCTTTTCTCGGCATGCTGGCAGGCGCGGCCGTCGTTGCCGGAGCCGGAGGAACGCTGACTTTTCTCAGGCAGGAGCAGTTCGGGGCGCTGCCCGAAGGGGAGGATATGCGGCGCATTCTCCTCTCTCCGCACTATGTCGACGGAGAGTTCCGCAATCTCATTCCCCGGCCCGTGCTCAGCGACGGCAGCAGCTTTGCCGGAGCGCTCATCCGTTCCCTCGTGGAAAAGAAGACCGACCCCGCCCCCCCGCGTCCCGTGCCTTCCCGCACGCCCGACTTCGCCGCTCTTTCCCCCGCAGGAGACGCGGTGATCTGGCTCGGTCATTCCAGCTTTTTTCTCCAGCTCGGCGGAAAGAAACTTCTCATCGACCCGGTGTTCAGCGATCATGCCGCGCCGGTCTCCTTCAGCACACGGGCCTTTGCCGGGACAACTCCCGTCACGGCGCGCGACCTTCCTCCCCTCGACTGTCTGCTCATCTCCCACGATCACTGGGATCACCTGGACCATCCCACCGTCATGGCGCTGAAGGAAAAAACGAAGATGGTGGTCTGCGGACTCGGCACGGGCGCACATTTCAGACGATGGGGCTTTCCCCGAAGCGTCGTGCACGAGGCCGACTGGGGCGACAGCGTGGACATGGGCCAAAACGTACGCGTCACGCTCACCACGGCAAGCCACTACTCCGGCCGTTCCCTCACGAGGAACAGAACCCTGTGGACGGGCTTCATGCTGGAATCGGCGGAACGTCGCGTCTTCTTCAGCGGCGACAGCGGCTACGGCCCGCACTTTGCCGACATTGCTCAGACATTCGGCACGCCGGATCTGGCGCTGCTCGACTGCGGCCAGTACAACGAACGCTGGAAGTACATACACATGACGCCGGAAGAAGCGGTGCGGGCGGCGCAGGACATGGGAACCAAAGCGCTTCTTCCCGCGCACGCGGGCAAGTTCTCGCTGGCGTACCACTCCTGGGACGATCCCTTCCGGCGCGTGGCCGCAGCCGCGGCGGACAAAAACTTTTCGCTGGTCACGCCCGTCATCGGCGAGGTCGTCCCTCTCGATCAGACCATGCCGGCCTTTCCCCGCTGGTGGGAAAATCTGACCTGATTCCCACCTCTGCACGGCCCCTTTCCCGTGTCGGACATCCGTCCGAAATACTTTCGCGGCGCAAGCCGCCCAGACAGTCATCAGGCAGCGGAGGTCATGCTTCCATGTCGAACGAACCCACAGCAAGGCTGCAGCAGGAACTGAAGGAAAAGCTGCTTCACCATCTGGACGGCCCCCGCGTCGTTTCCACCGCCATAGACGGCCTGTTCCTCGTCCGCCGCGAGGAGAGCGGCACGCCCGAACAGTGCTTTGAAAAGCCTCTGGTCGGACTCGTGGTTCAGGGAACGAAGCACTCCCTCATGGCCGGGAAGGAATACGTGTACGCCGAAGGACAGTCCGTGGTGGCGGGCGTCGACATGCCCATCGCCTCCTATGTGGAAAAGCCGACGCCGGAACGACCTTTTCTGTTCGTGTATCTGTACCTCGACAGAAAGCTCCTCGCCTCCCTCGCCATGGAAATGAAGGACGCTCTCGCGCCCCGCGACGAAGAGAGTCCCAGCGTGTCCGTAGCGGATGCGGACGCCGACATTTCGGAAATGTTCCTTCGCCTCGTCACGCTTCTGGAAAAACCTGACCAGATTCCCTTCCGCGCACCCATGATGCTGCGCGAACTCCACTACCTTCTGCTCATCAGCCCGCACGGCGGCCTGCTGCGTCAGCTCAACACCCCGGGCACGCAGAACAACCAGATAGTGCAGGCCATCCACTGGATACGCGAAAACTACAGGCATCCTCTCCGTGTGGAAACGCTGGCCCGACAGGTCAACATGTCCGCCTCCAACCTGCACCGCCACTTCAAGATGCTCACGGGACTCAGTCCCCTTCAGTATCAGAAGCAGCTGCGCCTTTACGAGGCGCAGAGACTCATGCTTCTGGAACATGAACGTGCTTCCAGCGCGGCGATGCGCGTGGGCTACGAAAGCGTGACGCAGTTCAACAGAGAGTACAAGAGGGTGTTCGGCGAACCGCCGCTTCGGGACATGAACCGGAGAAGAACGACGTCGGGTCTGTCCTGATCCGGCAAACGGCATGAAAAAGGCCCCGGAAACGGGGCTTTTTTTCATGCCGAGGAAAAAGCGGACGGCAACTTTCCCGTCTGCCCGGAACGCTCTTCCGGCAGAGAATGCGATCCGTCCTGCCCCTCTGCCGCGGCAGGACGGCTCCCCTTCCGGGAGCCGGGGGAACATCCCCCGGCTGGCGCGAAAGGCGGCCCCTGTCCATGGCTGGAAGAGGGGGTCAGCTACCGGGCCGCCGTCAGGCCGAGGCCGTTCAGCCATTCGGACACGGCCTTTTCCGCACCGGAAACACGGGAGCCGCGCACCTCGAAGCCCTCCAGCAGACGGGCCTGCGGGCAAAGACTGCGCAGGTCTCTTTCGCTGCGCCCGAAGCGGCTGCCCTCGTGGGTGCAGAACGGAATCACGGTCTTTCCCGCCATGGGGTAACGCTCAAGCAGCGTGAAGAAGGGCATGGGCAGCGTGCCCCACCAGTTGGGATAGCCGATGAACACGGTGTCCACCTTGTCGAGTCCGTCAAGCGTGGTGGTGATGGCGGGACGGGCGTTCGCCTCCTGCTCCCTTTTGGCTTCGTCCACAACGGCGTCATAGTCTTCGGGATAGGGCTTTGCGGTCTTGAGTTCGATCATTCTGCCGCCCACGCGGTCATGAATGAAGCCCGCCAGTCTGCGGGTATTGCCGGAATGAGAAAAATAAATGATGAGCACGTTGTCTCCTCCCGCCTGAGCGGCAAAAGCGGTTCTGGAAAAAAGCGCGGGCGCGGCGGCCGCAAACGCTCCGAGAACAAGCGTCTTCATGAAGGTGCGCCTTGTGGTCGAAAGACCGCCGTCACGCTGAATGTGCGATTCAAGCAATGCGTAATGTTCCTTTTTCATGGGCATGCTCCCAGCAAGGGCCGGACGGACTGAATCCGCCGGAAAAAGCGTGTAAGAAAAGACTGTCCGTCTTTGTGCGGGCAGGAGGAAAAGCGCGGGGATGAGCCCGCGCGGATGAAAAGAAAGGAGCCTACTTCGACGATGCGGCGGGCGCGACGGCGTTCACGCAGGCAAGGGCGTTCAGCGTGCGCGGGAAGCCGATGTAGGGAAGGCTCTGGGCCAGCGCGTCGATCAGATTCTCTCTGGTGTTGCCCACGGCAAGATTGCCCTGCACATGGGAACGAACCTGCGCATCGCATCCGCCGAAGGCGCTGATGACGGAGAATGTCAGAAGTTCCCGCATCTTCAGATCGAGACCCTTTCTGGTGTAGATGTCGCCGAAGCACCAGGAGGAAAGATAGTTCTGAACAATGGCCTTCTGATCTTCCGGCGAGTTTTCATGCATGGTGTCTATGGCTTCGCCGAAAATGGACTTCTGCACGGCCAGGCCGTCGGCATAGCGCGTCTGCTCCGTCACGGTGCCCTGCGCTTCCAGAGGAAGGGCAATGCCCTGCTGCGTGAATGCCTCGTTCATGAGGCGAAGCGCGGCTTCGGCGCGGGAAAAGCCCACGTACGGCGCGCACTGGTACACGGCCTCGCGTATCTCCACGGGGCTCGCACCCACGCGAAGCGCAGCGGCCACGTGCGTTTTGAAGTCATCCAGCGTCTGACCGGCAACAAGCACCGCCAGCGTGATGAGTTCCCGCTGTGCGTCGGAAAGCGTGCCGTGATCCGCTATTTCTCCGTAGAGAAGTCTGTCGCGCATGGCGGCGAACTCAGGATCGGTGGCGGAGAGCGAAGACGATTCCGTTCCGAGGATCTTCTGCATGTTCCTTGCTGCTGCGGCTCGTCTGTCGAGAACTTCTTCCGAAGCGGCAAGGGCCACGGAAGAAGAGAACATGGTCATTCCCGCAAGAAGCATGGTTCCAAGAGCGCCGACTTTCTTCATAAGAGAACTCCCTTGCCGGTGAAGAAAACGCTTCCTTCACCATGGCGATTTAACATGAAATGCCTGTCCATGCCGTCGTACGGCAACGCGTCGAGGCCATCCGCATTCTCAGCCTTCCGGCTTCATGATCAGAATAGCAGGAACCGCGCAGGCCTCCAGATACGATCCTCTTCACTTCTTGCCCGATTGTGCCTGCTGCAGGATTTTCCGGCCCGGTACAGTCGCCTCTGCCGATGTCGACAGGCCCTCTCTACGGTGCGTCCTCCCAGGCTACTGCGCCCTTACCGTGCCGAGACGCTCTATGTCTTCGTCCGTTCTGTTGCCGTGTATCACCATGCCCGAAAGAGCCTTCTCAAGAGCGGCAAACTCCTCGTCCGTGAGTTCCACATCCGCAGCACCAAGATTTTCCTCAATGCGCTTTTCGCTTCTCATGCCGGGAATGGGAACGACGAAATTGCGTCCATGCAGCATCCAGGCCAGGGAAAGCTGTGCGGGCGTAACCTTCTTTTCCCCGGCAAAGCGTGAAAGAAGTTCCGTCAGCGGCTGACTGGCCAGCATGTTTTCGCGGGAAAAACGGGTGATGACGCGTCGCACGTCGTCTCCCTCATAAGTATCGTTCACGGAGCACCGGCCGCTCAGAAAACCGCTGGCCAGCGGAGAAAAGGCCACAAATCCTATGCCGAGTTCCTCACAGGCGGGAATGACATCCTTTTCAAACATGCGCTCCATGATGGAATACTCGCTCTGCACGGCCGTAAGCGGCGTGACCGCATGAGCCCGGCGCATCTGCTCCTCGGAAGGCTGCGACTGCCCCCATCCGCGAATCTTGCCCTCCTTTATGAGCTCTCCCATCCAAAGCGCCACGTCCTCCACACAGCTTCCCTCGGGCACCCGATGCTCGTAGTATATGTCGATGCAGTCCGTATGCAGGCGACGCAGGGAATCCTCAACGGCCCGGCGCACGCCTCTTCGGCTCAGCTTGCCTTCCGGCACGTTCTGCCCGGGAAGCAGCAGCGGAGAAAACTTCGTCGCCAGCACTATCCTGTCGCGGA
>NZ_CAJJIC010000029.1 GCF_905187505.1 uncultured Mailhella sp.
CGATGCGCGTGGTGACCAGCTGGATTTCGCGGTGATGGACCAGAAGCTTCTTGTCACGGTCCGGATCCTGAAGGACGTAGCCTCCGCGAGCGTAGGGGGCGATGCGCATGCCCACGACGAAGGCTTCTCCCTCGCGGCATTCGACGAAGCTGTCGCCGAAGCTGACCTGTCCGGCGCGGATGCTTTTTACTTCCGGACCGGTAAGAACGATGCCCGCTTCAAAAAATTCAAGAAATTCGTAATACTGACGGGCTTTGCGGTTGTCGATGCGCGGCGTGTCGGCCATGGGGATGCTCCTGAGGACAAGAATGGGGAAAAGAGATTTCTCTGCATAAAAAAGAAGAAGACGGGAGGAAGGCAGAGGATTTTTCCCAAAGAATTCACTGGCTGAGTACCATACAAGCCGTCGTCCTGCAAGAAGGCGGAAAAAACTCCGCACGCGTGGACGACGGCTTTTGCGGGCTCAGTCTTTCATGCCGGAAATGAGGGCGTATATTTCGCCCGTGGTCCATCCCCGGGAGCGCGACTGCACGCGGCGCGCCACGGCGCGGGGAGCTCCGCCCAGAGGGCGTTCCTCCTCGATGAGCGCAAGAACGTCGTCACGGCTGCTGCGCGCGGACTGCTCCGGCGGGCCGACCACGACGGTGACTTCGCCCAGAATGCCGGAAAGATCGGGGAGGCTTTCGAGGCGGAAGCGCAGATACTCCTCATGCGTTTTGGTAAGTTCGCGTGCTATGCACACTTCCCGCGGGCCGAGAAGGGCCAGGGCGTTTTTGAGGGTTTCTTCAAGTCTGTCCTTGCGTTCGAAGAAGACCAGCGTGGCGGGAATGGCGGCGTAGGGCGCAAGCGTGTTTTCCTGATCGGAACGCTTGCGGGGCAGAAAGCCGAAGAAGACGAAGGGCTGGGGAGGAATGCCGGAGCCGGCGAGAGCGGTGACGGGAGCGCAGGGGCCGGGAACGACGGAAACGGGAAGTCCCGCCTCGCGGCAGGCGCGTATGACCACATAGCCGGGATCGGCCATGACGGGCATGCCGGCGTCGGAAATGAGCGCGATGTTCTTTCCCTCGCGCAGCATTGCCAGCACGGAGTCGGCCTTCTCTTTTTCGTTGTGGTCGTGATAGCTCATGAAGCGGCGCACGGTGACGCCCCAGCGGGCGCAGGCGAGGCCTTCGCGCTTGGTGTCTTCGGCAAGAACAAGGTCCGCTTCTTCCAGACAGGCGCGGGCACGGGGGGAAAGATCACCAGGGTTGCCAAGAGGAGTTCCCACCACCCACAGCGTGCCGGGCTCCGTAATCTGCGTATTCGATGACATTTCGTATCAGCTCCGTTTGGTAGGTTCCTGACGAACGTTCCGTGCAGGCAAGGTCGAAACGGCAGGGCGTGCCCCATGCGTCATGGGCGGCCATCCATGCCTGTGCGGCGCGCACGAGCCTTTCCTTCTTGACGGCGGTGAGGGCCTCGAAGGGGCGCTGCATTCCGCCTTTCGTGCGGGTCTTCACCTCCACGAACACGAGAGTTCCGCCATCTTCAGCCACAATGTCGAGCTCAAGATGACCGCTGCGCCAGTTGCGATCCACAATGCGCCAGCCCATGGACTTCAGCATGGCGGCGGCCGCCTCTTCCCCCTCCGCTCCGGTTCTTGCGCAGCCGGAAAGAGGAGACGGCGCGGGGTCGGCGCTTTTTTTTCGCCGTCTGAGAAGGTTCAGCACAGCCATCCCTGTTCCTGCACCTTCGGCGGCAGGACGCCGCGAAAGTCGAGCCTGTGCAGAGGACACGGTCCGTACTTTTTCAGCGCTTCCCTGTGCTCCTTTGTGCCGTAGCCCTTGTGCCTTGCAAAGCCGTATTCCGGCCAGCGTGCGTCGAGCCTTGTCATGAGCTCGTCGCGGAAGGTCTTGGCCAGCACGGACGCCGCGGATATGGAGGGGACTTTGGCGTCGCCGTCCACCACGGCTTCCTGCTCGGGCAGGGGAATGCCGAACTGTCGGAAATAGAGAGGAGGTATGATCTGCGTGCCGTCGATGAGCAGGCGTGCGGGCACGCTTTTTTCCTTCGCGCCCATGCGCACGCGCATGGCGGCCACGGCACGCGTCATGGCCATGAGCGAGGCCTGAAGAATGTTGATGCGGGAAATTTCGTTCATCCATGCGAGGCCTATGCCCCAGCCTACGGCAAGCGAGCGTATTTCCTCGGCAAGGCGGTCGCGTTCCTCGGGTCTGAGCACCTTGGAGTCGTCGAGGCCCATGAGATCGAAGCCGTCGGCGAAGATGACGGCTCCGGCTACGACCGGTCCGGCCAGACAGCCGCGCCCGGCTTCGTCGGTTCCTGCGGTAAGCATCTGCTGCGATTCGGGAGCGCTGAAAAGCATGCCCTGTTCAATGACGACGGCTTTTTTGCGGGATCTGGCCATGGATCACCTGAAAGAAAAGTGAGGATTCGCGGGACTGAAGGAGGCGCAGGTCTTTTCCGCGGAAAAGGAGAACGATCGTTTCGCCTGGAAAAGACGACGTGCGCAGACCTTCGTATGGGCAGCGGGCCGGAGAGTCGGGCCTCATAGACAAAATCCCCTGCCGGAAAGCGCCGGAAGGGGATTTGTCTGCACAAAACGCAGGCCCGGGCAGAGCCGGGCCGGAATTTTAGTAGCGGTTGCGGGGCTTGATGCGGGCAGCCTTGCCGCGAAGCTCGCGCAGGTAGTACAGGCGGGAGCGGCGCACGCGGCCTTCGGTCACCACTTCGATGTGGTCGATGAAGGGGGAGTGCATGGGAAGGATGCGCTCGACGCCGACGCCGTCGGAAATCTTGCGGATGGTGAAGGTGGCGCCGGTGGTGCCGCGCTGGATGCGGATCACGTTGCCCTGGAACATCTGGATGCGTTCCTTTTCGCCTTCAACGATGCGCAGATACACCTTGAGGGTGTCGCCGGGCTTGAAGGACGGGATGTCCATGCGCATGTGTTCGCGTTCGATCTGCTTGATGATATCCATAGGGGGACTCTCCTTGAGGAAAATGGTGTTTATCCCCGATCGCCGAGGAGCCTGTCCAGAAGGATGGCGGCGGCGGCGCGTACGGGAAGATGATTGTACTCGTCCATCCAGCGCAGCGGCGGCAGGATGGCGTCGCATTGCTCCAACACCTCAGGCGCAATGCCATGCCCGGTTCCCAGAAGCAGGAGCACGGGCCTGTCCGCAAGCTGACGCCGCACCTCGTCGAAGGTGGTCGCCGGCCGGCGTTCCCGGTGTTTTTTATCTAGGACAGGCTGGGCACTGGTGCCGACCACAAAGGGCGGCAGGCCGCGATCGGTTGTCAACGTCGCAATCGCGCTTTCCAGAGATTCCTCGGGCCTGACCAGTCGAAGGGCCTCGGCTCTGTCGGGATTGAACGACAGCCCCGGCCCTTCCGTCCAATGAGAGAGCAGTGTTGCCAAGAGTCTGCGCTGATCCTCCAGCGGCGTGACCACGAAGAATCCACTGATCCCATAGGTGCGGGAAATTCGTGCTATATCGTGAATGTCGAGATTTGTCAAAGACGTTGTGCCCGTTTTCCGATTTTTTAATCGGACCGGGTGATGAAGCAGGGCCACGTGAAGATTCTTGCCGGGGCGGAACCTCGGTTCGGCGCGCAGCACCTGCCTGTCGTGATGCGTGAGCACGGCGTGATCGAGCAGGTCCGGCCGGTACTTCGCGGTGGCCAGCACGGACTGATCGCGCCGCCATGCGGCGATGAGCGCATGGTTGCCGCCCTCAAGCACCTCTGGCACGCGCAGCCCCTCGAAGACGTCGGGACGCGTGTACTGCGGGTATTCCAGAAGGCCGTTGCTGAAGCTCTCTTCGTCGCCCGATTCGTCCTTGCCCATGAAACCGGGCTGGAGCCTGGCCGTGGCTTCTATGACGGCAAGGGCGGCCGCTTCGCCGCCGTTGAGCACGGCTTCGCCCACGCACACGGGCTCCACGGGCAGAAGATCGAAGAGCCTCGCGTCGAAGCCTTCATAGCGGCCGCAGACAAGCGTGATTTCCTCTTCTTTTGCCAGTTCCCGGGCAAAAGCCTGCGTGAAGGGACGGCCGGCAGGGGTAAGGACGATGAGGCGTCCCTTCTTTCCGTTGCAGGGAGCAAGGGAGCGCAGCGTGCGCACGAGCGGGTCGAGCATGAGCACCATGCCCGGGCCGCCGCCGTAGGGGCGGTCGTCAACGGAATGGTGCCGGTCCGTGGACTTGTCGCGCGGGTTGGCGAAGGAAAATTCCACGATGCCCGCTTCGCGGGCCTTTTCCATGAGACCGCTGGAAAGGGGCGAGTCGAACCACTCGGGAAAAAGCGTGACGAGATTGTAGCGCATGACTGATCAAGCCTTGCGGGAGGAATCGTCTTCCGCGTCCTTGTCGTCCTGACCGTCGTCGGGAGTCTCAGACGAAGCGCCTTCGCGGTACAGGTCGAGCAGACCTTCCGGCGGAGCGATGGTGGCCGTTTCGGCGGAAAGATCGACGTCGAGCACGAACTCAGGCACGGCGGGGAAGAGAATTTCGTAGCCTCCCTCTTCCTCCGGCGCGCGGATGACCCACATTTCCTGTCCTGCGGGGAAGTCCACGTTTTCCAGTTCGCCGACGAGCGTGCCGTCTTCAAGGCGCACGGAAAGGCCGATGAGATCGCGCAGATACGGTTCGTCCTCGTCGGCCTCGGGCAGGAAGGACGCGTCGATGAGCAGTTCCTGACCGCGCAGCCGCTCGGCCGCCGAGCGGTCGTTGCAGCCTTCGATGCTGAGAATGAGCTGATCCTTCCACAGATGCCATTCGCGTATGCGCACGGGCCGCGGAGCAAAGCGTCCGGCGCGCAGCATGAGAGGCTTTTCCAGAAGTTCGGCGGAGTCGGCGTAGTAGTCCACGCGAATGTCGCCTTTGACGCCGTGGGGCTTGGTGAGCCGCCCCAGAACTACGAGAGAGGAGGCAGGCATTATTCGAGAATTTCCAGAACGACGCGTTTCTTGGTTTTGGCGGACACGGCGCCCAGAAGGGTGCGGATGGCCCGCGCCGTGCGTCCCTGCTTGCCGATGATCTTACCGAGGTCGTCTCTGGCCACGGAAAGTTCCAGCGTGGAGGCCTGTTCCCCTTCGGTTTCGCGCACGGAAACCTGATCGGGGTTGTCCACCAGCGATTTGGCGATGAATTCCACAAGTTCTTTCTGCTGCATGTAAGCTCTCCGCACGTTTTCCCGAAGCATGAGGAGAAAACGCGAAAATTTTTTTCAGACTATCATTCCCTTCCTGCGCCCGTCAATGAAGGGAAGGGACCCCGGGGCGGAAGGGCGGCCCGGAAAATCTTGTAGAATGTCGAGTGCGGGAAGACTCGACCGGAGCGTTCTGCCGGAATGCTTCCGATATCTTTGCCCCGGTCTTTGCAGAAAGTATGCGTCTGCTCCCGTTGATCGGAGCCTCTGCGGAAATGCCGGTCCGGCGGCTGGACGTTCAAGAGTCTTCCTGTCAGAATGCCGAACGATGAGGGACAGAACGTGCTTGAGCCGGTGCTTCAGGGGGACTTTCTGAAGCGGCATGACGACGGCGCGCCCATGGTGCTCCTGCACACGGCTCAGGAGAGCGCGCATTCCCCCTCCCTTCCATATGGACTCCATGCACGAAAACGTGGCGCTGTATTGCGCTTCCGCCGGACTTGCCGACGTGATGAAGGCGCAGGAGACGGACCGTCTGGATGGAAGGCTGCCTCTGCCCGAAGGCTGGAAGGGCTACATGATTCAGCCCGTGGGCTATCCGGCGACCTAGGCGGCTTTGGAGGACGGCGTTTCTGTTCCCGTCGTCCTGCGGAGAGCTCTGACGCCCGGGAAAAGGGCGTCTCCTGCGGGCGGAGCCGGAGAACGGAGACAAAGGAAGCGCCGGAGCATGGGGGGATTTTCATGCTCCGGCGCTTTGGGGCCCTGAGGAGGAGAAGGGGCCGTACGACGCTGCAGTCTTGGATTTCCGACGGACTTGAGAGGTTCAGGATGCGCCGTCGGACGGGGAGGAAAACCGTCTACAGTTCGTCGCCGGTGCGTATTCTCCGGCTTTCAAGGACGTCCACGACATAGATGATGCCGTCACCTTCATGGCCGGTGGTTGCGCCTCTGGAAACGGCGTCCATGGTCTTGTGCACGTCATCTTCGTGCAGACAGAGTTCTATGCGCACCTTCTTGAGAAGCGTCACTTCCGTGGCGACGCCGCGATACATTTCCACATAGCCCTTCTGGCGGCCGGAACCGAGGATGTTGGTCACGGACATGCTGTAAAGTCCCTGAGCGTACAGTTCCTGCTTGACGGCGCCCAGGCATTCCGGGCGTATATAGGCAACTACGAGTTTCATGTTCTGCTCCTGATGATTCTTGGTGTGGTCGGACTACTCGTTGGAGAAGATCTGGAAGCCGCTGTAGACGTCGGTTCCGTGTTCCGTGATGTCCAGACCCTTGAGTTCCACTTCGCGGCTCACGCGCAGGCCGATGAGCTTGTCGGCGAGCTTGAAGGCGCAAAGTCCGGTAATGAAGGCCCATGCGCCCACGCTCACGGCGCCGAGCAGCTGGACAAGCAGCAGATGGAAGCCGCCGCCGTAGAGCAGACCGACGTTGGAGCCGTAGCCGGGAGCGGCGAAGAGTCCGACGAGCACCGTGCCGAGGAAGCCGCACACGCCGTGCACGGAAACCGCGCCCACAGGATCGTCGATGTGGAGCTTCTGGTCGACGAAGAGGATGGAGAGGACCACCACTATGCCGCAGATGATGCCGATGAAGATGGAGCCCACGGGAGAAACTTCAAAGCAGCCGGCGGTGACGCCCACAAGCCCCGCCAGAACGCCGTTCATGGCCATGGAAGGATCGGGCTTGCCGGTCATGAACCAGATGGTCAGCATGGAGGCGGCGAAGCCGGTGCAGGCGGAAAGGCAGGTGTTCACGGCAATGTAGCCCACGGTGCCGTCGGGAGTGGTGGTGGAGCCGCAGTTGAATCCGAACCAGGCGAACCACAGGATGAACACGCCGAGGGCCACCAGAGGAATGTTGTGTCCGGGAATGGCGAGAGGCTTGCCGTCGGGGGAGTACTTGCCGATGCGCGGACCGACGCAGATGGCTCCGGCAAGTCCTATCCAGCCGCCCACGGAGTGCACCACGGCGGAACCGGCGAAGTCGATGAAGCCGAGATTTTCAAGCCAGCCCTTGGTGTCGGCAAAAAGGCTGTTCCAGCACCAGCTGCCGCTGATGGGATAGATGAAGGCGCTCACCAGAATGGACACCATGATGTAGGCCTTGAAATCCGTTCTTTCCGCAATGCAGCCGGACACGATGGTGGCCGACGTGGCCGCGAACATGGCCTGGAAGAAGAAGAACGTCCAGGCCCAGCCGCCTTCGGGCGTGGTGGGATCAATGAAGCTCATGCCGAAGGTGGGAGTGCCGATGAAGCCGTTCGAGGCGCCGAACATGAGTCCGAAGCCGATGAGGAAGAACAGCGGAGTGCCCACGCTGAAGTCCACAAAGTTTTTCATGAGAATGTTGCCCGCGTTCTTGGCGCGGGTAAGACCGCATTCCACAAGGGCAAAGCCCGGCTGCATGAACATGACGAGCATGGCGCCGAGCATGGTCCATATGATGTCGCCGTTCTGCTGGCTCAGGAAGGAAGGGTCTTCCTCGGCAAGAGCCGTGCCGGGAACAAGCAGAAAAGTCATGGCAAGGGCTGCCGCACCGAGAGACGGCAGGGACATTCGCCGAAAGGAAAGTCCTGTACGATTGAACATGGAAAAAAACTCCTGTACGAGATGCCCTTTTCTGTGCAGGAATCGTGCCAAAACAAAATTTTCCTTATATTTTATATAGTTGATGAATTTCATGATTGTGTCTGAGCATGGATGATGCATTTTTGTTTCAACTCGGGCAAAATCCTCGAAGGGCACGGTACACGGAAATAAAAATATATGACGAACAATATCAAGATATTATCGAAGGTCATGCTTTTGAGATTTATTTGTACCGTCGCAGAAGCGCCCGACGTGCGTTCCAGAGGCGGAAGGGGCATCCGGACGATTCCAGAGGGGCGGGAATTTCGTGTCGGCATTCATTCGGCGCTTTTTTGAATCGCGGGAACTTCTGCGGCGTTACCCGGAGCGTTTTCGTGTTCTCTGAAGGCAAAGCGGAGAGAGGAGAATGTCCCTCGCACGGCATTGATACCTGTTTCATTTCTGTATCACGCCGTGTGGAACCTGGCGGAGCGTCTGCAACGTCGATGTGAAAAAAAGCGGCTTTTCTTTCTGCATCCGTGTCTTTGCACCGTGCAGCGATGGGGTTGATTCATAAAAAAGTGCCCGGGGGCCTTCACAGGCCCCGGGCATGCTTGGCGTGCAGGATGTCGGTCGTTACGCCCAGTGCACGAGACCGGAGCGCATGACGTTGTCCATGGGATCGATGAAGGGCACTACACGCACGCCGTAGGCATGCAGGCCGGTGACTTTGGCTTCGCAGGAGGCTTCATAGACAAGATTGCCGTTTTCCTCGCCGGTGAGGGAGAGGTTCACGATCTGCGGCTCGTCGGTGAAGTTCATGCCGTCGGTCACGCCGAGGACGAACTGCACGAGCAGTTCTTCCTTCTTCATGTCGCCGGGGGTGAGCGTGAGCTTCACGGTGAAGGGCTTGCCGCAGTACACGGTGTCGCCGTCAAGACCGGAAAGCTCGACGGACTGTATGGCCGTGGTGTTGAAGCGGCCGGGGATGCTCTCCATCCATGCGGTGACGGCGCGGGCCTTGGCCTGACGGTCGGCGTCCATGGCCACGCCGCGGCGGGCGGCGGGGATGTAGATCTTTTCCATGTAGTCGCGCACCATGCGGCGGCAGCCGTACATGGCGGTCAGGCTCTGCAGGGAGTTCTTGGACACGGCTATCCAGCCGTGCGGCAGGGCGTCGGAATCGCGCTGGAAGAACAGCGGAACCACCTCGTTCTCAAGAATCTGGTACAGGCTGTCGGCGTCGGCGTAGTCGTTCTGTTCGGCGGAAAGGGTGGCATAGGTGGCCTTGGGGCCGATGGTCCAGCCGTTTTTGCCGTCGGCGCCCTCGACCCACCAGCCGTCGGAGATGCTGAGATTGATGCCGCCGTTGACCGGCACCTTCTCGCCGCTGGTGCCGCTTGCTTCATGGGGACGACGGGGGGTGTTGAGCCACACGTCGCAGCCGCGGGAGAGCAGACGGGACACTTCGAGGTTGTAGTTCTCCACGAAGAAGATCTTGCCGTAGAAGCGCGGATCGCGGGACCAGTGCACCACTTCTTCGATGAGTTCTATGCCCTTGCTGTCGGCGGGGTGGGCCTTGCCGGCCATGACGAGCACGGTGGGACGTTCGGGGTCGTTGAGCAGACGGGCCAGGCGGTCGGGATCGGCAAAGAGCATGGTGGCGCGCTTGTAGGGGGCGAAGCGCCGGGCAAAGCCTATGATGAGGGTGTTCTGCGTGAGGGAGGAAAGCCACTTCGTGCGTTCTTCTCCGGAAATGTCGGAGTAGGCGGAGCACTGGGGCAGGCGTTCGCGCAAGGCATCGATGAGGGCCTGCTTCTGGGCGCGGCGCGCGGCCCAGTATTCATCGTCCGGGATGGACTGCACCTTGTTCCAGGCGGGGTCTTCGGGCTTCAGGTCAAGCCAGTTCGGTCCGAGGTAGTGGCTGAGCAGCAGACGGAAGGCGGGGCCCACGTAGGAGGCGGTATGCACGCCGTTGGTGACGTGGCCGATGGGAAGTTCCGCTTCGGTGAAGCCCTTCCAGATGTTGCGCCACATACGGCGGGAAACCATGCCGTGCATGGCGCTCACGCCGTTGGCCTGAGAGGACATTCTGAGAGCGAGCACGGTCATGTCGAAGTTGTTGGGATCTCCTCCGTCCTGACGGCCGAGGGCCAGGAAGTCCGCCCATTCCAGGCCGAGCATTTCCGCATAGGGCTGGAAGTAGCGGGACATGAGATCCACGGAGAAGCGCTCGTTTCCGGCGTCCACGGGGGTGTGCGTGGTGAACACGCAGGAGCTGCGCACGAGGGTCTTGGACTCTTCCAGGCTGAGATCGTCGCCTTTCATGTGCTGACGCAGGCGTTCCAGCACGAGGAAGGCGGAATGGCCTTCGTTCATGTGCCAGACCGAGGGCGTGATGCCGAGGGCCGCCAGCATGCGCACGCCGCCGATGCCGAGAAGGATTTCCTGACGCAGACGCACGTCGCGGTCGGCCTCGTAGAGGCGGGCGGTGACGCGGCGGTCGTCGTCGTTGTTCTGCGGCACGTTGGTGTCCATGAGGTACAGGGAAACGAGACCGACCTGCAGCTTCCAGATGCGGGCGTACAGCGTGCGGGTGCCGAGGGGCAGAGAGATCATGAGAGGTTCGCCCTTGTCGTCGAGCATGGCTTCGAGCGGCAGACTGGCGGGCTGGTTCTCGGGGTACTGCGGATTCTGATGGCCGTTCTTGTCCACGGTCTGCTGGAAGTAGCCGTTGAGATAGAACAGGCCTACGCCGATGAGGGGCAGGCGTTCGTCGCTGGAGGACTTGAGATGGTCGCCGGACAGGACGCCGAGGCCGCCGGAATAGAGCTGCAGGCTTTCATGCAGGCCGTATTCGGTGGAGAAGTAGGCCACGGGGCGTTCGGCAGAAATGGCAGCGGTACCGTCTTCCATGACGTCGGAGACCAGAGGCTGGGCCATGTAGGCGTCGAACTTTTCGGCGAGCTTGTTGAGCCGCGTGACGAAGGTCATGTCGGCGGCAAGGTCGCGCAGACGGGAGGGCGGCGTGTTTTCCACCATGTAGATGGGATTGTGGTCGCACTCCTCCCACAGTTCGGGCGACATTCCGCGGAACAGGGCCAGGGCTTCCGGCTGCCAGCTCCACCACACGTTGCCGGCTATGTCGTGCAGGCGGCTCAGTGCCGCGGGAAGTTCCGACACGGCGTTCAGCGTGCGCAGGAAGGGAATGGAAGAGGGGCGCATGGCGAGTTCCTTGGAAAAATTGGTGGCTTGGGTGTGATTGGAGGCATGGCGGCGGAAGTGCGCCTTTTCATTGGCCATGGAATAGGCGCTCATGTAGAGCTGGAAGAATTCGTTCCAGTCGGCATGGGCTGCGGCGGCGCGCACGGTGCGGCGGCGCTGGTCGAGCTCTTCGTCGGAGCAGGCGGCGTAGTGCACGATGACGTCGGCCAGGGCGTCCACGGTCTTGGAGTATTCGTTGTTGCGGCGGGCGATGACGCCTATGCCCGGCTGCGTGCCGATCTTGTTTTCCATCTGGCGTATCCAGAGGCCGAAGCCGGACAGATCGGTGGTGACGGTGGGCACGCTGTAGGCCGCGCTTTCATGGGGAGTGTAGCCCCAGGGTTCGTACCAGGAGGGGAAGACGCCGAGATCGCAGCCGGAAAGCACGTCGAAGTAGGGCATGTTGAGGAATCCGTCATGACCGTCGAGCAGGGCGGGAACGAACACGACGTCCACATTGTCGTCCGCGGCGTTGTTCAGACCGAGACGGCGGCAGGTGGTGAGTATGGGATCGTTGGGCGCGTCGTACACCTTGTGGCTCGTAAGAAAGCCCGCGCCGGGCAGGGAGGGATCGGCCACCACGGAAGCGTCGCCGCTTATGGCGTTTTCGTCCACGCCCGTGTGGCCGCCCATCATGAGCATGAGGGCGAGCACCTTGCGGGTGTTCTGCATGGACTTCTTTGCCTTGGCAAGGGCGTCGAGGAAGAGATCCACGCCCTTGTTGTGGTACTCGTAGCGGCCGGAGATGACGAGAATGCGGGTGTCGGGCGTGATGGTGCGGCGCAGCAGACGGCTTACGGGCTCGAGCAGGCGGGCGCGGTTGGCAAGAGCGCTTTCGCGGTCCGCGCTGTAGTCGTGAATGGTGGAGAGGTCGAGACCGTTGTCGGTGATGATGTCGGGCGTGCGGCCGAGGAAGACGCGGGCCTCTTCGGCGGTGATGCCGCTCACCGTGGTGAACACGTCGGCTTCTCTCGCGCTCACGGTTTCCATGGAGCACTTGGCCGTGACGTTGTAGCGGAACGCCTCCTGAGAAGGCGAGATTTCCGACATTCTGGCGTAGATGTCCACGCCGTTTCCGGCCATGGCGCGGCCGAGCACGGTGGCATGGGTGGTGAACACCGTGCCGATGGAAGGAGCGAGCTGCTTGAGAGCAAGAATGCCCGCGCCGCACATCCATTCATGGAAGTGGGCGATGCCGTGGCTCTTGTTGCGGGTGGAGAGCACCTGATGGATGGTGGCGATCACCTCTCCGCAGGTGTAGCTGAACAGGACGGGCTCGATGTAGTCCCAGCCGCCGGACAGGGAGTCCACGCCGAATCTCTCCCAGAGCTGACGCAGAATCTGGTTGGAGTCGTGGCGGCCGTTGAAGTCCACGAGAATGACGCGCGGCCTGCCGGGGATTTCCCAGCGGCCGAAGCGGCAGTGAAGATCCTTGTCCTTGAGCGGGTAGCGCAGCGCGTCCCAGTAGGGCTCGTCCGTCTCGGTGAACTCGGTGTTGTGCTTGGTGTCGGGGCCTATGAGAATGTATTCGCCGTTGAAGGCGCGCATGGCCTGCTGTGCCTTGCTGGCGACAACTTCATAGATGCCGCCGACCTTGTTGCACACTTCCCAGCTGACCTCGAAAAGATGAGTGCGTGAAGGTTGATTCATGAAAGCTCCATAAAAATGAATTCTGACAGGAAGAGCCTCGCTTTCCTCCGGAAGGGGAAAAGCGGGGCCTCTCTGTCAGTTTCTTGCCGGGTTACTGGTTGGCCTTCGCAAAGAGTCGTATGCGGAAGTCAGCCAGGACGTTCATAAAGTTGGTATAGGCGTCAAGCGGGGACCGGTAGGGGGAGAAGTACTTGTGCACGTTGCCGTCCGAGGACTGCGGCGTGCCCATGTAGTACAGATGATCGGAGGTCTGCAGCTTTCTCCACGCCTCGTTGAGTTCGGGATCGTTGACGTATTTCACGAGCCCGAGACATTCATACAGGGCGCGGAAGGCGTCCTTCTGCATGTCGTTGCCGAGCCATGCGGAAAGGTCGCGTTCGGCGTCGGCCCACGAGACATGGCCGGGAATGTCCAGTTCGGCGCGGACGGGGTAGCGGTCGGCCGCCTCGGAGACGGTGGCAAAGTCGAATTCAGGATCGCTCAGCACGCAGTCCGGCAGGGCGCGCATGAAGTCGAAAATGCCCGTGTCGGCCCACTGATGCTCGCCGAAGGTCTCGTAGTCCATGAACAGGTTGACGACGTCGCCGTTGCCCTTGATCCTGTGCAGCCAGCCTGCAAACGTGTCGGCCATGAGCGGGTAGGCGGGCCAGTCTCGGTTGGAGAAGCGGAAGGTGATGTCGTCGGAGAGCGAGTAGCTGCGCAGCATGAGCTTCATGCCGGGGCAGCGCACGGGCGCATAGACGAAATGCGGGCTTCTCCAGCCGAGCACGCTTTCCGAGCCTTCGGCAAGAATGACGTCGTAGCCCATGTCGCGGGCCATGCGCGCCACGTCGTTGCTGTAGATGAGCTCGGTGTTGCGGAAAACGCGGGGACTCTGTCCGAAGAGCTCACGCATCCTTTCGCGGTGACGCATGACTTCGCCGCGGAACTCGTCTTCGGAAAACAGACAGGCGAGGGAATGATTGTCGGTTTCGTCCAGAAATTCCACGCAGCCGGTGCGCGCAAGAGCACGGAAGCTGTCCAGGACTTCGGGCGCGTATTCCATGAACTGGTCGATGACGATGCCGGTGAGGGAGAAGGACACGCGCAGGCGTCCCTGATGCCGTTCGATGAGCTCGAGCAGCAGGGAGTTCATGGGCAGGTAGCATTTTTCGGCCACCTTCTGCATGACGTCCCGGTTGTGCTGGGCATCCTCATAGTCGTTCTTCGCGCCCATGTCGAAGAAGCTGTAGGGACGGAGGCGGTAGGGCTGATGAACTTCAAAGCAAAAGCATACGGAAGGCATGGCTTAACTCCGGGCATTGGGACAGACATGAGCGTAGGCGGCGAGAATTCCGTCGGCGGCGCGTTCCCAGGTGAGGGACTGAAGCGACTGCTGACAGCGTCTGAGGCTTTCGGCGGCCATTTCGGGATGGTTCAGCACGTCCAGGATTCTGTCGGCCATCTGACGCACGTCCCAGTAGTCCACGGTGAGGGCTCCGGGCAGCACTTCGGCGCAGCCGGACTGCTTGGAAAGCAGAATGGGCGCGCCGCACTGCAGCGCTTCCAGAGGCGCGATGCCGAAGGGCTCGGATACGCTGGGCATGACGTACAGCGAGGTCAGGGAATACATGTGCTGCACGTCCTTGCCGCGCATGAAGCCGGGGAAGTGGAAGCGGCTGCCCATGCGAAGTTCCGCCACGCGTCGTATCATGCGCGGCAGAAGATCGCCGTTGCCGGCCATGATGAAGCGGGCCTCGGGCATTTCGTTGAGCACGAGCCTTGCGGCTTCCACAAAGTATTCCGGTCCCTTCTGGAAGGTGACCCGGCCCATGAACAGCACGCGCTTTTCGTTGCGCACAAGCTCGGGAACCTCGAAGGAAGGCACCTTGTCGTGCAGAAAAGCGCCGTTGTATACCACGGAAATCTTTTCCGGAGGCACGCCGTAGCGTTCCACGGCGACCTGCTTCGTGCGCTCGCTTACGGCGATGACGTGCTCGGCGGCCTGAAGGCCGTCCCGCTCGATGTTGTAGATCTTGTCATACCCGTGATCGCCGCAGCGGTCAAATTCCGTGGCGTGAAGGTGGGCGATGAAGGGCAGACCGCTCAGCCGGCTGGCCGTCATGGCGGCGGGATAGGTCATCCAGTCGTGGGCGTGGATGACGTCGGCGGGCTTTTTCATGTGCTCTTCCAGCACCACGGCGGAAGCTGCCGTGGTGAAGCGGTAGACCTCGTCCATGAGGTCGTTGTGGTAGCCGCCGCGGAAGTGACTGATTTCATCGACGTACTGGTCGTTTTCATTGAAGACGTCGGGGTCGATGCCGAGCTCGCCGAAGTTCGCGCCGCCGTAGGGATTGAGGTTTGCGCGCACGGGACGCATGAACAGGTGGGAGAACTCGTCGGACGCCTGCTGACGCCGTACCTTTTCCACGGCCTTTTTCAGGGCGCGGGAAATGGGCACGCCGGAGGCTGATCGCAGAAACGTTCCCGAAACAGACTTGTCGGCCCGCATGCTGGGCAGAATGAAGGCGATGTCCACGCCCCGTTCCATGAGCCCCTGCGTTATGCCGTAGCAGGCCGTTCCCAGTCCGCCGCTGATATGCGGCGGAAATTCCCATCCAAGCATCAGAACGCGCATATGATATCCCCCGTTTTGTCGGGTAAGGAAAAACTGAATTACCGGAGCTCAGAGCCGTTTTTCTGGAAGGCGTCCAGCCAGCGTTTCCATTCTCCCGGGTTGGATTGTCTGACGAGCAGCAGCAGACGGAGCGCCTCTGCCGAACTCCATGCCTGCGCTATGCAGCCCCCCGGCGCGTGGGGCGGCTGCCCGTCGAAAATTTCGGAAATGCTTCCCAGTCCCGCTTCGCCGAGATGGATGGAGAACAGCGGCGTGACGGCGGAAAGGGCGTCGAGCACGGCCTTGCCGGAGCGGGCCGTCCTCACCACGGCATCCATGTACGCACCAAGCAGCCAGGGCCAGACCGTGCCCTGATGGTAGGCCTTGTCGCGTACGCTCTGCGGACCGCGGCACACGGGGTGATACCCGGCGTCGGAAGGGGCGAGGGTGCGCAGGCCGAAGGGCGTGAGCAGGTTGTCGCGCACGCATTTCACCACGGAGGCCTGCACCTTCTGCGAAAGGGGCGAGCAGGGCACGGCCGCGGCGAATATCTGATTCGGCCTGATGTGCCGTCCCGGGCCCTTTTCGGGATGCCAGGTGTCGTAGAGGCCTCCGCCCATGAGCGCAGCGTCTTCGTCGGAAGGACGGAAGACGCGGTTGAAGGCCTTTTTGAGGCGCGGCAGCAGCGCCGTTTCCGCAGGTGGCGTTTCGCCGAATTCCGCCGCGAGCTCGGCGGCGAAGGAAAGGGCGTCGAACCACAGGGCGTTGAGCTCCACGGCGCAGCCGTCGCGCGGGGTGACGGGCACGCCTTCTATGGAGGCGTCCATCCAGGTGAGCTGCGTCTTTTCGCTGCCGGTGTGCAGCAGGCCGTCCTTGTCGGCGTACACCAGCGGACTGCCGTCTTCGTCGGGCATGGTGCCCGCGGCAAAGTGGCGTATGATGTCCTTGAGCACGGGCCAGCAGGTGCGTCTTATGAAGGGCTTTTCCTTCGGGCATGCCAGGGCGAAGCGATGCACGGCAAGCGCGTACCACAGCGAGGCGTCGGCCGAGTTGAAGGCGGGCTCTCCGTTTCCGGCGCCGATGAGATTGGGTACCAGGCCTTTTTTCACCGTGCCCTTTATCTGGCGCAGCACGGCCTTTCCTTCCTTCGTGCGGCCGGACAGAAACGTGAGCCCGGGAAGGGCGATGAAGGTGTCGCGGCCCCAGGGGCCGAACCAGTGATATCCTGCGGGAACCACGGCTTCGCCGCCGGCGGTGATGAGAAAACGGTCGTTCTCGCGGCGCAGGTGTTCAAGAAGGGGCTCCTTGAACACGGGCTTCGGAGAGGTGGCGGCATGGCGCTCCCACAGCGTTTCCGGGGCCTCGTGAAGGGGCTCGGTTCCCGCGCTCACCCATATGGGACAGTCGACGGAAAGGCTCGTGACGAATTCTCCCGGCATGAGCAGGTCTTCCTCGAAATCGTAGCCTCTTTCCCTTTCCACGGGATAGAGCACCTTGTAGTACCAGTCGGGAGCGACGGTGAAGGAGGTGCGCTGAAGCGTGGGGTGGGAAACCTGCATGACAAGGGCGGGCATGGCGTCGTCGGGCCGGAAGGAGAATCCCGGATAGCTGCCGTTTTCTATGCCGAGGGCGTGCACGAAGGCAGCGCGCGACGGATCGGCAGCATGCAGGTGATTGACGTTGCGGCCGTTTATGAGGGGGCGCAGGGTGAGGCGCAGAGCTCCGAGTTCACGGGCTGCGGGAGTGTCGGCAAGGGCGTAGCGGATGAGAATTCTGTCGGAAGCGCGGTCGAGCATGAGCGAGCGCAGAAGCACGACCTTGTCGTCGCCATCGCCGCAGAGCTGAAACTCGAACGTGACGCCGTCGTGATCGCCGGAGACCCCCGATAGGGCGCGCCAGCCTTCCGGATGGACGACGCCGGGGTGCAGCCGGGTGGAAAGAGGAACGTCGCGTCCCTGCACGTTGACGGAATTTTCAATCGTAGACAGAAGCATGCGTTTTTCCGACGGGGTCTGAACGACCAGAAGGCCGTGATAGCGTCTTGTGTTGCAGCCGGCCGCCGTTCCGGAGGCATAGTCCCCCAGGCTGTTGGTGAGAAGCCATTCCCTGTTCATGCCGCCGTCGGGATAAGATGCGTCTGGACGAATGTGATATTCCATGGAACGTTTTGAAACTCCTGATTTCCTGCCATGTGGAAGGAACGTCGTCGTGTTCTCATGCTCGACGATCGATGTCTCTATGGCAAAATTTTCAAGTAAACTGGTGAAGAAAAGAGCTTACTCCTGTTTTGTCCCCGGGAAAAGCCCTTTTGTCGTGAGAATGATATCCCGTTTATGCAAGCATGGCAATGTTGCCTTCTCTATGTTATCTGCTTGGCCATGCAGGGAGGCGGAATATGGATATGCTTGTGGCCGATCTGGGAGGAACTCAGAGTCGATTTTTCAGGTTTTCTTGTGAAGACAGAGAGATATCCGTAAAAGAAGGGGTGGTGCTCTCTTCCCGGCAGACCTCGTTCAAGACGCTGCTTGAGGAAGTTTTCTCAAAGTGGCCGGATCGCGGAAAAATTTTGCGGGACGTGTCCGTTCTGGTTTTTGCCGCCGCCGGGCCGCTCAGGGACGGACGCATAGTCATGACCAACGCGGGCTTTGCGGTGGAGAAGGGGCCGGCGGAGGCGCTTTTTCCCCGGGCCCGCTGTCTGATCATGAACGATTTTGAGGCGCAGGCGTGGGCCTGTCTTTCGCCGGTCATGCGGGATGCGGCGCTCGTCGTGCCCGGCCGTCTGGATCCGGAGAGTACGGCAGGGGAGAATGTTGCGGGGCTTTCCGGGCTTTCAGGGGATGCGTCGCCCGTGGTCGTGACGGGTGCGGGCACGGGGCTCGGGGCCGCGTGGCTTCTGCCCGGGCAGCACGATGCTCCCGTCGTTCTGCCCTCGGAGGCAGGACACATGGCCTTTCCCTTTGAGGGGGGGGAAGAGACGGCGTTTTCGGATTTTCTGTCCGCAAGGCATGACGGCGGAGAGGTGACGGCGGAATTCGTGCTTTCCGGCTCCGGGCTTGCCCTGCTCTACGAACATCTTTGCGGGCGGGCTCGTGATCCTGCCTTGTTCACGCGGGAGGAGGGCTTTGCCGAGTCCCCATGCTGCGGCCTGTTTGCGCGTTTTTACGGCCGGTTCTGCCGCATGGCCGCGTTGGCCCTTCTTCCTCAGGCCGTGGTGCTGACCGGCGGCGTGGCGGGAAGGACGCCCTCGCTCGTGCGTCATCCCGAGTTCGTCCGCGAGTTTCTCCGGTCGAGAGGAGGTCAGAAGACGTTTCTGGAGGGCGTGCCGGTATGGCTGAACTCGCATCCCCGGGCCGGGCTCTGGGGAGCGGCAAGAGCGGGGGCGGAGTTTGCGCAGGCGCACCTGAGCGGGGGGACGCGCTGACGGAGCCCGGGAAGCTCCTGTGCGGAAGTTTTGGAGGCGGAATCACGCGGCGACGGCTGCC
Organism: uncultured Mailhella sp.; assembly: GCF_905187505.1. Taxonomy (GTDB): domain Bacteria; phylum Desulfobacterota; class Desulfovibrionia; order Desulfovibrionales; family Desulfovibrionaceae; genus Mailhella. Next base: position 18,723 of record NZ_CAJJIC010000029.1, read on the forward strand.
GCCTGTTATGGGCAACCGGTTGAAACCGTATGTCTTTCATCGTACCTTTTTTCGGTGTGGGAACGACTGGCGCGTTCGTTTGAGAGTGCGCCGACAAGATTCAGGAGCTGTTTCCGGCGCTGTCTTGGCCGGAACGACGGGGAGGATGTGTCATGCTGGATGAAAACGACGCTCTTGTGGAAGAGCTTGCCTCGCTTCTTCTTGCTCGGGGAATGCGGTGCGCCACGGCGGAATCCTGCACGGGCGGTCTGGCGGGGGCCATGCTTACGGCAAGACCCGGTTCGTCGGACTGGTATCTCGGCGGCGTGATTTCCTACGCCAATGAGGTGAAGAAGAGGCTTCTCGGGGTGCGAGAGGAGGATCTCGCGACGGTGGGCGCGGTGAGCGAACCCGTGGTGCGTTCCATGGCGCTGGGAGCCTGTACGGCAACGGGAGCGGAGGCGGCCATGTCCACAAGCGGCGTGGCCGGTCCGGGAGGCGGCACGAAGGAAAAGCCCGTGGGCACGGTATGGATAGGCTGGGCGCTGAACGGCGGAACCCGGGCGAAGGTGTTTCGTTTTACGGGCAGCCGCGACGAGGTGCGCGTTCAGGCGGCAAGACAGGCCGTGGCGGGACTGGTCGCCTGGCTGAAGGAAGAGAAGGCCTGAAGAGGGCCGCGAAAGGGCGTGCAGGGCGCTTGTTTCCGCCGTGCAGAGGAAGGGGCAGCCTCATCCCGCAGGAGAGAGCTTGTCAGTCCTTGGAGGCGTCCGCGTCTGATTTTTCCGTCGGACAGGACTCTTCTTCGCATTCTTCCATGAATATCTGCCACACGGTGACGAAGAACACGGCCAGCATGGGCCCGGAAACGAAGCCGTCCATGCCGAACATGATGAAGCCGCCGAGCGTGGAGAGCAGCACGAGAAAGTCGGGCAGCTTGGTGTCCCTGCCCACGAGCAGAGGCCGCAGGAGGTTGTCGGCAAGGCCGATGACGCACGCGCCGTAGGCCATGAGCAGCGCGCCCTGCCAGTACTGGCCTGTGGCGACGAGGTACAGCGCCGTGGGCAGCCAGATGAGGGCCGAGCCCACCACGGGAATGAGGGAGAGCACGGTCATGACCACGCCCCAGAACACGGCGGCGCGGATGTCGAGAATCCAGAATATGAGACCGCCCAGTGCGCCCTGAGCCATGGCCACGAGAAGGCTTCCCTTCACCGTGGCTCGCATGACGCCCGCAAATTTGTGAAAAAGTCTCTCCTCCCTGTGGTCTCCGAAGGGCAGGGCACGTATCATCACGTCCCGAATGCGGCCGCCGTCCCGCACGAGAAAGAAGGAAATGTAGAGAACCAGGGCAAGATTGGTGACGAGATGCGCCGCTCCGCCGCCTATGGCCACGGTGTTTTTGGCCACAAGACTGCCCAGGGAAAGCGCCGTCTTGCTGAGCGCGGCCTTTATCTGCTCGGGCGTGTAGCCGTAGCTTGCCAGCCAGTCCTGCGCTTCGGGAAAGTGTTCGCGCAGCCTGTCCACGGCCTCGATGAGCGAGGTGCTTCCGGCGATCATTCTGTCGTACAGCGCCATGCCTTCGTCCACGCAGGAGTAGAGCAGCCACGAAAGCGGCAGAATGATGATGACAAGGCAGAAAAGCACGGTGAGCAGCGCGGAGAGATTGGGGGAGAGTCCCCGGCCGTCGCGCAGCCGGACGTTGACGGGGGCGAACAGCACGGCGATGACCACCGACCAGAACAGCACGTCGAAGAAGGGCATCAGCAGCCAGCCGAACAGCACGGAAGAGGCTGCGAGAAGAAGGAGAAACGCCCGTGCCTCAAAGCGCTGCCTGTTGTCGTACATGAAGGTCTCCTTCGCCCGGCGGGCCGTCAGTTCTTCTCCAGCCGCTCTTCAAGGTAGCGTTCGATCTTCACGCGGAATGAGCCTTCGCTTCTGTCGATGCGCACCATGCCTGGAGCGGCGTTTTTCATGGGATGGATGTATTTTGCCAGAGAATACTGGATGGAGGCGCTTTCCGCGTCCTTCTGCCAGCTTTTCAGCGCGGCGAGCATGCCCGCCTCGTGCAGCGTGCGTTCCGGCACGTTCTGCCCCGCGTGATCGCGCCGGATGATGACGTGCGCGCTCGGGCCGTCGGCCGTGTGCAGCCAGTAATCATGAGGGGCGGCCAGCTTGAGCGCCAGGGCGTTGCCGCGGGTGTCGCGTCCGCGCAGCATGAGAAATCCGTCGCTGCTGCGGAAGGCCTGCACCTGCTTGGGCAGGGCGGAGGGAAGGGCGGCCGCCTTCGTTTCGTGCTTTCTCTCCCGGGCGGCGGGAGCGGCTCCATTGACGGCGGCAAGCATGCGGAGCATGGAGGCTTCGGCCTCTTCCTTCTGCGCACGTACTTCGGCGCGTCGCCTTTCAAGATGCTCAAGACCGCGCTTTCCGCGTCCGGCCTGATGAAACAGGGCGGTCATGTTCTCGCGGACGGTGAGCTTCTTGTCGAGCTTCAGCGTGACGGGATCGTCCGGTCCTTCCAGCGTGACGGCGTCGAGCTTGTCGTCCTGCCGGAACAGATAGAGCTGACCTTGCAGCAGAAGGGCGTCCTTCTGCCGGTCGCGCATGGCGGAAAGCCGTTTTTCTTCGGCATCGAGCTTGGCAAGAAGCCTGCCGAGTCTGGTCGCTTCGGCGGAAAAGGGTTTTGCGGCCGCCTGTCTCGCGTGTTCGGCCATTTCGCCGTACACGAGCGTTTCCCCGGCCTTCGCAAGCGCGGCCACGGGATCCTCGAACACGGTTTCCTTCCAGGTTCCGCCCATGGCGTCGAGCTGCTCTTCGGGAAGCGGCCAGGCGGAAACCTCGCAGCGGCCGCGATCGTCCTCGTAAAGAAAGACGTCGCCGCCTCCGGCTTCGAGATCCATGAGCAGGGCGTCCGCATCCAGCGGTTCGAGAAAGACGAGCGTGCGGCGGAGCGCAGGGGTGAGCACCTGCCATGTCTTCCAGATGTCCGGGGAAAGGGCGGAGATCCCGCCTTCAGGCCAGAGCGGTTCGCTTTCCGGTGCGGGGGCGTCGAAGGAGAGGGACGGTCCTTCGCGAAGGTCGAGGCAGAGCCACTCGGGCACGTCGCCGGACAGGCCGAGAAAGAGACGGCGTTCCGTCCAGCGACAGACGGCGCGGACGATGCGGCGGCCGGACACGTGCTTTCGCAGACGCATGACGAAGGATGGCGGCTGCGCGTTGACCGGGATGCGGTGGTCGGCGGAGAACAGGAGCGGCGACTTGCGGTCGGCCTTCAGCGCGAGATAGCGTTTTTTCTCGTGCCCGTCGCCTCCGTACATGGCAAAGACCGTGACACCGGGACCGGGCGCATGGATTTTTTCCATGCGGGCTCCCATGATGCGGGGAACGAGAGCGTCGCAGAAACGGCGGAAAAGATGGGCGTCCATGGTGCGGACCCGGATCAGCTGCCCTGAATCTTTTCGCCTTCTTCCTGACGGGCTTTGCAGGAAACGCAGAGCGTGGTCACGGGACGCGCCTTGAGTCGGGCAAGGCTTATGTCTTCACCGCATTCTTCACAGATGCCGTATTCTCCGTCGTCCATGCGCTTGAGCGCGTCCTGAATCTTGGTGATGAGCTTGCGCTCACGGTCGCGTATGCGCAGAGTAAAGGAGCGATCCGACTCGGCGGTGGCGCGGTCGGAAGGATCGGCGTAGGATGAATGGTTGTCCGTCATTTCTTCCAGAGTGGAATCGCCGTTGCGCTGAGCCTCGACGAGCATCTGGTTGAGAAGACTGCGGAAGTATTCCAGATCTTCAGGGGTCAAGGTTCCTCCTGGCAGGCTGTGCCGTGCCGATTGAATTTCCGTTGTGTAAACTATAAACTTTCCGTTGTAAAGCGGGGGAGGCTTATCGTTCACACATCTTCATGGCACGCAGCAACGTGCTGAAATCAGACACGCTTTGAGGGGCGAGACCGTCGGTCTGGAAGCAGAGGAAGGGTATGGACGCTCCTTCTGCCGCGCCCTTGTCCGAGGCGCTGTCGCCGATGAAAAGAACCTTTTCGGGCGAGGTTTTCCACTGTTCGAGGATGAGGAGCGCGCCGTCGGGGGCGGGTTTGGGATGGGGAACGTGACTTGCCAGCACGATGGGGTCGAAATAGCCGTGCAGGCGGCAGTTGTCGAGCAGCATGTCCAGACCGTCGGTGCGGTTGGTGTTCATGGCAAGGAGCACGCCCGAAGCGCGGCAGAAGTCGAGCACGTCGTGCAGGCCGGGATAGCAGCCTATGTGCGGCATGATGTCGCGCACGTAGGATATTTTTTTTGCCGCGTCGCGCAGAAGAGGCTGAAGAGGCCTTGGAAAGATGGCGTCCATGGCCTGATGCACGGTGGCCGCCTGCACGAAGTCTTCCTGTTCGCGGGTGAGTTTCGGCAGCCCCAGGTATTCGCGCAAATAGTTGTAGTACTCGATGTTGGCCGCGCGCGAGTCGATGACCACGCCGTCGCAGTCGAAGATGATGCCGGAGGGGAGGCCGCGGAAGGTTTCGGAAAGCCAGGCGGCGAGAGCGGAAGCGGAAAGGTGTGACATGGAGATCAGCAGAGGGCGTCGGGCAGGCAGAGGGTGAGAGTTCGTTGCCACTGGTCGTCGGGAAGGCCCTGTTTCAGCCTGTCCGCGGGCACGCGGCCGCAAAGAGCGGCCAGGGCCGAGACGCTGACGGCCACGGCGTGATGACCGGCGGGAGCGCCGTCCTTCTTCGGCGCGTCGAGTTCCGAAACGGCGGAGGCCATGGCCCGGCTCGTCACCACGACGGCCGTGTCTTCCGGCAGGTCGGGCAGAAAGGCCAGGGCCGCGGCGAGGGTTCTCTTCCAGTCGGGCAGTTCGTTTTCATCCGGCAGACGGGGAGCCGCTGCAGTGCGGGTCACGCCGGAAATGAGTCCGGAGAGCGCACGGCGCGAAGCGCCTATCTTCTGTTCGAGCGCGGCCATTTCGAGGGCCTGCTTTTCCTGAAGCCAGGCCAGCAGAAGCACCTGCTGGGCGTTCTGACGCAGCGGCTGCCGCGGCTCTTCGGCGGGAAGACCCGCCATTTCGCGCAGAGCCCGTCGTTCGGCCTCGGAAAGGTCGGCGGGTGCCTTCTCCGCGCCCAGCGTGAGCACGGGGGCGCCGCTCGCGCCGTCGCGGCAGGCGCGTTCGTAGTCGGCCAGACAGGCGGCGGCCATGGCCGGAGACCACGGCATGGACGGGGGCCAGGCCGAGTCCGGACGGCCGGGCAGACCGGGCCACAGCGTGCGGCAGCCATCAAGGTGCGGGAAAAGCTCGGCATGAAGATGCGGGAGTGCAAGATA
>NZ_CAJJIC010000030.1 GCF_905187505.1 uncultured Mailhella sp.
CCCCGACACTTGTGCTAAGCTGAAGTTCATACCGGGACAGCGGCATTTCTCAAGGGTATTCCTGCTCTGTCCCGACGGCATCTGGAGCTGATTATGCTGAATGGTTATGACGTGATAGGTGACATACACGGATGTGCGGACAGGCTGGAAGCCCTTCTCTCCCGCCTCGGCTACGAAAAGAACGGGGGCGTGTGGAGACATCCCGACAGAATGGTCATATTTCTCGGCGACTACATCGACCGGGGGCCGCAGATTCTGGAAACGCTGAAAATCGTCCGCAACATGCGCGAGGCCGGCTCCGCGGAATGCCTCATGGGCAATCACGAGTTCAACGCCGTATGCTGGAACACCTCCGATCCCGATCATCCGGGCCAGTACCTTCGCAGTCACAATGAAAAGCACACCGCCCAGCACGCCGCCACGCTGGAGCAGCTTGCGGGCTGCTATCAGCCATGGATTCAATGGATGCGCACCCTGCCCCTGTGGCTGGAGCTCGGCGATCTCGGCGGAGACGGCAACCGTCTGCACATGGTGCACGCCTGCTGGTCGCCGGAGGCCATGCGCGCGCTGCTGAACGGCGAATGCGGCGGCGAAGCCATGCTCACCGGCCGCAAGGATGCGCCCCGCCTTACCGAAGCCGGCTATCTGAGGGCCGGACGCGACAAGGCCAGCTGCGAATATCAGGCCGTGGACGTGCTGCTCAAGGGCCCGGAAATTCCCCTGCCGGAGAATACGGTTTTTCAGGACAAGGACGGAAACGAACGGGACCGCATACGCGTCAGATGGTGGCTCGGCATGGGCGAGACCTGCCGGGACATGGCGCTCATGGGCGAGGAAGACATTGCCGCCCTTCCCGAAGACGCCAGACCCGAACCCGGCATATGGGAAGCCATTCCCGTGGAATACCCCACCTTCTTCGGCCACTACTGGCGAAGCCCCGGAGAGGGCATCCGCCTGTACGCGCCCTCCGTGGCCTGTCTCGACTTCAGCGCCGTCAAGGGCGGTCCGCTTGTGGCCTATCGCTGGAACCGCGGCGACAGCGCCCTGCGGGACGACCGCTTCGTGTGGGTGGGCAGGGACGCGGACGCCACCGCCCGTTCCAAGCGCATCTTCTTTCCCTGATGCCCCCCCGCCAGGCTTGAAGTTCCGACGGCCTCCGCACGCAGTGCCCGCGCCGCAACGTCCTGGCACACCTGCCGGAAGTTCCGAACGCCGTTCTTCCACGACAAAAAAGCTCCCGTTGCCGGGAGCTTTTTTGTCCGGCGCTTCTGCGGGGATGAACGCCTCCCGCAGAAGCGCGCGGCATGACGAGCCGGGCGGGCGAGCCGGAAGAAGGACCTGTTCTCCCTCCGACGAAGCGCTCCTCTCCTGCCAGAAAAAAGAGCTGCCCGTCCGTCCGATTCTTTTCCTGCCGCGGAAGGCAGGAAAACTCATGACTGTCATGTTCTTCCGGCATACCGTCCGAAAACGTCGTCAAGGTTCATGCCGGTGCCGAGGCGCCACCAGTCGTGCGGCGACGAATGCCGTCGGACATCCGCCTAAAAACGCAGATCGCGTTCCCCTTCCTCCAGCCTTTTCAGATAAAGGGCCGTCTGATTTCTGCGGCTCTCCCGGGTGATGCCGGCAAGCTCATCGGCAATCATCCTCTCGCCGAGCGTACGCAGCTCTTCGTCGGCATAATCAAGCAGATACTCTTTAAACGTGAGCATGGCGTTGGGCTGACAGCAGTTGCTTATTTCTCCGCTTTTGGCCAGAGGCATGAAGCGGTCGCCCGTGCGCCCGGAACGGTAGCACGCCGTGCAGAAGCTCGGCAGATATCCGTCGCGCACGAGGCCCTTGAGCACGTCCTCGGGCCTGCGCTCGTCGGCAAGATGAAACTGCGGCGTCTCTCCGGGCACCGTCCGATCTGGATGAGCATAGCCTCCCACGCCCACGCAGGACCCCGCGCTCATCTGGGACATGCCTATGTCGAGCAGCTCGCGACGGAATTCGGCGGACTCTCTGGTGGTGAGTATCATGCCGGTATAGGGCACGGCCAGACGCGTGACCGCGATGAGATGCTTGAAATCCCGGTCGCTCACCAGCCTGTAGGCGGAATAGTCCACGCCTTCGGCGGGCAGCAGGCGGGGGAAGGAAATGGTATGCGGTCCCACTCCGGCCACGGCCTCAAGATGCTCCGCGTGCATGAGCAGCCCCATCACTTCATAATGCCAGTCATACAGGCCGAAAAGCGCTCCTATGCCCACGTCGTCCAGTCCGCCTTCGAGCATGCCACGGTCCATGGCCTCGGTATGCCATTCATAGCTGGCCTTGGGACCTCCCATGTGCATGAACTCATAGGTGGGCTTGTGGTAGGTTTCCTGAAAAAGAATGTAGGTGCCGAGTCCGGCATCCTTGAGCCTGCGGTAATTCTCCGCCGTGGTGGCGGCTATGTCCACGTTCACCCGGCGGATGGAGCCGTTGCGCAGCTTCGTGGAATAAATGGTGTGCATGCATTCGAGAATGTAGTCGAGGGGACAGTTGCGGTCGTCCTCGCCTGCCTCAAGAAGAAGGCGCTTGTGCCCGAGCGCCTCCAGCGCCAGCACCTCCTCACGGAGCTCCTCCTGGGAAAGCTTGCGGCGCACGGTTTTATTGCTGGCGTGAAAGCCGCAGTAGCGGCAGTTGTTCACGCAGTAGTCGGAAAGGTACAAAGGCGCGAACATCACGATGCGGCGCCCGTAGATGCGCTCCTTGATCTCGCGGGCCAGCGCATACATGCGCTTCAGCGTTTCCTCATCGTCCACAAAGAGCAGCACCGCCGCTTCGCGATGCGTCAGCCCGCGGCATTCGCGGGCCCTGTTCAAAATGCGTTCAACTTCGGTCCTGTCGGAGGCACGTTTCCTCCCCTCCTCCAGAGACTCCAGAATCTCGGCATCATCGATGAACTCGTTGGAATCGAGCGAGCATACATCGTACATGATCATCCCCCGGCGGAAACGTCCGCCCCGGCTCTCGGCCAGCCATGGCAACATTGCCGTTAAACATGGCGCACAAAACAAAAAAGGCGCCTGCCCGCAAGGAAAGGCGCCCGGCAGTCGACAAGAGCCGCGCAAAGGCGGAAGACAGACGGGGACAGCACAGACCTTTCTGCTCGGAACGGCAAAGAGGCGCGTCTTCACAGTCGGGATACCGCAACAAGGGCCGCATGCATGCGGCAGAACTTTCCGGAAGATGAATCCGCCGGTCAGTTGGAGGCATCATACGCTTTCTGCGGCGTGAGGCAAGAAAAATCAGGCATCAGTCCAAGGAAGCCTTTCTCCCTGTCAGCGGCATCCATGCCTTGACAAGAACCGGCATTCCTGAAAGGCTCCCTCCCGCCGGGAAAATCCCTTTCCCAAAGCCCGGTCATCGCTCCGCCTTCCGAAGGAAGGCCTTTTCACAGGAGAAAACACCATGGAAGAAAACCGCCTCGGCATTGTCGGCATCATCGTGGAAGATCTTGAGGCCTCCTCCGCCCTGAACGCCATTCTTCATCAGTATTCCGACATCATCGTCGGCCGTCTGGGCATTCCCTACCGCGACAGGGGCGTGTCCATCATTTCCATCGCCGTGGACGGCAGCAATGAAGCCATCTCCGCCATGACCGGCAAGATAGGCCAGCTCGAGCACGTGTCCGTCAAGTCCGTCATCACCAAATAGCGATTTCGGACAACCGTTTTTTCACGCCCGCCGGCTTTATGTGCGGCGGGCTTTTTTCATGCCTTTTTCCGACGGGCAGGAGCCTCCGCAAGAGGATGCGCCGCTCTTGCTCGGTTTATTTTCCCGGGAAAAAGGCCTATGGTCGGGACGAATTCACGTCCCAGGAGCCAACATGAGAGAAATTTCCGTCGAACTCATACGCGATACCGTGGCCAGACTGGCCATGGAGGCCTGCTGTCACCTGCCGCAGTCCACGCTTGACGCCATGCACCACGCCAGAGAATGCGAGCTTTCCCCCACCGGACGCGACGTTCTCGACCAGCTCATCGAGAACGCCGGCATAGCCGCCTCGGAAAACGTGCCCATCTGTCAGGACACCGGGCTTGCCGTGGTCTTTGCCGACATAGGACAGGACGTGCACATCACCGGCGGTCTTTTTGAGGACGCCGTCAATCAGGGCATCGCCAAGGGCTACACGGAAGGATATCTGCGCAAGTCCTCGGTGGCGGAACCGCTCTTCGAGCGCAAAAACACGGGCGACAACACCCCTGCCATCATCCACGTCCGTCTCGTCGAAGGCGACCGCATCGCTCTGCGCCTCGCCCCCAAGGGCGCGGGCAGCGAAAACAAGGGCGCGCTGCACATGCTCGTTCCCGCAGACGGCATCGAAGGCGTGAAAAAGGCCGTGGTGGAAACCGTGCGCCACGCAGGAGCCAGCCCCTGCCCGCCCATGGTCATCGGCGTAGGCATCGGCGGCAACATGGAAACGGCCTGTCTTTGCGCCAAGAAGGCCTGTGCCAGAGACGCGGACAGCCGCAACCCCGACCCTCGCTACGCAAAGCTGGAGGACGAACTTCTGGATCTCGTGAACCGGCTCGGTACCGGACCTGCCGGTCTCGGCGGCAGCGTCACGGCCTTCAAGGTGAACGTGGAGTTCTGCGCCACGCACATCGCCAGCCTGCCCGTAGCCGTCAACATCAACTGCAATGCCGCGCGTCATGCCGAAGCCGTGCTGTGAGGAACATGCCATGCCCGCCACCCATCATCTGACCACGCCTCTTTCCCGCGAGGACATCCGCAGTCTGCGCGCAGGCGACCTCGTCTTCATCACGGGCACCGTCTATGCCGCGCGCGACGCAGCCCACAAGCGCATGATCGAAGCCCTCGAAAGAGGAGACTCCCTGCCCTTCGATCCGGCCGGACAAATCATCTACTATGTGGGGCCCACGCCCGCAAAGCCCGGAAGGCCCATAGGTTCGGCCGGGCCCACCACCTCGGGCCGCATGGATGCCTACGCCCCGCGTCTCATGGAACTCGGCCTTGCCGGCATGATAGGAAAGGGCAACCGCTCGAAGGCCGTCATGGACGCCATACGCGACAACGTATGCGTGTACTTCGCCGCCACGGGCGGAGCCGCGGCGCTCATTTCCCGCTGCATCACCTCCTATACCGTGCTTGCCTGGCCTGAACTCGGCCCCGAGGCGCTGGCCGTCATGACCGTGGAAAACTTTCCCGTGACCGTGGTGGCCGACTGTCATGGCGGCGACCTGTACGAAGAAGGACGAAAGCCCTATCAGAGCATCTGACAGAACGCATTCCCCGCATGAGGACATCCCCTTCCGAGCAAGTTCGGGAGGGGATGTCTTCGTTCCGGCCGCCTCCGGCATCCGAACTTCCGCCCCCCTCGACATTCCCCGACACGCCGTCAACCAGGCGATAAGCGCCGTTCCCTCCGCGCTTTCGTCCCTCACGGCATGGACGCAAGCGCGAAAGCCCGTGTTCCGCCCTTTCCGAAGTTTCTCCGTGCACCATGGAAAACGCACGTTTCTCCGCTCCCCGGCCGACTCACAAGACCCGCCCTTTGGGCGGCATGGAGGGCGAAATCCGCCGTGCCTTGTTCCCCGCTTGTCTTTCCATCTGCCGCGCCTTTTCTCTACACGCTCTGAAACGTGTATTTATTCCATCTGCGATTTACAAGAACAAGATTATAACAAACCTGTCACAAAAGACTTCTTTCTCTTGTGAACCATATTATGCATTTCACAAGATTATAAAGAAACTGCCATAAAAAAGTTCCTGTTGTTGACGAATGAGATTTTATGAACTTATATATGACAGAATCGTCATAATTCTTTTCCCCTCTCAGGGCTCTATTCCGGGAATCCCATGGCCGACATGCTTTTTTTCGACAGGCAGGACCGGGCCCTCATGAAGATGATCAACGGCATCATCGATTACGGTCCGTCTTCCGATCTCGAGCACAAAATATTCAATGCCCGTCTCCATCCCCACGGCATTCTCAATCTCTCCACCTCCCATGAATTCCGCATGGCGCAGGCAGTCATCAATCTTCTCGGCAGTCTCACCAAGGCCGGTCCTGCGGAAGATCGCCTCGGCGCACTGCGAACGCTGCACGACGAAGTGCTGCACAGCGCCCAGACCACGTTCCGCTACAACACGGGACGCGTGCTCATACAGATCATGAAGGCCATCATCCGCTCGCGCAATGATGAGGATGCGCAGCTCAGGCTCATCCACGATTTCCGCAAGGCCGTATCCGGCAATCCTCGCATCGTTCGGGAATTTCTTACCCGCCACCATCTCATGGAAATGCCGGAAGAATGGAACCAGCTCACCATGGACCATCATGTTCACGACGCCAACACCAAAGGGCGGAAGAACGCCACCTTTCTCATCATGGACGCGTGGGTGAAGGGCATACGGTATCTTACCGTGGTATACTACAACTATGTGGACCTCGAGGTGGCCCGGGAACTTCTGAGCGCGGCGTCCATCATGGGCATTTCCGTGCGCATCGGCCTTGAATTCCGCGCCTCCTTCCGGGGCAGATACGTCAACTTCATATGGGCGCCGCGCGGCTTCTCCGACGTCGAGGACTTTCTGGAATTCCTCAGTTCCGAACCCATGCGCACGTTCATGGATGAAGGGCGACGTGCCTCCTGGTGGCTGCGCGGACACGTGATGGCCACGCTCGACCTGTGGAACGGCAAATACGCTCCGGCGCTCACGCGGGATCTCGGCATTCCCGTCACCACGCTGGATCCCAAGGCCTTTCTTGCCTTCGTGGGAAACGGCCAGCCCTCGCTTCTGCATCTTGCCGAATTTGCGCACAAGGCGCTTCTGCCTAAGTTTCAGGCAAAGACCGAAGCGCTGACCATGGAACTGGAAGAAGCCGACGAGAGCCGCCGCGCGGAAATCATGCGCCGCATACGACGCATGGATGAATTCACGCCCTCCGTCATCCATGACAGCTGCCTTGATCCCGAATGCAACCCGGAACTCCCCTCGCCGGAAGACCCTCCGACCTCAGAGGACGACAACCGCCCGGAACTTCTGCGTCTCAGCGTGCCTCAGCTTCTCGAAAGGCTGAGCTCCCTGCGCAGCGGCTACCGCATCACGCTGCAGCTTGCCGGGCTCACGGCGGAAGACGTGCTGGAAATACTCTGGGACGGTCAGGGCTTCATCACGCATCTGGAGCTCTTCAACGTGAAGGAATGGCACGACGGCAATCTGGCGCACCTCAAGGAAATCAACGACCTTCAGGTCGCCATCAACAAGGGCGACGTCATGCTGCTCAAAAAAATGCTGCGCGGCATGCTGCAGAAATTCGACTGCGAATGCTGTCCCGACACGCAGGCGCGCTGCGAAAAGTTCCGGGCCATCCTTGCAGACATTCCCGCGCTTCAGGCGCTCTACAAGTACGCGCCTCTGGCCAGCCACATGGGCACGGACTCCACAAGCCATCTCGGCAACCGCTACGGCATGGGACTGGCCGTGCCGGAGACTCTGCCCGGTTCCGCACGAAAACGCCTGAAGAAGGGCAGCAAGTACATAAGTTCCGTCACGCTTCCTCTGCGCATGCAGCTCGGCTATCGGGAAGAGTACCATCCCCAGGGACACGCCTCGCCCCTCGCCTCATGGCTGCGCCGCACGCTCGGGCTCATCACCTGCGGCATGAGCCGCAGCAGGGAGTGGGAGCCTCTGTATGACGACGTGCGCATAGAACAGCCCGGCAACATCATCACCATGGGCGGCATCACCGTGGAAAAATCCAACGGACTGGCCGTGGATCACAGGGAAAAAATCGCCGAACAGGAAAAAAGCGTCGGCCGCGCCTACCTGAACACCACGTTTTCCAACGTGCTCAAGGTGCTCTTCGGCTTCATTCCCGCGCTGCTTACCTTCCTGAACACCCAGGAGTGGTGGGTTCTGGCATGGTTCGGCGCGCCCATATGGTTCGGCATCACCGGCGTGCGCAACGTCATACAGGCCGTCATCGCCGGGGGCGGCGTGCGCAAGAACATGCTGCTGTCGTGGAAAAAGTTCGTGAACTGGTCCCGTGTGTGCGACTCGCTCATGTATACCGGCATTTCCGTCATTCTGCTGGAAGGGGTCACGCGAAACCTGCTGCTCAGCCGGGTACTCGGACTTACTGTGGAGAACGCCTCTCTTCTGGTGTTTTCCATCATCGCCCTGGCCAACGGCATCTACATTTCCTCGCACAACATCTACCGAGGCTTTCCCCGCACCGCCGTCATCGGCAATTTCTTCCGCAGCGTGCTGGCCATTCCCGTGGCCATGCTCTACAACTCCGTGCTCTACGCCGTGTTTCCGCTCATCGTCAGCATGCCGCCGGAACAGATACTCATTCCCGCGGCGGCCATCGTATCGAAGTTCGCTTCCGACACCGTGGCGGGCATCATAGAATCCACGGCCGACAGGCGCAACAACTACCGTCTGCGGGCCTGGGACTACCGCACCAAGCTCAAGCAGCTCTTCGACTGCTACACCCGGCTCGAACTCGCCTTTCCCGACAAGGACGTGCTGGCGCTGCTTGCCCAGCCCAGGGAGTTCATACGCTTCACCAGTCAGGAAAAGGCCCGCGCCCTGCAGGTGGAAAGCATCATCAACGCGCTGGACCTCATGTACTTCTGGTACTATCAGCCCTGCGCGCAGCAGACGCTTCTCGCCATGCTCCGGGAGATGACGCGTGAGGAGCGCGTTGTTCTGGGGCGTTTTCAGGGCATTCTGCTCAACGTGCAGGAGGTCTGTCAGCTCTTTGTGGACGGCATGCTCGGCCTGAATTTTTCCCGCGCCCTTTCCTTCTATCTGGACAATCATGAGGACTACATCAATACCATAGCAAGACACTGCTCAAGCTTCGAAGTCAGGCGCCAGGCAGGTCGATCATCTGCCCGATAGTTCCGACGCACGAAAAATCCCTCCCGCGCATCCGTACGGGAGGGATTTTTCGTGCACATGCCAAAAAGCCCGCCATGCCGATAGGGACATGGCGGGCTTTCGTCGGCCGTTCCGGCAGAGGAACGGCTTTTAACTCATGGCTTCCGAAGGCACACGCCTTCGGAAGCTGCGCCGTCCGCACAGGCGGACAAGACGCATCTTTGCGGGAGTCAAATGAACATCAGCTCCCGCAGCGGAGCATGAAACCATGCTTCCGCTTCGTGATTTCCGGTCGGTCTTACCCTTCCGCTCTCTCGAATCTCAGGGTGCCGCCGTCCTCGGTTCTGTCGACGACCACGCGGACCTTCCAGCCGTCGCGAATCTCTCCGCTGATGACGGCCTTCGCCAGCGAGGTTTCCAGATTGTGCTGGATCCAGCGCTTGAGCGGACGCGCGCCGTAGGCGGGATCATAGGCCGTTTCCGCAATGAAGTTGCGGGCGTCGTCGGTGAGCTCAAGGGTGATCTTGCGCTCGTCGAGTCTCTTCTGCAGGCTCTTGATCTGCAGATCGACGATGGCGCCGATCTGATCGGAGCGCAGAGGATAGAACATCACGGTTTCATCCACGCGGTTCAGGAACTCGGGACGGAAGAACTTCTTGAGTTCGTTCATGACCGCGTCGCGCACGCCGGGCTTGAACTCGCCCTTCTCGTCGATGCCGTCCAGCATGATGGGAGAACCGATGTTGGACGTCATGATGATGATGGTGTTGCGGAAGTCCACGGTGCGGCCCTGGCTGTCGGTCAGACGGCCGTCGTCCAGAAGCTGCAGGAGCGTGTTGAACACGTCGGGATGAGCCTTTTCCACCTCATCGAACAGCACCACGCTGTAGGGCTTGCGGCGCACGGCCTCGGTGAGCTGGCCGCCTTCCTCATAACCGACATATCCTGGCGGCGAACCGATGAGGCGGGATACCGAGAACTTCTCCATGTATTCGCTCATGTCGAGACGAACCATGTTGTCCTCGGTGTCGAACAGGGCTTCGGCAAGGGCCTTGCACAGTTCCGTCTTGCCCACGCCGGTGGGGCCGAGGAAGATGAAGGAACCGAGAGGACGATGCGGGTCGGAAAGACCGGCGCGGGCCCTCAGCACGGCGTCGGACACGGCCTGCACGGCCTCGTCCTGACCGATCACGCGCTCATGGAGTCGCGCGGGCAGTTCCAGCAGCTTTTCGCGTTCCGACTGCAGCAGACGGGTGACGGGAATGCCGGTCCAGCGCGCCACGATGTCGGCCACGTCGTCCGGGCCCACTTCCTCGCGCAGCAGACGCGTTTCCTTGCCGTCGCCCTCGGCCGCGGCCTTCTCTTCGGTCTCCTTGAGCTTCTTCTCAAGCTCGGGGAGCGTGGCGTACTTGAGCTGCGAGGCCTTGGCCAGGTCGTAGGAGCGTTCCGCCTCTTCGATCTGATGGCGGGTCTGCTCGATTTCTTCCTTGAGCTTGCGCACGCCGTTGATGGTCTTCTTTTCCTCTTCCCAGCGGGTGCGCAGCGTAGTCTGCGTGCCGCGCAGGTCGGCGAGCTCGTTTTCCAGCTTCTGCAGACGTTCGCGGGAGGCGTCGTCGGTTTCGCGGCGCAGAGCCTCGCGTTCGATCTCAAGCTGCATGACCTTGCGGTTGATTTCATCGAGCTCGGAAGGCAGCGAGTCTATTTCCGTACGGATCATGGCCGCGGCTTCATCGATGATGTCGATGGCCTTGTCCGGGAGCTGACGGTCGGAAATGTAGCGCTGCGAGAGCACCACGGCTTCCACGATGGCGGAATCGCTGATGCGCACGCCATGATGCACTTCAAAGCGCTCCTTCAGGCCGCGCAGGATGGAAATGGCATCCTCGGTATTGGGTTCGTCCACCAGCACGGGCTGGAAACGACGCTCAAGAGCCGGATCCTTTTCGATGTACTTGCGGTACTCGTCGATGGTGGTTGCGCCTATGCAGTGCAGCTCGCCTCTGGCCAGCATGGGCTTGAGCAGGTTGCTCGCGTCCATGGCGCCGTCGGTCTTGCCCGCACCCACGATGGTGTGCAGCTCATCGATGAACAGGATGATGCGGCCTTCCGCACGCTGCACTTCGTTGAGCACAGCCTTCAGACGTTCCTCGAACTCGCCGCGGTACTTGGCGCCCGCGATGAGCGCGCCCATGTCGAGGGCGATGAGCTTCTTGTTCTTCAAGCCTTCGGGCACGTCGCCCTTCACGATGCGGTGGGCAAGACCTTCCACGATGGCGGTCTTGCCGACGCCCGCCTCACCGATGAGAACAGGGTTGTTCTTCGTGCGGCGGGACAGAATGCGGATCGTGCGGCGTATCTCCTGATCACGTCCGATGACGGGATCGAGCTTGCCCTTGCCCGCGGCCTCCACAAGATCGCGTCCGTACTTGGAAAGCGCCTCGTAGGTGTCCTCGGGGCTGGCGGAAGTCACGCGCTGGCCGCCGCGCACTTCGGCGGTGGCGCGCAGGAACTTCTCCTGATCGATGCCGTTCCTGCGGCAGATGTCGCCCATGGCTCCGCCCGCTTCGATGAGCTGGGCAAAGATGTGCTCCACGCTGATGTATTCGTCCTTCAGACGACGGGCCAGTTCTTCGGACTGGGCCAGAGCACGGGCCAGACGCTGCGTGATGCGTATGGTCTGCTGATCGACGCCGGAACCGGTGACGGAAGGCTTCTTGTCGAGAGCCTGTTCCAGTTCGGCGGCTATGACCTCGGGCTTCGCGTTCATGCGGCCGAGTATGCCGGGCACGAGCCCGTCCTTCTGCCTGACGAGGGCAAGGGCGAGGTGCTCGACGTCCACTTCCTGATGATTGCGCATGAGGGCGATGTTCTGAGCCTCGCCGAAAGCCTCCTGCGCCTTCACGGTCAGTCTGTTCATATCCATGGAAAAATCCTCCCTGCGGAGTGCAGCTGCCACGGCAACGCGCGCCGTGAACCGGGCGACCTCACGGTCCGTACCCTTCACAGGCATGGCCATGAGGCCACTGCCTTCCGCACTTCAGAAATCGGTTCCGGCCCGGCCGGAACCGTTGATTTGCTCGAAAGTCATTCGTTCGGGGGAGCAGCTTCCCGAACTTTCCCGCGCCTTCTCCGGGCCGGAACGCTAACGGCGTTCCAGCTCTCTCAGGCGCGTTTCCAGATCCGCTATGCGGTCCAGAAGATCCACGATGATGGTTCCTGCCACGCAGGGCATCTCGAAGTCCTCACACAGTCGCGTCAGCTTTCTGGTACGATAAATATCGGAACGGCGGAAAAAGACGGCATGGGTGGCCCGGCTAGCCGGTTCCAGCCAGCCAAGTTCCATGAGCTCCCGGACACGTTCCACCGGCGTGCCCGTCTGTTCCAGAAATTCGGTCCAGGCAACAAGCGCAGAGGCTGCGGGAGAGCACGCGGTTACTGTTTTAATCGCCATATCCCACCTCTTATATCACTCCGGCAGCTTACTTCTGACCGGCAAGCGCCTTCCACAGTTTCAGCTGTTCTTCATTCAGATCTTCCGGTTTCGGAACGCTGATGGCAACGGTCACATACTCGTCGCCGCGCCCCGTGGCCGGACCAAGTCCGCGTCCGCGGATACGCAGCCGGCGGCCGCTGGAACTGCCGGCGGGAATGTTCAATTCCACCTCGCCGTCCAGCGTGGGCACCCTTTTCTTCGTTCCGAACACGGCTTCCCAGGGCTGCAACGTCACGTCGCAGGTCACATCCAGCCCGTCCACACGGAACACGGGATGCTTCGCGTAGCGGACGGTCAGATAAAGGTCGCCGGCAGGATTGCCGGGATTGCCCTTGCCGCGCAGACGGAGCTTGCCTCCGTCGCGTATGCCGGCAGGAATGGTTATCTGCAGATTGCTCGACTCTCCTGCGCCGGAAAGCGTGACCTGCTTGGTTCCGCCCCTGCGGGCTTCTTCCAGCGTGATCTCGATTTCGGCCTCAACGTCGGAACCGCGGCGCGAGCGCCGGCTGTAGCTGCCGCCGAACGAACCGAAGGGATCGCCTCCGCTCTGTCCGCCGAAGCCGCCGCGGCCCATCTGACCGAACAACGCTTCAAAAAAGTCGCTGTTCATGCCGCTGAAGCCTCCCTGCGCTCCATTGAAATTGAAGTGGAAATTCTCGAAGCCCGGGCCGCCGGTGAACTGCTGCCCGTCCTTCCAGTCGGAGCCGAGCTGATCGTACATGCGACGCTTTTCATCGTCCTTGAGGACTTCGTAGGCTTCGTTGATTTCCTTGAACTTCTCCTCGGCGTTTTTGTCGCCGGGATTCAGGTCGGGATGATACTTGCGGGCGAGCTTCTTGTAAGCCTTGGAGATTTCGTCCT
Organism: uncultured Mailhella sp.; assembly: GCF_905187505.1. Classification (GTDB taxonomy): domain Bacteria; phylum Desulfobacterota; class Desulfovibrionia; order Desulfovibrionales; family Desulfovibrionaceae; genus Mailhella. Next base: position 13,235 of record NZ_CAJJIC010000030.1, read on the forward strand.
TAGATGCCGAACGCTCCACGCCCAGCAACTTGTAGTAATCCTTGTAAGCCACACCCATATCATTGTCTCCTGTGATGCATCATTTTTCCGCATCGACATTCAGATAAGCACAAGCTTAGGCCAGTCAAGAGGAATTGTCTCTTATTTCAGCAAGAAAGCGGAAAATTTTTCGGCAGGGACGCAAAAGTCAGGGCGCCGCGGCCAGTCCGGGAACGAAAAAACGACCGTCCCGCGGGGCCGGAATCGACCGGAGTTTTCCCTCCCGAGTTCACCGGAGCGCCCTTTTCCGGGCACAGAAGATCGACCGGATGTCCCGCCCCATCCCCTGCCCGCAGCTTTTCCGCGCGCATCAGTCAACCATGCGGGAAGAAATATTTTTTTCACCCCGAAAGAAGACGACGTCTTCTCCCGTTTTCTCTGAAAGGCCTTTTCCCGGCACAATCCCATCCTCTCCCGGAACCGTCGTCCTTATTAAAGGAAAAGACCCGTGCAGGCGAAACATCGCCCGCACGGGTCCATGACTGTTCTTCAGAATGCCGATACGCCGAAGTCGGAAAGGCACGCTTTCAAGGCCTCCTTACAGACGTGAAAAACGTTCCCGTGCCTGCAAGGACGCGCCGTGCCTTTACGGACAGAAGCCTAGCCGCTGCTCATCACCTTTCTGACCAGAATGCGCTGATTCGGATACAGCGGCGTGTCCGGGGTAAGCAGCGTGTCCCCGCAGGCCACGATGGCCGTTCCCTGACGAAGACCCAGCGTTGCCAGCAGAATGCCCACGTTCTTGGCCTTCACCCGGGGCACGTCCACCATCGTCTCTTCCGGCTGGCACGTCACGTGCACCACCTTGGCGGGCCAGGGCTCTCCTTCGGCCGGGCGACGGGCGTCGAGCAGCGCGGCGCGGCCTTCCGGGGTCATGAGTTCAGGATCACGGTAAGGGCAGCGTCCGGGGCAGCGATCGCTTCCGCAGCGTCCGAAAGGTTCGGGCTTGATGTCGATCATGGCGGCCTACTTCACGGTAAGGACGACAAAGCCCTTCTTGCCGTACTTGAGCGTATATTCTCCGGCAGGCAGAGCGGTGAGTCCGTCGGTAAGCTTTTCACCGTTCACCTTGAGGGAACCGGCGGCAATCTTGCGCTTGGCTTCGCCGCGGGAAGGCACAAGGCCGGTGGCGGCAAGAATGGCCACGGGCGAGCAGTCGTCCTCGGCCGAGTTCACGGTCCAGGTGATGGCGTCTTCGGGAATGCCGCCCTTTCTGAACACGTTGTTGAACTCCTCACGGGCGGCGCGGGCGGCCTCCTCGCCGTGGTAGCGGGCCACGATTTCCATGGCGAGCTCTTCCTTCACCAGCTTGGGATGGAGGGAACCGGCTTCCACGCGGGCCTTCATGTCGGCGATCTCTTCAAGAGACTTCACGGAAATGAGCTCGTACCAGTTCCACATGAGCTCGTCGGAAATGGACATGGCCTTGCCGAACTGGTCGGAGGGCGATTCCATGACGCCTATGTAGTTGCCGTAGGACTTGGACATCTTGCGTTCGCCGTCGAGTCCCACAAGAAGAGGCATGGTCAGCGCGCACTGGGATTCCATGCCGTAGTGTCCCTGAAGCGTACGTCCCATGAGCAGGTTGAATATCTGGTCGGTGCCGCCCATTTCCACGTCGGTATGCAGCATGACGGAGTCGTAGGCCTGAAGCAGCGGATACATGAACTCATGAATGGCGATGGGCGAGTTCTCGCGGTAGCGCTTGGCAAAGTCGTCGCGTTCCATCATGCGCGCCACGGTGCAGTTCGACATGAGGCGGAGGAAGTCGGCGGGAGTGAGCCTGTCGCCCCACTCGGAGTTGAACTTCACGGCCGTCTTTTCAGGATAGAGAATCTTGAACACCTGTTCCTTGTAGGTTTCGGCGTTTCTCCTCACGTCTTCCTCGGTGAGCGGAGGACGGGTCTTGGACTTGCCCGAAGGGTCGCCGATGCGGCCGGTGAAGTCGCCGATGAGGAAGGTGACGTTGTGCCCCAGTTCCTGGAACTGACGCATCTTGTGGATGACCACGGTATGTCCGAGATGCAGGTCGGGCGCGGTGGGGTCGAAACCGACCTTGATGTTCAAAGGCTTGTCGCGGGAAAGCTTCTTGCGAAGGTCCTCTTCGCTCACAAGGTCCACAATGCCGCGACGTATGATCTTCACCTGTTCGTCAATGGTCATCTCTGTATTGCTCCTGCCGGGTAGCGGCGCTGAATGATAAAGGTTTCCGCCCTGCCGGACAGGTGCCGGAAATGCGGGCAGGCAGGCATTCTCTCAGGGTTGGGCGGCTCTGTCAACGGCAGGCCCCGGTTCCCCCCCCCCTCCGCGCAGGGACGTCTTTTTTTGTGCAAGGATATGCCTTCCCGTCGCCTTTGCCTCTTGACACCATGAAAGAACGGATTAAAGATAACTCATATTTCTCAGGGCGGGGTGAAAGTCCCCACCGGCGGTGATCCGGCCAGTGCCGGAAGCCCGCGGGCGAAGCTTCACGGGAAGATTCGCAGATCCGGTGCAATTCCGGAGCCGACGGTAACAGTCCGGACGAAAGAGAATGGATCCCAGGCCTTCCTGCGAAGGCACCCCCTCTCCTCTCTCCCAGCGCCTCATGCCGCCCTGATGCCGGATATTCTCCAAAAGGAGTTTGTCATGCGTCAGCTTTCCATCCTTGAATCCTTCGGAACTCCCCGCGAACGTGTCGAACGTGCCATTGCCTCCCTCAAAAGCGGCAACGGCGTGCTCATCGTCGATGACGAAGACCGCGAAAACGAAGGCGACCTCATCTACGCCGCCGAAACGCTCACGCCCGCGCAGATGGCTCTGCTCATCCGCGAGTGCAGCGGCATCGTCTGTCTCTGCCTGACCGACGAAAAGGCCAACGCTCTTGATCTGCCCCCCATGGTGCAGAACAACACCAACAAGAATCATACCGCCTTCACCGTGACCATAGAGGCCGCAAACGGCGTGACCACCGGCGTTTCCGCCGCCGACCGCGTCACCACAGTCAAGGCCGCCATTGCTCCCGACGCCAAACCCGCCGACCTGAACCGTCCCGGCCACGTGTTCCCCCTGCGCGCCAAGCCCAACGGGGTTCTGGAACGCCGCGGCCACACTGAAGTGACCGTGGATCTGTGCCGCATGGCCGGCTTCGCCCCGGCAGGCGTTCTGTGCGAGCTCACCCTGGAAAACGGCACCATGGCCCGGCTGCCTGAAGTTGCGGAATTTGCCCGCGCTCACAACATGCCCCTTGCCACCGTGGACGACGTGGCCCAGTACCGCATGGAAATGGAAGGCGGCAAATAGCCCTTCTTTTCTCCCATGACCGAAAAAGCCCCCGGCTGCTTCTCTGCAGCCGGGGGCTTTTTTCATGAAAATCATGCGCGCGCCCCGCTTCTCTCCGCCTCTTTCCTGTGCACGGCAAAGAGGGCCCGGCCATCATGCCCGACAGAAAGGAAGAGACGCCGGAGCCGCTTTCTCCTCGTTTCGTCCTATCTCATGCGCCCCGCAGCGCCGTCCAGCGCCGCGCGCATGACCATGAAGAAACGGCCTTTGCGGGAACGGAAGGTCCGCCACGAAAACGGCAGCGCAAGCAGCATGAAGGGCAGCGCGAAGGGGTGCGCCCGTCTGAGAAGATAGAAGCGTGCCCGGATGAAGTTCATGTCGTCGCGCGGCGCAAGCTCAGGATCGTCGGTCACGCTCAGAAAAGGCGTAAGTCCTGCCGTGGAGCAGTCCATGCGCCGCACCATGGCTCCGGGAGCCCAGTTCAGGGCATAGCCGGCCTTTCTGGCTCGCAGGCCGTATTCCACATCTTCGTAAAAGCCGATGAAGCGCTCGTCAAAGAGGCCTATGTCCTCGGCCATGGCCCGCGTGATGAGACAGGAGGCGTCGGAAACGTAGTCCAGCCGGGATGCGATCTCCTTTCTGTCGGACAGCCCGTGCCGCTCGAGGCCCTTGTCCAGGGGAATCTGATCCCCGGTCCAGCGGCTCCAGCGTCCGCCCGCGGCACATTCCAGCACGTCGGAATCCTTGACGAGCTGCGTGGATCCCACCATGCCTATGGGCTTTCCGGCGTCTTCATCGTCCAGATGCCGCAGAAGGGCCGCCAGTGCGAAGGATTCAGGTCTCGCGTCGTTGCGCAGCAGCCAGAAGGCATGACAGTCCCTGTCGTACAGAAGAAAACGCATGCCCGCGTTCATGGCTCCGCCTATGCTTTCCGGCTCCTCCCGTCGAAGCAGGACCATCTGTGCTGCGGAAGAATCGGAACCGTAGACCTCCACGGGCCCGGGCAGGCCGTTTCTTGCGGCAAGCTTGCTCCACTCTTCCAGAATGCGGTCGGCCACCTCGTTGTCGGAGCCGTTGTCGCATACCACGATGCGACGGGGCAGCCCGCTCTGGGCATGCACGCAGGCAAGACATTCCAGCGTATTCTTCCAGTCATTGTACGTCAGAATGATGACGCCGACTTCCGTATGCTCCATGATGCTCACCTCTCGGCCGATCGCCGAAAAAACTTTTCTTCAAAATCATACTATGGCCTGCCGTCCATCTTCCGTCAAGACGACGTCCCGGCGCCGTCTCCGTAGTGCCGGCGTATGAAATCCACCACCTGCCTCTCCGCAGGACTGAGCGCGGAGCTCTCCAGATGAATCAGATAATGCGAGGAAGGCATGAGATGCATCCCTTCGACGGGAAGCGCGCGAATGAGCCCGTTGGTCACATACCAGCTGTAGGCGGACATTCTGTGCAGAAAGCATCCCGCCGCCTTGTTCTGCGCCACCATCTGCATGATGTTCTCCCGACTGTTCACATAGACATATTGCGTCATGCCGATGACCTCGAAAATCTTTTTCTGAAAAAGCTGATTTCTTTCGAGCATCTGATTGGAATAGGTGGCCAGCTTGAGCGTGGAGCAGTCCTGCACGGTCAGACTCGCCTTGCTGGCCAGGGGGTGACGGCTGGAAATGAAGACATAATACTCGTCTTCCATGAGAGGCTCGCTGACAAAGCCCATTTCCCTGTACTGCATGATGAGCGTTTCCGCCTCGCCTTCCGAAAAGGCGGTGACCCCCACATGTGCCTTGCCCTGCTGCAAAAACGAACTGAGCTCGTACACCACGGCTTCGTGAAGCACCACGTCCACCAGCGGAATCGCCTGTTTCATGGAAGAAAACACGTGCTCGGTCAGATAGTTGCAGGCCGAAGGTATGGCCACCACGGGCACGAACACCGGCTCGCCCTCCCCCGTATCCGGCTTTTTCCACGACGCTATCTTTGCCGCCAGCTCGGCCAAGAGACTTTTGCAGTCCTCATAAATGCGCACCCCCCAGGCCGTGGGAACGCAGCCTCTGCGGCTGCGCACAAGAAGCTGCACGCCCAGCTCCTCTTCCAGAGAGCGGATGGCGTTGGTCAGCGCAGGCTGCGTGATGTTCAGCTTCTGCGCCGCCTTGTTGAAGGAGTGCGACTCCACGACCTGAACGAAATATTGAAGCTGTTCCAGACGCATGAGACTCCGGCTCAAATCAGTTATAAAAAAATTTATAGCCAACTTATAAAAAAAGAAATTATACACAAGAGGCGCCATCCTGTATGCCGGTATCATGAAAGGAGCGTGTGAGAACTCTCGGCGCCCCGCGACATCATCACAGGAGAAACGCCATGAAACAGCCTTCAAACGATGACTTCAGGCACATCCTGCACATCGTCATCTTCTTTCTTCTCACCTTCGGAACCGGCTTTCTTCCGCCCGTCGGCATCACCGCCATGGGCATGAACATTCTCGGCGTCTTTCTCGGAATGCTTTACGGGTGGACCTTCATCGGATTCGCCTGGCCCAGCATGATATGTCTGGTGGCGCTCGGCTTCACGGGCTACGCCGATCCCGGCAAGATCATCGGCAGCGCGTTCAGCAACCCGGCGGTACTGTTCACCATTTTCGTCCTTGCCTTCACGACCTACTGCGACAAGAGCGGCATCAACACCGTCATGGCCAAATGGTGCCTGAGCCGTCGCATCTTTGCCGGTCATCCCTGGCTGTTCACCGCCTCCGTCCTCACGGGCACGCTCATCATCGGCTTTCTTGTGGACGGCGTTCCCGCGGCCTTCCTCATTGCGGGCATACTCTATTCCATGTTCCGCGACATCGACATGAAGCAGGGCGACAACTATCCCGCCTATCTGCTGGCGGGCGTCTACATGGCGGGCGTGCTTTCCTTTGCCTGCAAGCCCTGGGCCGGTCAGAACCTCATGGGCATCACCGCCCTTGCCGACATCTCCGGGGGCGCGGCCGTCATCGACAATCTCAGTCTCATCGCCATTGCCATGCCGGTAAGCATCGCCACGCTGCTGCTCTATACCCTCATCGTGCGATTCGTCTTCCGCCCCGACATCTCCCATCTCGCCAGCCTCACGCCGGAATATCTCGATTCCATGAGCGCGCAGATACGCGTCGGCAGAAAGCAGGGCATCGCCGCCGCGGCCCTCGTCATCTTCCTCATCGTCATGTTCCTGCCCAACGTCCTGCCCGCAGGCTCCGCGGCCGCCGCGTTTTTCGGCAAGTTCAACATGGTGGTGGCCATGGTGGTCATACTCGGCGTGCTTTCCTTCATACGCGTGGACGGCGAACCGGTGTTCGACTTTCACGACTGCTCCTCCGGCATCAACTGGAACGTCATATGGATGCTGGCCGCATCCATGCCCGTTTCCGCAGCGCTCAGCAGCGACGGCGCGGGACTCAGCCGCGTGCTCAGCGACATTCTCCAGAGCTTCGTCAGCGACGGCAGCATTCTCCTCTTCCTCATCGGATTCATGATCTTCATCAACGTGATGACGCAGTTCACCCACAACGTGACCATCGTGCTCATCGCCGTGCCCATCATCTGGAACCTCGGACAGAGCACGGGCATCAACCCCGTCGGCTTTTCCATCCTCATGCTCCTTGCGGCAGGCGCCGCCTACGCCACGCCCGCCGCTTCCACCGTGGGCGCGCTTTCCTTTGCCAACGGAGAATGGGTCGGCATGCGCCGCGCCTTCAAGGCCGGAATATCCGGCTGCGTGGCGGCCATTTTCTGCATGCTCGTTCTCGGTCTGCCTCTGGTCTCGGCCATCATAGGACTCTAAAAACAATCTTCCCATCCGAGGAGAAAACATCATGGTCATTGACTTTCGCGTACGCGCGCCCTTCGCCGCCTATAAGAACAACTTTTTCACTGCAGAAACCCTTGAACACCTGAACAGCGAAAGCATGCTTCGCGTGGACGCTCCCGTATCCGCCTCCGCCCGTCAGTACTCCATGCCTCTGCTGCTTGAAGAAGCCGATGAAGCGGGCATCGACAAGCTGGTCGTGCCCGTCCGCAAGGCCACGGACGGCAGGAACGAAGATCTGGAAGAGCTCATTGCGCAGCATCCCGACAGAATCATCGGTCTTGCGGGCATCGACGTTCACGACATTCCCGCCGCCATAGCCGAAACGGAACGCTTCGTCGTGAACGGCACATGCACCGGCATCGTCATGGAACCCGGTCAGGACAAGACGCCCTGGTTCGTGAACTCCGCCTGGGCCTTCCCGCTGTACGACTACTGCCAGGAGCAGCGCATTCCCCTGGTGTTCACCTTCGGCGGCATCATGACCCGCTCCCTGCGCTACTACGCGCCCGAGCTCATCGACGACGTGGCCGCCGCCTTCCCCCGCCTGAACATCGCCCTCATGCACGGCGGCTGGCCCTATGTTTCGGAAGTGTGCCAGATAGCCCTGAACCGCCGCAACGTGTACCTCGCCCCCGACTTCTACATGCTCCGTTCGCCCGGCATGGACGAATACGCCATGGCCGCCAACTATCTTCTGCGCGAGCGCGTCATCTTCTCTTCCGCCTATCCCATCATGCCGCTCAAGGGCGCGAAGGAAGGCTATCTCAAGCAGCTGCGCGATGAGGTGAAACCGCTCGTCATGGGCGAAAACGCGGCCCGTTTCCTGGGTCTGTAATTCTGGAGAGCACACATGGCCAACACGTCCGTCTTTACCTGGATGAAGTGGCTCGCCACCATCCTGCTGCCCCTCGGCATACAGTGCATTCCCGCCGGCGAGACCTTTACCGTTCCCATGAGGGAATTTCTGGTCTCCACCATCTTCGTCATCTTTCTTGCGGCGTTCGAGCTGCTGCCCAACATGCTGGTCGGCCTGCTTTTGCCCGTGGCCTACGTGATCACCGGCACCGTGCCCACCCAGACGGCCCTCGGCATATGGTCGGGCAACTTCATGATGTTCATGATCGTGGGCGGCATGATCTTTGCCAACGCGCTCGATGAAAGCGGACTTTTGAACCGCATCGTGCTCTGGGCCGGAACGAAGTGCCGCGGCAGTCTGCTCAAGCTGCTCATGGCGCTCATGGTGGCGGGACTCGTGGTCATGCTCGTTTCCTTCACCAACGGCTGGATGGTGACCATCGTGCTCTGCTACGGCGTGGTCAAGGCCCTCAGGCTGGAGAACACCAAGGAGGGCATACTCATCATGATCGTGGCACAGATCGTGTCCACGGCGGCCCTCAACTTCATCTACAGTCCCGTCACCGTCGGTCTGTGGGGCGGCGGCGTGCAGATGGTGGTCAAGGACTTCGAGATGACCTGGTGGACGCTCACCGTCTACAACCTGCCCTTCATCGTCACGCAGTTCATCATCGTTTTCGTCTTCTACAAGATCTACAAGCCCGCAAGGGAGCTCAAGGGCGGCGCGCAGTACTTCGAGGAGGAATACGCAAAGCTCGGCAGACTCACGGGCAGGGAAAAGAAGGCCATAGTCCTTACCGTTCTGCTCTTCGCCTACATCATCGCCCAGCCCTGGCACAAGCTGGACATCAACTACGGCTTCATCATCATCCCCATGCTGTTCTTCCTGCCCGGCATAGACGTGGCAACAAAGAAAAAGTCACTGGACAACGTCAACTTCGGATTCATCGTCTTCATCGCCTCGTGCATGAGCATAGGCGGCGTGGGCGCGGCCGTGAACATAGGTCCCGCCATCAGCACCTACGTCACGCCCATGCTTCACGGATGTCCCATTCCCCTCTTCCTGTTCCTGTGCATCATCTTCGGCATCATCATGAACATCCTCATGACGCCCTCCGCCATGCAGGGAATGTTCCCCGGCCCTCTGGCCGCGCTCGGCACGGGACTCGGCATCTCCTATCCCCTGCTGCCCTTCATGTGCATGTTCTTTGCCAACGACATGGTCTTCTTCCCCTACGAAAACGCCTATCTTCTGGTGCTCTACGGCTTCGGCGTCATGACCATGAAGGACTTCATGAAATACAACGTCATCAAAATGGTCATCACCTTCGTCCTGTTCTGGGTGCTGGTGCTGCCCTTCTGGTACATGACCGGCCTCATATGACCCCTGCGGGGCGTTCCGGGCTTTCCCCCTGTCGGCCCGGACGCCCCTTCCCTTTTCTACGGAACCGGCGCCAAATCCCGCCGGCACGAACGGAATGCTTCATGACGAAGCGCCTTCTGCTCCGACACAAGCATCCCGCCTTCACGTTCAACGGAACGGTGTTCTCCGCTCCCACGCAAGGAGTCTCTCATGAAAATCATCGATGTCCGCATGCGTCCTCCCTTCAAGCCCTACGTCGGCAAGGGCAACATATTCGACATGGAGCTGGACAATCCCTTTGCCCTCAAGAACTTCTACAAGAACTTCGGCATGAACCTTTCCGATTCCATGCGCGAGGCATCCATGGAAAAGCTGTTCGAGGAAATGGACCGGGCAGGAGAGATGACCGGTGTCGTCTCCATCCGCAGGAATGCGAACGGCTATGAAAACGACGCTCTTCTGGACCTTCTCAAGGCCTATCCCGACCGTTTTCTCGGAGCCTGCGGCATCCATCCCGACAGCAGCAAAGAAACGCTGGACACCCTGCAGAACTACGTGCTCGACGGCCCCTGCGTCACGGCCTTCATGGAACCCGGCTATCACGGCGTCATGATGGACGACAAGAGCCTCTTTCCCACCTATGAGTTCTGCGAAAAGAACCACATTCCGCTGCTCATTTCCTTCGGCGGATTCCACGGTCCCACGGACGAGTTCTGCAAGCCCATTCATGCCGGCAACGTGGCCGACGCCTTCCCCGATCTGAAAATGGCGCTCTGCCATGCCTGCTGGCCCTGGGTTGAAGCCGCCGTCTGGCTGGCGTTCCGTCATCCCAACGTGTACCTCTCGCCCGACATCTACGCTCTTCATGCCGCAGGAGCTCAGTCCTACATCGAAGCGGCCAACTACATGCTGCGCGACAAGATTCTCTACGGCTCCGCCTACCCCTGCGTGGACGTGGAAAGCTCCGTGGCCATGTATCTTGAAAAGCTTCGCCCCGAAGTGGTGGAAAACATCATGCACAAAAACGCCGAGACCTTCTTCGGTCTGAACGCATAGTCCCTTCTCTTCCTGAAAAAAAAGCCGCCGACTAAAAAGCCGACGGCTTTTTCTGCATTGAAAGCAGAAACGCGCCTTCCCGCAGGCGCGCGCCGACACGCCTGCGCCCTCCTTCATTGCACTTCTCCGTGAAGGCGCAACGAAAAATGGACGCTCAAGGCCGGCGCAGCCCGTTCTTGAGCCACCCGGCAGTATTTCTCACCAACGAAAAAGCGCCCGGCATCTTGAAAAACGCCGGGCGCCGAAGTTCAAAGCCTCGTTGA
>NZ_CAJJIC010000031.1 GCF_905187505.1 uncultured Mailhella sp.
GGAAAGCGGGCCCTGGGGACGGCCGAGCTGGGCCTGCATGGTGGAGGAAGAGGCGGGCATGACGGGCCAGATGAGATAGGCCACCTTGTACATGTTTTCCAGAAGGGTGCGGATGACGGTGCCGAGGCGTTCGGTGTCGCCGTTCTTGGCAAGGGTCCAGGGGGCCTGTTCGTCCACGTACTTGTTCATGGCGCGAACGGCGGTCCACAGCGCGTCGAGGGCCTGCGAGAAGCGCAGCTCGCCGAAGAGCTGCACGAAGTTGGCGGCGGCGTTGTCCGTGGTTTCGGAAAGAATGTCGTCGGCCTCGAGCTGATTGCCGAGGGCGGGAATTTTGCTCTCGAAGTACTTGGCGTTCATGGAGAGCACGCGGCTGAACAGGTTGCCGAGGTCGTTGGCGAGGTCGGCGTTCACGCGGGTGATGATGGCTTCGGGCGAATAGGAGGCGTCCGAGCCGAAGTTCATCTCGCGCAGCAGGAAATAGCGGAAGGCGTCGAGGCCGAAGTGTTCGGCGGCCTTGAGCGGATCGACCACGTTGCCGAGCGACTTGGACATCTTGGTGTCCTTGACGAGCCAGTAGCCGTGCACGTTGAGGTGCTTGTAGAGCGGCAGGCCCGCGGCCATGAGCATGGTGGGCCAGAAGATGCCGTGGGGCTTCAGGATGTCCTTGGCCACCAGATGTTCGCCGGGCCAGTATTTTTTGTAGTTGCCGGACTCGTCGTTTTCATTGTCGGGCCAGCCGAGGGCCGTGATGTAGTTGGCGAGCGCGTCGAACCACACGTAGCTCACGTAGTTCTTGTCGAAGGGCAGCTCGATGCCCCAGGTGAGGCGGGACTTGGGACGGGAGATGCACAGGTCTTCCAGCACGCCGCCCTCGAGCATGGCGAGGGCTTCGTTGCGGTAGCGCTCGGGACGGATGAAGTCGGGATGATCGAGGATGTACTGGCGAAGCTGGTCCTGATACTTGGACATCTTGAAGAAGTAGTTCTTCTCGCTGATGTACTCGGGCTTGGTCAGATGCTGGGGGCAGAGACCGTTTTCCAGCTCCTTTTCGGTGTAGAAGCGCTCGCAGCCGTAGCAGTAGTGTCCGCCGTACTCGCCGAAGTAGATGTCGCCCTTGTCGTAGAGGCGCTGCAGAAGCACCTGCACGGCCTTCATGTGGTCGGGGTCGGTGGTGCGGATGAAGCCGTCGTTTTCAATGCCGAGCTTGGGCCAGAGGTTGCGGAACACGCTGGAAATGTCGTCCACGAAGGCCTGCGGCGTCACGCCGGCGGCGGTGGCGGCCTTGACTATCTTGTCGCCGTGTTCGTCGGTGCCGGTCTGCATTCTGGCGTCTTCACCGAGCATTTTGTGGAAGCGCTTGAGCGTGTCGGCCACGATGGTGGAATACGCGTGTCCCAGATGAGGGCGCGCGTTGACATAGTAGATGGGCGTGGTGATGTAGTAGCTTTTCACGACAACTCCTGCTGAAAGAGCGTTGATTCTTGGTCGTTCTCTGGAGCGGGAAGGCGTCCGGGCCGTTCGCTCCGCGGAAAAAAGACATGGAGGCGGGCGGAAGGTCAGGACTTTTCCTGCTCCGGCGCATTTTCGGGCGCGCTTTTCTGCTCGCGCGCCGGACGGGGGCGGCGGCTTCTGTCGTGCGATTCCTGATGGTGATGCGGGCGCTTGCGGCGGTGCGCCGCCTCTTCGGAATTCATCATGCTGGGCTCGTGGGACACGGGCGCGGCGGCCTCGTCCCCGGGATCGAGTTCGGCCAGATCGTCGTCCAGCGTTTCGGGCGCGGCGGAGACCACCATCATGCCTCCTGAGGCCTGCGTCTTCTGCTCCTTGGCGGAAGGGGAGGAGGGGCCTTCGGTGCGGGTGGGCTTGAGCGCCTGCCATTCTTCGAGGCTCATTTCCGTTTCCTGACCGCCGTCGGGCAGCACCACCACGGAGTTGCGGAACATGTTGCTGCGCAGCACCCTCATGGGGCCTTCGGTGGTCTGGTAGCGCTTGCCGAGTCTCGGACAGCTTCTGTGGAAGGCGTCGTAGTTTTCCTGCTCGTAGCTCAGGCAGCACAGAAGGCGTCCGCAGATGCCGGAAATCTTGGCGGGATTGAGAAAGAGGTTCTGTTCCTTGGCCATCTTGATGGTCACGGGAGCGAACTTGTGCAGGTAGCGGCGGCAGCAGCACACCATGCCGCAGTTGCCGAGGGCGCCGAGCATCTGGGTTTCGTGGCGCACGCCTATCTGACGCAGTTCTATGCGGGTGCGGTACTGGCGCACGAGGTCCTTCACGAGATCGCGGAAGTCGATGCGCGTGGGCGCGGTGAAGAAGAAGACCATCTTGCTGCGGTCGAAGAGAATTTCCACGTCCACGAGCTTCATGTCGAGTCTGCGTTCCGCAATGCAGCGGCGGCAGAACTGATAGGCTTCCCGGGAGAGCACGGCGTTGTCCTGCGCGGCCATCCGTTCTTCTTCGGTGGCGCGCCGGGCCGAGGGCATGGGAGCGGAGCCGGCCTCTTCCTGTTCTTCGTCGTCGGCGTTCTGGCTGCTCATGCTTTCCACGGCCACGTTGGCCGCCTTGAGCACGCGTTCCATGTCTTCCTGCCAGGGCCGCTGCCAGACCACCTGACCGCAGTTCAGGCCGCGTTCCGTCATGACCATGGCGCTGTCGCCCACGGCAAGGGGCGCGTCGTCGCCGGTGTCGTGCAGGCAGGCGAGCACCTGTCCGTAGCGGCTGAAGCGTATGCCTATCGTCTGTTTCATAAGCGCGAGAAAATTTTTGAGGATGAAAAAAGGCGGGCCTGGCCCGCTGGGAATCTTTCGGAAGATATCCTTCCGGGAAAACACTTGTCAATGCCCGAACGACCGGGGCAGGGCCGTTTTCGGACGCGGAAGCGTGCTTTCGGCGCCGCCTGCCCGCCGGTCGCCTCTCCTGCGGGGCGGACCTGCGCCGGGAGAGACCGGGCGCGAAAAAGGCGGCAAGGAGCAATCCTTGCCGCCTTTCGGAAAAGGGGTCAGTTCTTGTCGCCGGACGGCTCGGCGGGAGATGTGACGCTCACCTCGTGCGTGATGGTCGTCTCCCCGTGCGCGGGCACCTCCAGTCGCCATTCGTAGCAGGCGCGCTCCTCGTTGAACTCGGCCGCGGGACGGCTCTTCGCCCTTGCGCTCATGGAGGCGTCGCGCAGAATGGGAGCGGCGCTTTCCGCACGCACGTCCACGGTGCGGTCGTGCCCGTTCGCAATGTCCGTTCTCCAGCGCCACTGTCTGGTCTTGCCCGAGGTTCGTGCGTCCTCATCCTTCGCGGTCAGTTCATGCGTCTTCACGGTCACGAGCTGATCCACGCCGAAGAAGAGATCCTTCCGGCCGGGGGCCATTCGGAAGAAGCCGCGCGCGTTTTCCGTGCCGTTCACGAGAAACAGCGCCTGTCCCGAGGGAAGAAGCGGCACGTTCTCCGACAGAAGTGACGCCGTGACGTACGCCCGCGTGTCCTGAAGCGGCCGCACGAGACGGCAGAACACGGCCGGGAACTCATGAACGGCGACAGGGCGCGTGATCTTCCCTTCGGCGGGGATGTCCATGCGTCCGAGAAGCCAGCGAAGACCCGTGGCGTGGTCCTGCACCGCCGGGGCTTTTGCGTCCGCGCTCCTTGCGGCCATGAGATTGGCCTGGCGCATGACGGGCCTCTCTCCGCCTTCGGTCCACACCGGCAGTTCGGGCGGTTCCACGCTGTGCAGGTCTTCGGCGGAGGCGAGCGTCACGTCCACGTCCGTCCAGTCCGCGCCGCTGTCCTGACGCATGACGGCGTTCATGAGCACGCGCACCTTCCCCGTCTCCTCCTCGGCCGTCACGCGGTACGACGGCTGCCAGGATGCTCCGGGCAGAAAATACGTCCAGCGCGCCGTCACGGGACCCTTGCCGTCGATGACGAGGCTGCATTCCTGCACGGCGGCGTTGTGCCTGCCGAGCGTTTCCATGCGGGCTTCGAGCCTCCGCACGTCTTTTTCCAGCGTCCTTTCGCGCGCGCTGAGTTCCGTTTCCCTCTGCGCCAGCCCGGCAAGGCGTGTCCGGGTTTCCTCGGCCTGCGCCTTCAGCGCCTGCCGGTCGCCGGGCAGGGGAGAAACGGGCGGATCGGCCCAGAAGAGGCGCTCGGCGGCCACGCTTTCGCGCTCGGCGGCCACGCGGGAGAGCTCCGCGCGCAGGGACTCCATTTCGCCTTCAAGCGTCTCCATGGCCGGGGAGGGCGTGCCTCGGGTCTTGAGGCGCGATTCCAGCACGACGCCGGAGGAAAGAGAAACGGAAAGGCTCTCCGCATCCGCGCCCGCCGGCAGGGTGAGAACCACGCCGGCTTCCGGCCTTACGGTCTCCTCTTCCGTGACGAGCGCTCCTGACGGGTACAGGGTGACGGAAACGGGCCTCGCCTGCGCGGGCAGGACGGAGGCCAGAAACAGCGCCGCAGAAAGAAGGAGACGGAGTTTCATGATCAGTCCTCGCTTTGAATGGCCTTCAGGAAGTCGCGGCGCTTCTGCCGTTCTTCCACAAGAAACGCGCCGGTGATGGACGCGGGATTTTGCATGATTTCCTCGGGCGTGCCGGAAGCGATGATGGTGCCGCCGTTTTCGCCGCCGCCGGGACCGAGATCCAGAATGTGGTCGGCGGAAAGAATGACGTCGGTGTTGTGCTCGATGACCACCACCGTGGCTCCGCGATCCACAAGACGGTGCAGCACGCTGATGAGCTTGCCCACTTCGTGCATGTGCAGGCCGGTCGTGGGTTCGTCGAGAATGTAGAGGGTGCGGGGCAGGGATTTCTTGCCGAGCTCGCGGGAAATCTTGATGCGCTGAGCCTCGCCGCCGGAAAGCGTGGTGGCCGCCTGACCGAGGCGTATGTAGCCGAGCCCCACGTCTTCGAGCACGCCGAGCCTGCGCTCGAGCGCGGGATAGCTTGAGAAGAATTCCCGCGCCTCGCGCACGGTGAGATCGAGCACCTCGGAGATGTTGAGGTCCTTGTAGCGCACTTCCAGCGTCTCTCTGTTGAAGCGGCGGCCCTTGCACACGTCGCAGGTCACGAAGATGTCGGGCAGAAAGTGCATTTCCACGCGTATCTGGCCGTCGCCCTTGCAGGTCTCGCAGCGGCCGCCCGACACGTTGAAGCTGAAGCGGCTCGCGGTGTAGCCGCGCTTCTTCGCGTCCGGGGTCATGGCGAAGATCTTGCGTATGTCGTCGAACACCTTGGTGTAGGTGGCCGGGTTGGATCGCGGCGTGCGTCCGATGGGCGTCTGGTCGATGGAGACGATGCGTTCTATCTGGTCGAGTCCTTCCATGGCCTTCATGGGGCCGGGCTGCTCGGTGCGCAGGCCGCAGTGCCGCGCCACGCGGCGGTAGAGCGTGTCGATGACGAGCGAGCTCTTGCCCGACCCCGACACGCCGGTCACGCAGGTGAGAACGCCCAGGGGAATGGCGCAGTCGATGTTCTTGAGGTTGTTGGTGGTTACGCCGCGCATGGTGAGGAACTTGTCGGACGTTCTTCGGCTTTCCGGCACGGGAATGGTGAGGTCGCCGCGCAGGTAGCGCGCGGTGAGGGTGTCGGAATTTCTGATGAGTTCCTTCACCGTGCCTGCAAACACGAGTTCGCCGCCCTGCGAGCCGGAGCCCGGGCCCATTTCGAGCACGGTGTCGGCCTCGCAGATGGTGGCTTCGTCGTGTTCCACCACGAGCACGGTGTTGCCGCGCTTCTGCAGGCTGCGCAGGGTGCGTATGAGCCGTTCGTTGTCGCGCGGATGCAGGCCGATGGAAGGCTCGTCGAGCACGTAGGTCACGCCCACAAGACCCGAGCCGAGCTGGGAGGCGAGGCGTATGCGCTGGGCCTCGCCGCCGGAGAGCGTGACCATGGAGCGGCCGAGCGTGAGGTATTCGAGACCCACGTTCACCATGAAGCCGAGACGGAAGGTGAGTTCCTTGATGAGCGGCTCGGCGATGAGGGCGTGGCGTCCCGTGAAGGAGAGTCCCTTCACCCATTCGAGGGCGCGCTCGATGGAAAGGTTGCAGAACTCCTCGATGTTGAGGCCGTTCACGCGCACGGAAAGGGCTTCTTTGCGAAGGCGCGTGCCGTGGCAGGTGGGGCATTCCACCTCGTAGCTGTAGCGGCTCAGAATGTCGCTCCAGGCGTCGCCCCGCTTCATGCGCTGTTCAAGAAGGTACATGACGCCCGGCCAGTGCGAGGTGGAAAGCGTCTCCTCGCCCTCGTCGCGGTTGAGGCTCGTGCCGCCCATGAAGTTGCGCCGCAGGCTCCCCGTGCGGGTGATGCCGCCTGCCTCGCCGTTGAAGAGCGCCTTTCGGGCCTTGTCGGAAAAATCCCTGAGCGGCGTGTCCATGGTGAAGCCCTGCCTCTCGCCGAGGGCTTCGAGCGCCTTGCCGATCTTGGCCATGAAGTAGGGAGAGGAGAAGGGGGCGAGGGCGCCCTTTCGGAGCGAGAGCGATTCGTCCGGCGCGATGAGCCCTTCGTCGAAGGCCACCACCGTGCCTATGCCGAGGCACTGGGGACACGCGCCCTGAGGGCTGTTGAAGGAAAAGAGCTGCGGCGAGGGAATGGGCGCGCTCACATGGCACTTCGGGCACACCGATTCCGTGGAGTGCACGATGTCGGGCTTTCCCGGCACGCTCACGATGACGCGGCCCTTGCCGTAGCGCAGCGCAAGTTCCACGGAGTCGGCCAGCCGGGTGCGCATGTCGTCCTTGATGACGAGGCGGTCCACCACGAGATCGATGCTGTGCTTCTTGTTCTTGTCGAGGGCGGGCACTTCGTCGAGATTATATATCTGCGCCTCCTCGCCGAGCGTGGCGACGCGCACGCGCACGAAGCCTTCGGCGCGCAGCTTCTTGAACCGGTCGGCGTGCGTGCCCTTCTGCAGCTCCACGAGGGGCGCCATGAGCATGATGCGCTCGCCTTCGGGCATGTTCATGATGTCGGCAATGATTTCATCCGAGGCGCGGGCCTCGATGGGCGCGCCGCAGTGCGGACAGTACACCTTGCCGAGCCTGGCGAAGAACACGCGCAGAAAGTCGTACACCTCCGTCACCGTGCCCACGGTGGAGCGGGGGTTGTGCGCGGTGGTCTGCTGCTCCAGGGAGATGGCTGGAGAGAGGCCTTCTATCTTGTCGACGAGGGGCTTGTCCATCTTGGGCAGAAACATTCTTGCGTAGGTGGAAAGCGATTCCACGTAGCGGCGCTGACCTTCGGCGTACACGATGTCGAAGGCGAGCGTGGACTTGCCCGAGCCCGAGGGGCCGCACACCACCACGAGCTGGTCGCGCGGGATGTCCACGCTGACGTTCTTGAGATTGTGCTGACGGGCCCCTTCGATGTGAATGCAGGGGCCCTGGATCTTCTTGGGGGTCATGGTTGTCCTTGTTGTTATTGAGGGGCGGACTGCGCCCGGAAAAAAGCGTCGGATCAGCGCCGGCCCTTTTTCAGAATCGTGACGCGGCGCACCACGTTTTCATAATAGGGATCGTGTTCGTCGATGGCAACGGAGCGTTTGCCGCGATTTTTCATGCGCATGAGGATGACGTCGAGCTTCTGCATCTGACGCACTTTTTCCGCGCCTTCCTCGCAGTGTTCGAGCAGGTCGAGAATGGTGTTTACTTCCTTGCGGTCTGCGATTTCCGGCGGCAGATAGCCCGCGTTCTTGAGCACCTTGTAAGCCATGCGCAGTTCGCCCGGCACGGCGTTGTCGTCTTCGAGCTCAAGCGGCTTTCCTTCGCCGGGCAGATGGTCGAAGGCGCCTTCCTTCTGGGCCGCCTGAATGCGGCGTTCTGCCTGAAATGCCATGAAATGCAGGAAATTTTCCGCCATGCTTCCTCCCTTGCGACACGTTTTTCCTATACCCCGGAGCGGGGGCTTTTTCAACGTCCGGGGCGGTCACGGGAGGGCGGGGGAGCCTTGCCGTCGTTGCGGCGCAGGGCTGAGCAGGGCGGGCTTGCCGACCGGCATGCGGCGGGAGGGAATGCTGCCGGAGAAAAGCGAGGCGGCGGCCCCTGAAATGAGGGAAGGGACCGCCGCCGGGAAGGAGAGGAGAGGGGAAACGGGAGAGAAAGCGGGATGCCGTCGCCGGCCGCCGGGCTCTACCGGGAGAGATAGCGCCGGTAGTCGATGCCGTATTTCTTCATCTTGTAGTAGAAGATGCGGTAGGTGATGTCGATGTCTCGCGCGGCCTGATGAATGTTGCCGTGGCTGCGCACGAGGGCTTCTTCCAGACGCTTCTTTTCGAGCTGTCCGACTTCTTCGTGAAATCCCATGGGGTGACGGGCCGTGTCGCGGGGGGCGTCGTCCATGTCCATGGGACGCATGGCCTGAGGCAGATGGCAGGGGCAGACGAGATCGTCTTCGCACAGCAGCACGGCGCGTTCCATGGCGTTCTGCAGTTCGCGCACGTTGCCGGGCCAGTGCCAGGCGAGCAGGGCGTCGGCGGCCTGCGGGGAAAGACGTCTTGCCGGACGTCCGTAGCTGCGGGAGAAAAGATGCAGAAAATGTTCCGCAAGGGGCAGGATGTCGTCCTTTCTTTCGCGAAGCGGCGGCAGAAAGAGCGGGAACACGTTGATGCGGTAGTAGAGATCCTCGCGGAAGAGGCCCTTTTCCACCAGCTTTTCCAGAGGCTGATGCGTGGCGCATATGAGCCTTACGTCCACCTTGACGGGGCGTTCGCTGCCGAGCCGCACGATTTCGCGTTCCTGTATGGCTCGCAGCACCTTGGCCTGCGCGGGCAGGGAAAGGTCGCCGATTTCGTCGAGGAAGAGGGTGCCCGTGTCGGCCTGCTCGAACACGCCGCGCCGTGCCTGCTGAGCGCCGGTGAAGGCGCCCTTCTGCCAGCCGAACAGCTCGCCTTCCACAAGGTCGGCGGGAAGCGCGGCGCAGTTGAGACGTATGAACGGGCGGGATGCGCGCGTGCTGCACTGATGGATGGCGGAGGCCATGAGTTCCTTGCCCGAACCCGATTCGCCGCGCAGAAGCACGGTGGTCTGGCTCGGCGCCACCTGCGCCACGTGGTGGAGCACGTGGTTCATGGATTTTGAGAGCACCACGATGGAGGGCATGGCCTGGAGCACGGAAGGCAGGGGCCTGTCGTCCTGATGCGTGTAGTGCGTGGCCTGACGCACCATGTCTTCCTGAAGGCAGGCCACCTGATGTCCCACGAGAGAGGCCACGACCTCAAGCACGCGGCAGCGCAGCTCCAGCACTTCGTGGTCGGCCATGGGGGTATCCACGCTGAGCGTGCCCACGGTCATGCGGCCGGACTCCGGTTCGCCGGAACGCTTCTGCGTGGTGACGGGCACGCATATGAAGGCGAGCGTGCGCAGCTGTTCGTCGCTGCGTTCAAAGAGCCGGTTCAGAAAATCGGGGTGATCCTTCATGCAGTCCACGATGATGGGCCTGCCGGAAGCGAACACCTGACCGGTTATGCCTTTGCCCGGCGCGTAGGTGAGGTGAGGAACCGAGGTCTGTCCTTCGGCCATGGACAGATGCAGACTGCCGTTTTCCGGATTCTGAACCACGATGTGGGGGCGTTCGAAGGGCATGTCGGCGGCAAGGACGCCGAGCACGCGGTGCAGCACTTCCCGGAAGGGAAGCCCCGGTTCAAGGCAATGCACGATGTGGCGCAGGCAGTCGAGATAGGGCTCGAACGAGGAGGGAGAGAAGTCGGGGTCGGACATGGGATTGATCCGTGGGGCGTCTGCCGCCCGTGAAAGAAGTTGCCGGCAGGAAAAAACGCCTGCCGGGGGGCCGGACGCGGAGGCCGCTCCCGCGTCCGGCCGTGAGCCGATGCGTCAGCTCCTGACGTCTGCAAGCACGCGCTCGAGTCGTTCGAGCGCGGCCTTGGTGAGAGAAGGCGTGTTGAAGGCCGTGAGACGCACGTAGCCTTCGCCGCTGGCGCCGAAGCCGACGCCGGGGGTGCAGACCACGGCGGCTTTTTCGAGCAGAAGGTCGAAGAAGGACCACGAGTCCATGCCGCCGGGCGTTCTGAGCCACACGTAGGGGGAATGCACGCCGCCGAAGGCTTCAAGGCCGAGTTTTTCGCAGGTTTTCAGCATCATGTCCGCGTTGCCCTGATAGATGGCGAGAACTTCCTTCATCTGGGTTCTGGCCGGTTCCATGAACGCGGCTTCGGCGGCTCTCTGCACGATGTAGGGACAGCCGTTGTACTTGGTGCACTGACGGCGCAGCCACATGTCGTGCAGATGAAGCACGGTGCCGTCGGCGGCTCTGGCCGTGAGCTTTTTGGGCACCACGGCGTAGCCGCAGCGAAGTCCGGTGAAGCCCGCCGTCTTGGACAGGGAGCGGAACTCCACGGCCACTTCGTCCGCGCCGGGGATCTCGTAGATGCTGCGCGGAATGGACTCGTCGCGGATGAAGGCCTCGTAGGCTGCGTCGAACATGATGAGCGAGTCGTTTTCGCGGGCGTAGTTCACCCACTTTTCCAGCTCCGCGCGGTCCAGCACCGTGCCGGTGGGGTTGTTGGGGCTGCAGAGGTACACCACGTCCACGCGCTTTTCGGGAAGCGCGGGATGGAAGTCGTTCTCCTTCGTGCAGGGCAGGTACACGATGGAGCTCCAGCGGCCGTTTTCATGCACGCCGCCGCGTCCCGCCATGGCGTTGGAATCCTCGTACACGGGATAGACGGGGTCGGTGAGGGCGATGACGGCGTCGCTGCCGAAAAGCTCCTGGAAGTTGCCTACGTCGCTTTTCGCGCCGTCGCTGATGAAGATCTCGTCGGCGTCGAGCGACACGCCGCGGGAGAGGTAGTCGTGTTTGAGAATGGCCTCGCGGAGGAAGGCGTAGCCCTGTTCCGGGCCGTAGCCGCGGAAGGTTTCGGCGCGGCCCATTTCGTCCACGGCCTTGTGCAGGGCTTCGATGACGGCGGGAACGAGAGGCTGGGACACGTCGCCTATGCCGAGGCTGATGACGTCGGCCCCGGGATGATGTTCCTTGTAGACGCGGACCCTGCGCGCGACTTCGCTGAACAGGTAGTTGCCGGAAAGTCCCGCGTAGGCGCTGTTGATGCTGCGCATTATGTTCTCCAGTTGTCCGGCCGGGCCGGATGACGGTTGCTGTGGAAGGGGGGTCAGGCCGAAAGGGAAGGCACGGGGAAGGTCATTTCCTTGTTCTTCTGCATGGTCCACACGCCGCAGGGGCACACGCCCGCGCACACGCCGCAGCCTATGCAGCGTTCGGGGTCGGACACGTAGGCGAAGTGGCCGTCGATCTCCACGCGGGAAATGGCCTTTTCGGGGCAGGATTGCAGGCACATGCCGCAGTCGCGGCAGGAGCCGCAGCTCACGCAGCGGTAGTAGTCCTCGACCGGGGAGGGAAGCTCTTGCTTGTGCACGCGGGAGAAGTACTCGAGGCTGAGGCGTGAGGAGGCCGCGTCGCGCGTGTCGGCTTCACGCAGGGGGCGGCCCGTCATGTAGGCGTGGGCCGCCTCGGCCGCGCGGGCGCCGGAACCGATGGCCGAAACCAGAAGGCCGGGCTTCACCACGTCGCCGGCGGCGAACACGCCGGGCAGAATGCTCATGTTTTCGTCCGGCACCACCCAGCTTCCGCGGAAGGTGCGCACGCCCTCGGGCAGAAAGTCGATTTCCGGCTCGTCGCCGATGGTGATGATGACCATGTCGCCGGGAATGAGACGACCCTTGTCGTCCCAGATGCCCTCTTCCGTGATCCTGCTGGTCATGAAGGGCCACACGAGCTTTCCGCCCAGAGATTCGATGTGGGCGATTTCCTTTTCAAAGGCGGCGGGCTTCTGCACGTCCACGCACGTCACGTGTTCCGCGCCCTCGGCATAGGCGCCGGCCGCGGCGTCCATGCCCGCGTTGCCGCAGCCTATGACGATGACGTTTCTGCCCGTGACGGGGTGCTCGCCCTTGTTCACGGCCTTGAGATAGTCGATGCCGCCAATGATGCGTTCCTTGCCGGGCCAGTTGAACATTCTGGCTCTGGTTCCGCCCACGGCCACGATGACCGCGTCGTTTTCCTCACGCAGGGAGGCGAACTTTTCGCCGTCCACGCGGCAGGAGGTCACGAAGGAAACGCCCATCTTTTCGATGCGGGCGATTTCCGAGGTGAGAAGATCGTGATTCAGGCGTTCGCGGGGAATGACCTGCTCGATCTTGCCGCCCACCACGGAGTCGGCTTCGTACACGGTGACGTCGTGTCCCTTGCGGGCAAGCTGCCAGGCGGCGGAAAGACCGGCCACGCCGGAGCCCACCACGGCCACCTTCTTTCCGGTGCGCACGGCGGGCTTTTCCACGGTGAGGGCGGCGGACTCAAGGCCGAGGGGGCCTATCTGAACGGGCGAGTCGATGCGGCATCCGCGGGTGCAGGCGTCCATGCAGGGATTGGGGCACACGCTGCCGCACACCGAGCCGGGGAAGGGCGAGTAGTCGAGCACGAGGCGGAGCGCCTCTTCCGTGCGGCCTTCGCGCAGAAGGTTGTAGCGCTTCTGCGTGGGAATGTGGGCCGGGCAGGCGTGTTCGCAGGGCGCGGCCGTGGCGGCGTTGTCCCACACGGGCACGCGCAGGCGGAAGTCGCCGCGTTCCACAAGGCCGTTCACCCGGAAGTCGTCCTTCACCACGTCGCTGAATATGCCGCCCTTCACCCAGTGTTCGGCACGGTAGGCGGCAAGGGGCATGCGGGTCTTCTTGTGCTCGCTGCCCTTCAGGGGCAGCAGCTTGCGCCACTCGGCCCAGTTGCTGAGCGCGGCAAGGGCGTCCTCGCGCTTCACCGCGGCAAGGAAGGCCTTGAGACCGTCGGCAAGGAAGGCGACGTCGCTTTCGTCAAGCTCATGCACGGCCACGTCGTTTTCGGCGTAGGAACCGGGGTCGCCGCGGAAGTAGACCACGCCGCCCACCATGCCCACGCAGGCGCGCTCGCCGAGCACGGAAGCTCCTGCGGGCGTGTCGAGGCCGCAGACAACCATCTTGCCGCCGCCCATGAATTCGCAGGGGAAGGAGCCTGTTCCGTCGAGAATCCACAGTTCGGGCTCGGGGTAGAGGGGGTCGTGCTTCATGAGGGAGCCGGAACGGGTGCCCGCACGGCCGCCTATGTATATGACGCCGGAAGCGGCGCAGTGGCCTGCGGTGTCGCCGGCATCGCCTCTTACGGTGATGCGCGCGCCGGAGTTCAGCCAGCCCACGTCGGCGGGGGCGGAACCGTCCACCACGATTTCGGTGTTGTCGAGGCCCATGCAGCCCACGCGTTGACCGGGGTTGGTCACATGGAAGTGCAGGGTGCGGCCTTCGGCGTTCCACAGCGGACCGCCGATGTCGTGCTGACCGGACGCATGGATCTCGAACTGCGTTTCGCCCCGGGCCACGGCTTCGCCGATGGCCATCAGCAGATCCTGCGTGGACATGCGTTCGTGCTGAACGAGAGTATCTATGGAAAACATTGCGTTGCCTTTTTGGGATGAGGTTCCGGGTGAATGGCCGGGATGCGCCTTTGGCGCAGCATCAGCAGGCGTAGGCTATGCCGAGCTTTTCGGCCACGGCGTGATCGGTGGCCACAAGAGCGTCGGAGCGGCCCACGGGCAGGGAGCTGTTGCCTATGGGAGCCATGAGCTTGCGCAGTTCGCTGTCGAAGGCAAGCACATAGTCCACAATGGCCTGTGCCCCTCTGTCCACGTCGAGCCGCGCCACGAGGCGCGGATCCTGCGAACAGATGCCGTTGGGGCACAGACCCGTGGAACAGTTGTTGCAGCGGCCGTTCTCGTTGCCCACGCAGCCTAAGAGCTGGATGAGGAGCTTGCCGATGAACACGCCGTTGGCGCCGAGGCATATCATCTTGAAGGCGTCCGCGGCCGCGTTGCCGGTGAGGCCCACGCCGCCGCCGGCCCACAGGGGAATCTGACCCTGCAGACCCTGCCGCACGGCCGCGAGGTAGCAGTCGCGCAGCTTGGACACCACGGGATGACCGGTATGGTCGAGGGAAACCTCGTTGGCAGCGCCGGTGCCGCCCTGAATGCCGTCGATGAAGAATCCGCCGCAGATGCGGTAGGGGTCGCGCAGCAGGTTGTTGTACACGGACACGGACGTGGCCGAGGCCGCGCACTTGATGGCCACGGGAACCCGGAAGCCGAAGGCCGCATTGAGGGAGAGGTGCATCTTCTGCACGGATTCCTCAATGGAATAGAGACCCTGATGGTTCGGCGGGGAATGGAGGGTGGACTTGGGTACGCCGCGGATGGCCTGAATGTGCGGGGCCACCTTGGAGGCGGGCAGAAGGCCGCCGTCGCCGGGCTTGGCGCCCTGACCTATCTTGATGAGCACGCCCGCGGGATCCACCTTCATGCGGGGCAGCGCCTTGACGATGCGGTCCCAGCCGAAGTGGCCGGAGGCGATCTGAATGATGAAATACTTGAGCTTGTCGGACTCCATGAGCCGGACGGGCATGCCGCCTTCGCCGGAGCTCATGCGCACGGGCAGGCCGCATTCCTCGTTGAGGTAGGCGGCGGCCATGGCAATGGCTTCCCAGGCGCGGGTGGAGAGGGCGCCTATGGACATGTCGCTGAAGATGAGCGGATAGATCCAGTTCACGGGCGGGGTGTGACCGGTCTTCACGAGCTTGCCGTCGCGCACCTGCAGTTCCGTGGCGAGGTCGCGGGAGGGAAGCACGCGGCCCAGGGGAGCACGCATGTCGAAGGTATGGCGTTCGGAGTCGAGCGCAGGGTCGGTCATCTGGCTGATGCGGCCCACCACGATGGCGTCGAGGGTGCGCTGCGTGTTCAGGTTGGTGCGTCCGCCGCGGCGGATGGGGCCGTTCACGCGGGCGATGACGGGAATGCGCTGGTCGGGGTTGCGCTCGGGATGGATGGCGTCGTTGGGGCACACCTTGGCGCAGAAGCCGCAGCCCACGCAAAGATGGGCGAGGTCGGTCTTCTGACGGATGACCGGCCGGGCGAGATGCTTCTTTTCCGGATCGGGCCAGGGCTTTTCCGAGACCGTGAGATCCTGGCGCATCATGCGAACCTCAATGGCGTTCTGCATGCACTGAGCCACGCAGCTGCCGCACATGGTGCAGCGGGTGGGATCGTAGCGGATGATCCAGCGCAGATCGTCCGTGCAGTTGTCGAGAGCCTTTACTGTCTGCATATATGCACCCTCAGGTCGTTGTCGACGACGATGGTTTCCCTCTCGCCGGGGTAGATGTCTGTGGAAACGTCGCGGTCGGGCATGACGGCGTTGAGTCCGCACACTTCGGAGGATATGGCCAGCATGTCCTTGGTGCGGCCCACCACCACGGGACGCAGCTTCTTGGAGTCGCAGCAGGTCATCATGCGGCCGTCGGGAAGCATGGCGATGATGGCGTTCGGTCCGTTGATTTCAAGGTGGGCGAGCGTTTCGCGGATGATGCGCAGCACTTCGGCGTCCTCGCGCTTGTCGATTTCGGCAAAGGGCAGGGGCGTGATGACGTGCTTGTAGTATTCGATGGGCCACTTGAGCTCGTTGAGCACGTAGTGCAGGGTGTAGAGCAGGCACTGCGAGTCGGATTCAAAGCCGGTGTAGCCGCGATGCAGGGACTTCTGAAATTCCCTGTTCTTGGTGTAGAACGTGTTTTCGCCGTTGGCGCAGAGGGTGTAGCCCTGCAGGAAGAAGGGATGGGCGGCGTAGCGCACGATGTCGTAGTTGGTGTTCTGACGGCACTGGGTGACGATGTTCCTGGCAAGGAGCGGGCAGGAGTCGTCCCACAGGCGGAAGTAGGTGGCGATGTCCCGGGGATCGCCTATTTCCTTGAGGGTGAGCGTGTCGGGCCAGAAGGAGTATACGAATCCCTCGTCGTTCTTCTCCAGCATGGAGCGCAGGGCGAGACGGGTGTCGAGCAGAAGCGCGGCCTTTTCCTCGTCGCTGCTGTAGCGGTAGTGGGTGGGATAGTCGTAAACGCGGAAGAGGTAGCGTTCCATGGGGCGGATGTCCAGCCCGGGACGCGCGTCATACTTGGGGGTCCAGCTGAAAAGCAGGGAAAAATGATGTTCGGCCATGTAGTCGTCCACGGCGCGCATGCCCTCGCGGGAGCAGGCCGCGGAAAGCAGGGGCCTGTCCTTCCACTCGGCGAAGGGCCCGGCCAGATCCTGCATGACCATGGCAAAGCCGGAATTGTCGTGCCCTTCCTGCTGCGGAAGCATGAGCTCGAGCGCGCTGCGCGGCCCGATGGGCGTTAAGCTCTTTATCGACCCTATTCTGCACATGTTGTTGTCCTCAATGTCCCCGGCCGTTAGCTGGAACGATAACGGCCTGCGATGCGTATTTGTACTGCGCCATCCGCTTGAGAGGGGCAGACCTTCCTGTTCGGCCTGCCCCTTCGCGAAACGGCTCTTTTTCGGAGGCGGGAGCGGGCGGGAACCCGGAGGTTCCCGCACCTTGCCCGATCAATGTGTCCACATGAGCTCGGCGTAGCTGGGCATGGGCCAGTCGGAACTGGCCATGATGGATTCCAGCTTGTCGGCGAAGCCGCGGCATTCGTTCATGGCGGGGAGCACCTCGTCACGGGCGATGAAGGCGGCCTTTTCCGCTTCCGAGGCGTCGGCGAGCACCATGCGCTTTTCGTCGAGCTTGCGCAGGGCCAGCATGAGGCTTTCGGTGGCGGAGGCGAGAAGTTCCAGATAGGAGGTCTGGGCGGCGGGAACCTTGCCCATGGCCTCGCGGGTGCGGTTGACCATTTCGGCGGCAGCGCTCTGAGCCTTCATGGCGGCGGGCACGATGAGGGTGCGGCCCATGCGGCTCGCGGTGGCGGCCTCGATGCCTATGGTCTTGGCGTAGTTCTCGAACAGGATCTCCTGACGGGAGAGGCATTCGCGTTCGGTGAGAATGCCCTGACGGGAGAAGGTGGCGAGCACGTCGGGATCGCTGTAGTGTTCGAGGGCCTGCACGGTGTTGGCGTAGTTGGGCAGACCGCGCTTTGCGGCTTCCACGGGCCATTCTTCGGTGTAGCCGTTGCCGTTGAACACGATGGGGGCGTGTTCGGTGAACAGGTCGGTGAGCAGGCTCTGCACGGCGCTGTTCAGGTCCTTGCCGGCGGCGACGTCGGCTTCGAGACGGTCGGCGATCTCTTCAAGGGAGCAGGCCACGGCCGCGTTGATGGCGATGTTGGCCGGAGCGATGGACTGCGAGGAGCCCACGGCGCGGAATTCAAACTTGTTGCCCGTGAAGGCGAAGGGGCTCGTCCTGTTGCGGTCGGAGTAGTCGCAGGGCATGGGGGGCAGCACGTCCACGCCGATGTTCAGCGTGGGTCTGGCCTTCTTGGTGCAGGAACCGTCGCCCGTGAAGGAACGGACCACTTCGGCAAGCTGATCGCCGAGGTACACGGAAATGATGGCCGGCGGCGCTTCGTTGGCGCCGAGTCTGTGATCGTTGCCGGCGCCGATGGTGCCGAGGCGCAGCACGGCGGAGTGCTTGTGCACGGCGCGCAGCACGGCGGCGAGGAAGACGAGGAACTGAGCGTTGTCCTGCGGGGTGTCGCCGGGCTTGAGCAGGTTGTTGCCCTCGGAGTCGGAGAGCGACCAGTTGTTGTGCTTGCCCGAACCGTTCACGCCTTCGAAGGGCTTTTCGTGCAGCAGGCACATGAAGCCGTGGCGGGGCGCGATGTGGCGCATGAGGTTCATGACCAGCATGTTGTGATCGGTGGCGATGTTCACCTTCTCATAGAGAGGCGCAAGTTCGAACTGGGCGGGAGCCACCTCGTTGTGACGGGTCTGGGCGGGAATGCCGAGACGGTAGAGGGTGTGCTCGAGGTCTTCCATGAAGGCCATCACGCGGGAAGGAATGGCGCCGAAGTAGTGGTCCTCCATTTCCTGCCCCTTGGGGGTGGTGGCGCCGTAGAGGGTGCGGCCGGTCATGATGAGATCGGGACGCTTGGCGGCAAGGGTCTTGTCCACGAGGAAATATTCCTGTTCGGGGCCGACCTGGGCGTCGACGCGGGTGGCGCGGGTGTTGCCGAACAGACGCAGGATGCGCAGGGCCTGACGGGACACCGCGGACACGGAGCGCAGCAGCGGGACCTTGCGGTCGAGGGCTTCACCCGTGTAGGAATAGAACATGGTGGGCACGTGCAGGGTGTGGCCGATGAGGAACACCGGGGAGGTGGGGTCCCAGGCGGTGTAGCCGCGGGCCTCGAAGGTGGCGCGCAGGCCGCCGGAGGGGAAGCTCGAGGCATCCGGTTCGCCGGAGAGCAGGGTCTTGCCGGAGAAGCAGCTGATCATCTTGCCGTCCACGGGCTGCAGGAAGGCGTCGTGCTTTTCCGCGGTGAGCCCGGTGAGGGGATGGAACCAGTGGGTGTAGTGGGTGGCTCCGCGGGAGACGGCCCAGTCCTTCATGGCGTTGGCCACGGTGCCGGCAATGGCGGGATCGAGGCGGGTGCCGTTCAGAATGGTCTGCTCAAGGTTCACGTACACGTCGTGCGGCAGATGCCGGCACATGGTGTCGAGCGTGAACACGTCGCAGCCGAAATATTCGTCGTCATGCCTTGGCGTATTGGAACTTGACATATTTGTAAACTCCTTTGGGAAAGGCTTCTTGGCTTTTTCTGCAAGAGTTAAAGCAAGAAGCGTGCCAAATAGGAGTGTTTTTATATAACTATTAGAAATTAAATGAAATATTTTTTAATTTGATCTGGACGCACTCCATGAATGGGTATGTTTTCTACCTAAATGTAGAAAATGGGACATACATAAAATAGACAAAATTGTAATATTTTTCAGGAGTGTTCTACATTTATGAATTGCTTTCAAGAGGTTATCATAAAAAATGGAAAAAACTACATTTTAGTGGATTTTAAACGGGACTCCCTGACCGCTGCCCGGAAGAGCGGAGGCAAAAGAACGATTTTCTACATAAAGGTAGAAAATGTTCATGATCATGGGAGCGGAGAGTCTGCGGTCTCATTGTTTGAGACCCGTGTTCATGTCAGCGGCGTGTTTCGGCAGGAGCGAGGAGCTCGTGTTTTTTGAGCCGTCCGTCGGGCCGGTTCTGACGTCCGGCTCCCTCGCGTTCACGCCGGACTGTGCGGGAAAGATGGGAATGACGCGGCCGCGCGCCGCCATTGTCGTGAAAGGGCAGGAGGGGGCGGCATGAACAAAGAAGCCACATGGTTTCCCATGTGGCTCTTTGAGTTCATAGCAGCGACACGTCGATACTACATAATGGCATCACTTCGCGCCGATGGCTTCCTTATAGAGCTGCGGATACACGCGGCTGAAGAAGTGACCGGTGGAACGGCAGGCTGCGCCGAGCACGAGGTCGATGTGCTTGCCCTTGGCGCGACCGGCGAGGTTCTCGGTCTTGGCCTTGGCGTTTTCCACATGCCAGGCTTCCACGGTGTTGCCGTTCATCTTGTCGATGACGATGGTGAAGTAGCCTTCGGGGCCCACGTACTTGTTGTTCTTGGCGTCGAGCACGATGGGTTCCTTGTTTTCCAGGGCGATCTCATGGATGAAGGAACATTCCGCGCAGATTTCAGGACGGGTGATGAAGCGCTTGTCGGCCGCCCATTCTCCGCCGTTGGTCACGGTGATGACGTCGCTGTGGGCCATGAGGGCCACCTTGCCGTTCACGAACGCGCCGCCTTCGTTGCGGGGATTGATGTTCACAAGTTCCCTGCCGCTTTCAGACTGGGCGTACATGGCCTTGCACACCACGCGGGAGGCGGGGAACAGCTTCAGGGATTCGGCGTCGGCCTTGAGGGTCTTGGTCACGGTGCCCTGCTTGTCGGTGATCTTCACGGTGGCGGTGTCGGCGGTGATGTCGGTCACTTCCACGGTGGCGTTGCCGATCTTGATGGTGTCGC
This sequence comes from uncultured Mailhella sp., assembly GCF_905187505.1. GTDB lineage: Bacteria > Desulfobacterota > Desulfovibrionia > Desulfovibrionales > Desulfovibrionaceae > Mailhella. Next base: position 19,809 of record NZ_CAJJIC010000031.1, read on the forward strand.
CCTTGCCGTACATGCCGATGACCGGATCATTGGGGGAGATGAGCGCCTTGGACGTGCTCACCGTGACGAATTCCTTGATCTTGGCTTCCGTGGCGGAGAGGCTGTCCATGTAGATCACGGAGCGGGAGTTCGTGGAAATGTCGTTGCCCACGAGGTAGGGACGGATGTCGGGCTGTTCCATGCAGGAGGTGGTGCCTTCCTTGAGGCCGGAACCGTTCTTGAGCAGCGAGCCGTCGGAAGCGGAAGGCTTCACGTTCGAGCCGCCGACCACGATGAAGGGGTTGCCGTAGTAGTTGCCCGTGGTCTTGATGAGCCAGAAATAGGCCATGTGGCCTCCGGCAATGCCGAAGGGATCGGGATCAATGGCCTTGAGTTCCCAGCCGCGGGTCTTTTCCTTGTTGCCGAAGATGATGTCGCCGGGCTTCATGGTGACGTTCTTCACCACGTCCTGCTGATACTCGTCGGTGATGAAGTGATACTTCTTGCCGGCAATGGTGAAGACATGGTCGTTGAAGGACCACCAGTTGCTGCAGCGGGAAGTGGTGTAGAGACCGGCGGCGGGAATGACGACCTTGCCGTCCTTGACATAGCTCTGACGGATGACGACGCCGTCGTCGACGGTCTTGCGCTTGCCGTCAAGCAGCTTGATTTTGTAGTTGTTGGTCATTCCCTGCAGCTTCATGACATACGCGCCGTCTGCTGCGGGGGATTTCATGACGGCGCTTTCTCCGTCGGCGGCAACGGCAACGCCGCTTACGGCAAGAACACAGGCCAGAGTCATTGCGGCTTTGGCGAAATAACGAGTCAGAGACATGAGTGCTCCTCAACGGGACTTGCCCGTCTGCTTGAAGACCGGTCCTGTGTCTCTGCCATGGCAGGAAAATTGTCGACGCTTTTTTGTAGCGGCTTGTTATATTTTTGTCAAATATACTACAAAAGAAATCTGCATTAAATTTTTGTGAAAAGGCCTGCGGCGCAGTCTTTTTTATGGTTATCCCGGTGGGGAATGGCGCGCATGGCGGCCGTCGACTTTCTTGCCTGCCCGCCGTTTTTTCCGTACCATGCCGGCATAAAAGAAGTTGAGGTGAGCCATGGCTGTACGCTGTCCGTGCTGCAGGAGTTTCGATGTGTGCAGGGATGACCGCTACCGTACGCTCGGCACGGCGGCCGGAGGCGTGGGCGGAGCCGCGGCCGGGGTGTCCGGCATAAGCGCGGGAGCCGCCGCCGGAGCGGCCATAGGCTCCGTGCTTCCGGGGCTCGGCACGGCCATAGGGGCCCTTGCGGGCGGCCTTGTGGGCGCCGTGACGGGCGCTGCCTCCGGGGCCGTCATGGGCAACAGGGCGGGGCACGCCATGGACAACAGGTACAACCGGCATCTCTACCGCTGCCGCAGGTGCGGCAAGCTTTTTGCCGCGTAGATTCTTGCCGTCGGCATGGCGGCCGCCCCAAAGAGAAGTCTACCCGTTGTCGCACACGGGGTTAAGCTCATAAACCATGTCTATGCCGTCATGAAGGGAGCCCGTCACGAGACAGCCGCTCTTCATGACGCGCGCCACCCGCTCGAAGAGGTCGAGATCATCCTCGTCGATGCCTACATCGGCCGTGATGGTGATTTTCAGCACTCTGCTCTGACCTTTTTCGTTATGGCCCACGTCCAGAGCTGCCGACAGGTCCAGACTGGTGTATCGAAGGGCTCGGGCTTCCATGGCCGCCGTGAGCGATGCGGCATAGCAGTACAGAGCGGCGGCACCGAGCAGCTGCTTTGCCGTGCCTCCGCGCTGTTCTTCCGGCACGTCGGTATTGTCGATCACGATGTTCTTCAGCGCTGCGCCTCCGGTTTCAATGATGCTGACGTCTCCTTTCTTGTGTAAGGAAATGGCAAGCTGCATGGTGTCCTCCTTGGTGACGGCAGATGGTTGAGGGAAGCCTGTCGGGGGTGCATGGCAGGTCGGACTGCGTAGCTTTCCGCGGCGACGGGAAAGCGTCATGCGCGTCCCACAGGCGGGCGAGTCGGGCTTACGAGCCCCGGTCGTTCCAGGTCTTTCTGTTTTTCCAGAGCGTTCCTCTGCTTATTTTCATGTGATCGGCTGCGGCGGTGCAGTTGCCTCCATGCATGCGCAGCATTTCCTGCATGATGAAGCTCTGCATCTGCGCCATGCTGCCTACGGGGACGCGAAGGATGTTTTCTTCGGAGACTTCTTCATTCGGGAATCGCTCCGCCCGGCTTTCTTCCACATATTCCCTGAGCAGCGCGGGCACGTCTTCGGAGGTGGAAGCCAGAAGACATACTCTTTCTATGACGTTTTCCAGCTCCCGTACGTTGCCGGGCCAGTCATAGCCTGCCAGAATTTCAAACGCCTCTTTGGAAAACGAGGCTATGGCGATATCGTATCGCTTCTGCGTTTTGACGATGAACTGTGAAACCAGCCCGGGCAGGTCGGGCAGCCTGTCGCGCAGCGGGGGAATTCTGAGACGCAGGATGTTCAGCCGGTAGAAGAGATCCCTTCGGAACTGTCCCTGCTGCACCAGAAGGTTCAGCGGCCGGTTGCAGGCGGCGATGATGCGTACGTCGACGGGGATGAGCTTCGTTCCGCCCATGTGCATGATTTTTTTTTCCTGCAGGGCGCGCAGCAGCTTTCCTTGAAGAACAAGCGGAAGCTCACTGATCTCGTCGAGAAAGAGGGTGCCGTTGTTCGCAAGCTCGAAAAGCCCCTGCTTTCCTCCTTTTCTTGCGCCGGTAAACGCACCTTCCTCGTAGCCGAAAAGTTCGCTTTCCAGCAGTTCGTTGTTCAGGGCTGCGCAGTTGACGGCCACAAAGGGACCTTTCTGACGCATGCTTTCGTTATGAACGGACTGCACCAGCACTTCCTTGCCCGTGCCGGTTTCTCCCTCTATGAGAATGGGAGCTTCCGTCTGACTGAAGCGTCGGGCACGCCGGATGCACTGTGAATAGCTGGAGGAACAGAACATGAGATCGCTGAATCTCCATGAGGCCACCATGCCGTCGTCCGACTTGTTTTCCCTGCCGGAGGTTCTGACCATGGCCGAGAATGGCCTGATGAAGGCGATGACCTCCTGCTTTGCCGGCGTGAGAGCGTATCTTTTCCGGCTGAGGAAAAAAGCGTTGCCGTTCACCCAGAACTGCTTCTGCCAGATGTCGGAACCGTCGCCCCATACGGAGCTGATGATTTTTGTGCCCCGGACGGAATACGTGTCCTGCGGGGCGACGCCGAGCAGATAACCGGCATAGTCGCTGACTTCCGTGCACTTGCCGTCGCTGTCGAAAAACAGCGTTCCCATCTGCGCCAGTTCTCCCATGCGTTCAAAGCGCTCGATGCGCTGCGCCTTCTTTTCCAGCAGGCCCTGAATGGAACATGCAATGCTCAGCGATTCGAGCGTGTTCTTGTCGTCGAGCTTGACGGGAACGAAGGGACAGTGAAACACGCTGGCCAGATATTCTATGCTCTGTCCGTGACCGACGAGAATCTTGCCGGAGAGCTCCTCCTCCGTGAGACTGTAAATGTCTTCCGAGGAAAAAAAGGAGAATTCCACATCCTTGAACAGGGCCATGACCTTGTTTAAAAAATGGATATCCCTGTTGAGATACTCCATCGCGAATATGGCGACGTGCTTTCCCATTTTTGTAGCTTCAAGTATGGCCTCCAGGTAGTCCTTGAATCGAATGTTGCAGGTAATGACAATGCCGTTATAGCTTTTCATTTCCTGGCTTTCTCTCAGGCCCGGAGTGCAAACGACGACATCATAATCTTCCAGTTTCAGACCGATGTTCTTGTTTACCAGCAGACCGAAGACGGAAACATCCACGGGATATTCGTATTTGCTGACGATGTCCCTGACCATATTGCAATGTTCCGGATTGCCGCCAAGAAAAAGTATGTTGTTCATAACCCACCGT
>NZ_CAJJIC010000032.1 GCF_905187505.1 uncultured Mailhella sp.
CCCCAAAGCAACGCGCACCGTACGTTCTGCAAAATTCTCCGATTCTGAACGACGCGCAAGGACGCGCGTTTCTCTCCTGTTTCGGACATACGTCCGTCCGAACCGGAAGTCCCCAGGAACTGCAGGATCTTCGGGAGTCTTCACAATGACCGGCACGTTTCCTGTCCGAAGAAACGCCTTCATGCCTTTTTGGACGAAAATTTTATCCCCGTTTGTAAAACTCCACTTTGTGCAAATTTTATTTTTTTTTATATCAAAGGCCTATGAAGCACTTGTCCACGACCGTCCTTGAGAAAAAAACTACACGCCGAAGATTCGCCTTTAATATCAAAAACCCCTTGCCTTATTTGGGGTTTTCCCATTATCTTAGTAGGGTAAAAATGGTATTCAGTTCGTTGACTTTATAACCCTTCGGGGAGGGTATGTCATGATCAGTCCCAATCTTATCAAAGACCTGAGCGCTCTGCTGGGCGAAGAAAACGTGTTCACCAGCGAAGCCGACAGGCAGTGCTATTCCTACGACAGCGCCGTGCTGCCTCCCAAGGTACCGGCGCTGGTTCTTCGTCCCACGCAGACGGAGCAGATAGGCGAAGTCGTCCGCCTGTGCTATGAGGCCGGCCTTGCCATCACCGTCCGCGGCGCGGGCTCCAATCTTTCCGGCGGCACCGTGCCCGACACCGTGGAAAGCGCCGTGATTCTCACCAACAGCCTGCAGAAGATCCTCGAAATCAACACCGAGGACCTGTACGCCGTGGTGCAGCCCGGCGTGGTCACCGCCCAGTTCGCCGCCGCCGTGGAGGCCAAGGGCCTCTTCTATCCGCCCGATCCGGGTTCCATGTCCGTGTCCACCCTGGCCGGCAACATCGCCGAGAACGCCGGCGGCCTGCGCGGCCTCAAGTACGGCGTGACCAAGGACTATGTCATGGGTCTGGAATTTTATGACTACGAAGGCAACCTGGTGAAGACCGGCTCCCGTACCGTGAAGTGCGTGACCGGCTTCAATCTGGCAGGTCTCATGGTCGGTTCCGAAGGCACCATGGGCGTCATCAGCAAGGCCATTCTCAAGCTGGTGCCGCCGCCCCGCGCCTCCCGCGCCATCACCGCCGAGTTCGCCGACGTGCAGGATGCCGCCGACGCCGTGGCCGCCATGATCGCCGCCCACGTGGTGCCCTGCACTCTGGAACTGCTCGATCAGGCGACGCTGAAGTATGTGGAAGCCGACCAGAAGATCGGTCTCCCCGTGGACGCCGCCGCCATGCTGCTCATCGAAGTGGACGGCCATCCCGGACAGGTTGCCGACGAAGCGGCCATCGTGGAGGAAGTGCTCAAGAAGTGCAACGCCACGGGCATCCACATTCCCAAGGACGCCGAAGAAAAGAACAAGCTGTGGGCCGCCCGCCGCAACGCGCTGCCCGCCCTTGCCCGCGCCCGTCCCACCTGCGTGCTTGAAGACGCCACCGTGCCCCGCTCCAAGATTCCTGCCATGATCAAGAACCTCAACGAGATCGCGGCCAAGTACAAGGTCGACATGGGAACCTTCGGTCATGCCGGCGACGGCAACCTGCATCCCACCATTCTGTGCGACAAGCGCGACAAGGAAGAATTCTCCCGCGTCGAAGCCGCCGTCGACGAAATCTTCGACGTCGCCCTCAAGCTGGGCGGCACGCTTTCCGGAGAACACGGCATCGGCACGGCCAAGGCCAAGTGGATGGAAAAGGAAACCAGCAAGGGCACCATTCTCTTCTCGCAGCGCATGCGCCGCGCCATTGACCCCAAGGGCCTGTTCAACGCCTGCAAGATCACGGGGATGTAATCATGAGCGACATATCCCGTCTTGCCAGAACTTTGATGAAGCTGGACGACAAGCTGGCCGACTGCATGCGCTGCGGTCTGTGCCAGGCTGTCTGCCCGGTGTTTGGCGTCACCCATAAGGAAGCCGACGTGAGCCGCGGCAAGCTTGCGCTTCTCGACAATCTTGCCCACAAGATCATCGAAGATCCCGACGCCGTGGAAGAAAAGCTGAACCGCTGCCTTCTGTGCGGCTCCTGTCAGGCAAACTGCCCCTCCGGCGTTTCCATTCTGGAAATCTTCATGGAAGCCCGTCAGGCCCTTGTGGACTACCGCGGACTCAACCCCATAAAGAAGCTGGTCTTCCGCGAGCTGCTCACGCATCCGCAGCTGTTCAGCGCCATGATGCGCACCGCCGCCCCCTTCCAGGGACTCGTCATGCGCCAGAAGGGCGCGAAGACCTACGACATGCCGCTTCTCAGCAAGCTCGTGGGCTCCCGCCACATCGCCAAGCTGCCCGCCAAGTCGCTCCATGCCAAGTACGGCAGCCTGCATACCGAAGGACAGATAGGCATAAAGGTGCTGTTCTTTGCCGGCTGCATGGCCGACAAGTACTACACCCAGCTCGGCGAGGCCTGCCTCAAGGTGCTCAAGCATCACGGCGTGGGCGTGGTCATGCCCTCGGATCTCACCTGCTGCGGCATTCCCGCGCTGGCTTCCGGCGACCGCAAGGGCTTCGTCATGGAAACGCAGAAGAACCTCGACGTCATCGGCCGCGAACTTGTCGGCGGCGGCATCGACTACGTGGTCACGCCCTGCGGTTCCTGCACCGCCACCCTCAAGGAATGGTGGCCCTACTTCATTCAGGAGTTCTCTCCTGAACATCAGAAGACCATCAGGGCCGTGGCCGAACGCGTCATGGACATCAACGCCTTCCTCGTGGACGTGCTGCACGTGGATCAGATGGAACCCGGCGAACGCCATGCCGGCAAGGTCACCCGCGTGACCTTCCACGACTCCTGCCACCTCAAGAAGAGCGTGGGCGTGTCCGAGCAGCCCCGCAAGCTCATCCGCATGAATCCCGACTACGAGCTTGTGGAAATGGCCGAGGCCGACCGCTGCTGCGGCTGCGGCGGCAGCTTCACCCTGTTCCATTACGATCTGTCCAAGGAAATAGGCCAGCGCAAGCGCGACAACATCGTGAAGACCGGCGCCACCGCCGTGGCCACGGGCTGCCCCGCCTGCATGCTGCAGATTTCCGACATGCTCTCGCAGAACAAGGATGAGGTGGTAGTCAAGCATCCCATCGAAATCTACGCGGAAACTCTTCCCGACTGATTCTCTTGAGGAAGAGCGGCCCATGCCGAGCCGCTCTTCCTTTCTCCGGTGCGCTCGGAACTGAAAACGGCGCACCTCTCTTCTCTTCTCCGCATGACATCCCGTCGTCGGAGAAGAAGGGTCCTGCCGCAGACGCTGCACGGACCCGAACCTGCAAGTCCTGAGTCCGTCCGGCGTATTCGCCGACAGGACTTCAGCAACGTACAAACGCTCCAAGGAGTAACAATGACTCAGGATCAACTTGTCGAAGTGGTGAAAACCAAGGCGCCTTCGGTTCCTGTCACCTTCTATGAGGCCAAGGACTTTGCGGACGCCATGCAGTACGCCGTGGACGTGACGGAAAAGAAGCGTCACTGCGAAATGCTGCTGCCCGTGGAAGGCGAGCATTACGGCCCGGTCAGCGAAAACGGCTTCCCCACTCTTCTTGAACGCTTCATCGCCGCTCCCGGCCTTTCCGAAGAGGAATACGCCGTTCTGGAAGAAAAGGCCGCCGGCACCGACATCACGCTGCTGCGCTCCGGTCTGCGCGATCACATGGGCGGCTTCGACACCAGCATCACCTGGGCTGACGGCCTCGTGGCCGACACCGTGACGTGCGTGGTCAACTCCAACAGCGAGGAAGTGCGTCTCGGCACCATGGTGGCCGAAGTGTCCATCATGCTGGTGCGCAAGGGCACCCTGCTGGAAAAGGTGGAGGACGCCAACGCTCTTCTGCTCGACCTCGTCAACCGCGGCGGCGCTTCCTACACGGCCTTCATCACCGGCCCCAGCCGTACGGCAGACATTGAACGCGTGGGCGCCCTCGGCGTGCACGGTCCCCTCGAACTTCATATCGTGCTGCTGGAGGACTAAAACATGGCCGACGCCAAGAACATGAAGGAATATCACGGTCAGATTCAGGAAGCGCTGGACGACAAGTTCCTCCGCGCCACGCTGGACAAGTTCGCCGTCGAATACAAGGCCAACCGCACCCGCATCTTCAGCGGCATGGACGTGGACGGTCTCATCAAGGAAGTGGCCGACATCAAGGACAACGCGGCTCAGCACATGATGGAGCTCTTTGCCCAGTTCAAGGCCGAAGCGGAAAAGCGCGGCGTGCACGTGCATCTCGCCTCCACCGGCGCGGAAGCCAACCGCATCATCGCCAAGATCGCCAAGGAAAACAACTGCCACAACATCATCAAGTCCAAGTCCATGACGGCGGAAGAAATCCACCTGAACGACGCCCTCGAAAAAGAAGGCTGCCGCGTGGTGGAAACCGACCTCGGCGAATGGATCATTCAGCTGCGGCATGAGGGCCCGTCCCACATGGTCATGCCCGCCATTCACCTTTCCCGCTACCAGGTCGCCGACCTGTTCACCGACGTGACCCACGTGCAGCAGGACAGGGAAGACATTCAGAAGCTCGTGAAGGTGGCCCGCAAGGAGCTGCGCAGCGAGTACGTGAAGGCTGACATGGGCATTTCCGGCGCCAACTTCGCCGTGGCGGAAGCCGGCCTCATCGGCACGGTGACCAACGAAGGCAACCTCCGCCTCGTGACCACCATGCCCCGCGTGCACGTGGTGCTCGCCGGTCTTGAAAAGCTCATTCCCACCATTGCCGACGCGCTCAAGGTGCTGCAGGTGCTGCCCAGAAACGCCACCGCGCAGGCCATCACCTCCTACATCACCTGGATTGCCGGCGCCAATGAATGCGCCGCCGGTCCCGACGGCCGCAAGGAAATGCACATCGTCTTCCTCGACAACGGCCGCCTCAAGATCGCCCAGGATCCCGCATTCAAGGACATCCTGCGCTGCGTGCGCTGCGGCGCCTGCGCCAACGTCTGCCCCGTGTACCGTCTCATCGGCGGCCACAAGATGGGCTACGTGTACATCGGCGCCGTGGGTCTCGCGCTCACCTATCTGTATCACGGTGCGGACAAGGCCCGCGCGCTGGTGCAGAACTGCATAGGCTGCGAATCCTGCAAGAACGTGTGCTCCGCCGGCATCGATCTGCCGCGCATCACCATGGAAATCCGTTCCCGCCTCGTCAAGGCCGACGGCAACAACGCCGCCGGTTCCGTGATGAGCATGGTGATGAAGGACCGCGACCGCTTCCACAGCCTGCTCAAGTTCATCAAGTTCTCGCAGAAGCCCCTCACCGTGAAGGGCGGCAAGTTCATCCGCCATCTGCCCGCCGTGCTCATGGGCGGCGATCAGAGCTTCCGCCAGCTGCCCGCGCTTGCGCCCAAGTCGTTCCGCCAGCTCTTCAAGAGCGTGGTGAACAACCCCTCGCAGCCCAAGTTCCGCGTGGCCATCTTCTCCGGCTGCGCTCAGGACTTCGTGTATCCCGAGCAGCTCGTGGCCGCCGTTCGCCTGCTCAACAGGCACGGCGTGCACGTGGAGTTCCCCCTCAAGCAGACCTGCTGCGGCCTGCCTCTGGAAATGATGGGCCAGCGTGAAACCAGCCTGCAGGTGAGCTCGCAGAACGTGAACGCCTTCGAGCCCGGCAAGTACGACGCCATCCTCACGCTGTGCGCGTCCTGCGCCGGTCACCTCAAGCACGCCTATCCCGACCTGCTGAAGGATACCCCGGACCACTACCGCACCGACATCTTCGCCTCGAAGGTCATGGACTTCACCTCCTTCGTCTACAACAAGCTCGGCCTGCGCGCCGAAGACTTCGTGAAGTCGAACGAAAAGGTGACCTACCATTCGCCCTGCCACATGCGCAACATGGGCGTGACCGAAGAACCCCGCGCGCTTCTGAACATGGTCGCCGACTATGTGCCCGCGACCGAAGAAGACATGTGCTGCGGCTTCGGCGGCACCTTCTCCGTGAAGTTCCCTGAACTCTCCGCCGAAATCGGCAAAAAGAAGCTGAAGAACAGCGAAGACACCGGCGCCTCCCTGGTGGTGACCGACTGCCCCGGCTGCGTCATGCAGATCCGCGGCGTGGCCACGGCCAACGATTCGCCCATCAAGGTCGAGCACATCTCCGAACTGCTCGCCCGTCAGATGAAGTAACCACAAGGAGGCCCCGTCCCGTCCGGGGCGGGGCCTCCTTTGTGACCGGAGCTGCGGAATTTTCCCGCCTTTTCGGGAAAGCCCCCCCATCCCGCAGCCGAACGGCGCACAACGCTTTTTCACGGCCTCCGGCCGTCCGACTCATGGAGGCCCCAAGCTCCAGCCCCTCATAGGCATCCCAAAATACCCAACCAGGATACAGGCATTACGCTTTTTCCTGCATAATCCCGTTTACCTTCTTACAGACTTGTAGAGGAGAGCACTATGAACATTGAACTCCTGGCACTGTTCGCCGTCGCGCCGCTTCTTGTGGCGCTGATTCTCATGGTCGGCCTGCGCTGGTCGTCCATGCGCGCCATGCCCCTGGCCTGGGCCACCGGCGCGCTGCTTGCCATCATCGTATGGCAGCTGCCCGTCGTCCGGGTGATCGCCCTCACGCTTGAAGGCTTCATCACGGCCGCCGGCGTGCTGATCATCGTTTTCGGTGCTCTGCTCATCTACTACACGCTCACCTACAGCGGCGCCATGGAAACCATCCAGGCGGGCATGAAGAAAATCAGCCCCGACCGCCGCGTGCAGACCATCATCATCGGCTTCATGTTCGCCGCCTTCATCGAAGGCGCGGCCGGCTTCGGTACCCCCGCCGCTCTTGCCGCCCCGCTGCTGCTCGGTCTCGGCTTCCCTCCCCTCTGCGCCGCCGTCATCTGCCTTGCCTTCAACAGCATCCCCGTGACCTTCGGCGCCGTGGGCACCCCCGTGCTCCAGGGCTTCAAGTCCATTGAAAGCCTCGCCATGACCGCCCTCGGCATCGGCGATCCCGCCGTCGTCTACAAGACCATCGGCGAATACGTCACCCTCATGCACCTGCCCATGCTCTTCATCCTGCCCATCTTCCTGCTGGGCTTCATGACCCGCTACTACGGCAAGAACAAGTCCTGGTCCGAAGGCTTCGCCGCGTGGAAGTACTGCCTGCTCGCCTCCGTCTGCTTCGGCGTTCCCTACTTCATCCTCGCCTGGGCCGTCGGTCCCGAACTGCCCTCCCTGCTCGGCGGCATCATCGGCCTCGGCGTGCTCGTGAAGCTCACCCAGAAGGGCATCTGCGTTCCCGAAGGCACCTGGGACTTCGATAGCAGCGACAATTGGGATCCTGCCTGGATCGGCGAAATCAAGCCTTCCGACGTGACCGAGTACAAGGAACACATGAGCCAGTTCATGGCCTGGCTTCCCTACGTGCTGTGCGGCCTCATCCTCGTTCTCACCCGCGTGCCCGCCTTCCATCTGAAGGCTCTGGTCACCGACCCCATGTTCAACATCGGCGCTTCCAACATTCTCGGTCAGGAAGGCGTGACCTCCTACATCGCGCTCATGAACCTGCCCGGCACCGTGCCCTTCATCCTCGTTTCCATCATCACCATCTTCCTGCACGGCATGCTGCGTGACGACGCCATCGGCAGCAACAAGGTCAGCAAGGCCTGGTCCACCGCCTTCGCCAAGATGAAGGCCCCCACCATCTCCCTGCTCGCCGCCGTGGCCCTCGTGTCCATCTTCAAGGGCACGGGCGTCAGCGAAGCCACCAACCACGTTTCCATGCCCATGGCTCTGGCCCAGTGCCTCGCCGACCTCGCCGGCGGCGCATGGCCCGCTCTTGCCTCCTACGTCGGCGGCCTCGGCGCGTTCATCACCGGTTCCAACACCGTGTCCGACATGCTCTTCGCCAACTTCCAGTGGGATATGGCCAGAACCCTCGGCTACACCGTGCCTCAGCACTTCATCATCGTGGCTGCTCAGGGCGTCGGCGGCGCCATGGGCAACATGATCTGCATCCACAACATCGTGGCTGCCTGCGCCGTGCTCGGCCTCATCGGCAAGGAAGGCGACATCCTCCGTCGCACCATCATCCCCTTCGTCCTTTACGGCATCGCCGTGGGCATCGTGGCCTTCATCCTGATGTAAGAGCCGCCAGCCTCATTTGAAAAGGGCCGCCTTCGGGCGGCCTTTTTCGTAATGAAGAACGCCGCCCTTCCGCTCTTTTCTCCCCTAAGGGAAAGGAATACCATGCAGTCCGGGCGCGTACTTTTCTCCTAAGGAACGCAGCGTTTCGGAACACGTCCCGGACAGGACGGAAAACTCCGTTCCGAACGCGCTCCCGCGCCTGCGAGGAGCCTTCATGGAACAGCATTCCCTTTTCGACAACGAGGCCTCCCAGCCGCTGGCCGCACGCCTGCGTCCGAGAAGTCTCGACGAATTTTTCGGTCAGGAACATCTGCTTAGCAAAGGCAAGGTGCTGCGCAGACTCATAGAAAGCGACCAGATATCCTCCATGATATTCTGGGGACCTCCGGGCGTGGGCAAAACCACGCTGGCGCGCATCATCGCCGGGCACACGAAGTCTAACTTCATCGATTTTTCCGCCGTCACAAGCGGCATCAAGGAAATACGGGCCGTCATGCAGCAGGCGGAAAAGGACCGCCAGTACGGCAGACGCACCATGCTCTTTGTAGATGAAATCCACCGCTTCAACAAGGCGCAGCAGGACGCGTTTCTGCCCTTCGTGGAAAAAGGCAGCATCATTCTCATAGGCGCAACCACGGAAAATCCGTCCTTTGAAGTGAACGGCGCGCTTCTTTCCCGCTGCAAGGTCTTCGTGCTCCATCAGCTTTCCGAAAAGGACATGACCGCCCTGCTCGAACGCGCCCTTCACGATCCCCGGGGCTTCGGCAATCTTCATGTCTCCATGCCGCCTGACATGCTGGAAGTCATCGCCGCCTTTTCCAACGGCGACGCACGCTCCGCCCTCTCCACGCTGGAAATGGCCGTGCTCAACGGCGAAACGGAAGGCGATAACGTACGCATTTCCCAAGAAACGCTGGAAGAGTGCACCTCCCGGAAGTCGCTGCTCTACGACAAAAAGGGCGAGGAGCACTACAACCTCATTTCCGCCCTTCACAAGTCCATGCGCAATTCCGACCCCGATGCCGCCGTGTACTGGCTTGCGCGAATGCTGGAGGCCGGAGAAGATCCGCTCTACATCGCCAGGCGCGTCACGCGCTTCGCCAGCGAAGACGTGGGACTGGCCGATCCGCACGCGCTCGACACGGCCGTTTCCGCCTATCAGGCCTGTCACTTCATCGGCATGCCGGAATGTTCCGTGCATCTCACGCAGGCCGTCGTCTATCTCTCCCTCGCCCCCAAATCCAACAGCCTCTACGTGGCCTACGGCCGAGCCAGAAAGGACGCTCTCTCCATGCTGGACGAGCCCGTGCCTCTGCAGATACGCAACGCTCCCACCAGACTCATGAAGAAGCTCGATTACGGCAAAGGCTACCAGTACGCACACGACGCCGATGACCGCCTGACCGCCATGCACTGCCTGCCCGACTCCCTGCTCGGCAGAACCTACTACGTTCCCACGGAGCAGGGACTTGAGTCCCGCTGCAAGCAGCGGCTTGAAGCCATCAAGACGTGGAAGAAGAAGAACGAACAGAAGGATGCCGGAGCAAAAGAGCCCGCAGAAGCATCGGATGAGTGAGCGTACGGCCGCCATAAGTTTTATTCGTAAAACTTTATTTGACAAATAGCATTATTCCCCCTAGGCTGGACGAGCCCGCTTCACGTCAAGCCCGGGAGGTCCCGTTGCCCGCCACGACTCCGCCCCCTGTCTCCTCCGTCCGAGCCCTGCCCTCGCGAGCCGAGCTCTTTCAGCTCACGCTTCCGCAGATGGGACTCATGCTCTGTCATCTGGCCATCTCCATGACGGACGTATGGTGCGCCGGAAGGCTCGGACCGGAAGTTCAGGCAGCAGTCGGCGTGGTGGCGCAGATATTTTCCCTGCTCATGCTGCTCACCTCCCTCGTGGCCAGCGGCTGCATGGCCACGGTAAGCCAGTCTCTCGGCGCGGGCCTCGCCACGCGGGCCAACCGATACGCGGGGCTCATCATCATGCTTTCCGCCTCCATGGGCACGATTGTGGCCGCGGCGGCCGTGCTTCTCGAGCCTGCAATCTTCCGGGTCATGGGCATTTCCGAATCCCTGCGCCCTGCGCTCTCCACGTTTTTCACCGCCTATTGCTGCCAGCTTCCCTTCTACTACGTGCTCATCATGGTGAATTCCATTTTCCGGGCCTACAAGAAGGTACTCTTCCCGCTGCTCACGCTGATCATCATGGCCGTCGCCAATCTCGTCGGCGATCTCGGCTTCGGGCTCGGCCGCTTCTCTTTTCCTGCCTTCGGCGCGGCGGGCATCGCCTGGACGACGTTTGCCTGCGCCGTGCTCGGCCTTGCGTGCAATCTTCTGCTGGCGGCGCGCTACGGTCTGCTTCACCGCCGCACCTTCGCCCCCTGGCGCTGGAACCGCCGCGCCATGCCCTATCTCTTCCGCGTGGGCATGCCCGCAGCCGCCGGCCACATCATCACGCATCTGGGCAGCCTCGCCACGCTCGCCATCGTGGGACTTCTGCCGGAAAGCACCAGCGCCCTTGCCGGCATGAGCGTTGGCGGCAGGGTGCACGCCGTGCTTCTTTTTCCTCTGGGGGCGCTCAACATGTCCATGGTCATTGTAAGCGGCCATCTTCTCGGCGGCGGAGAAAGGCAGGGTCTGTACCATTTCGGACGTCGAGCGGCACTGCGGCTGGGGCTTGTGCTCGTCGTGCCGAGCCTCGTGCTCTGGCTTCTGCGCGAACAGGCCGCCTCGCTCTTTTCCGGCGACCCGGCCGTTCTGAGGCAGGCGTCCGCCTTTCTGTTCTTCTCCTGCCTCACGGTTCCCCTCACGGGCATGACGGGCATGATGAACGCCCTCTTCTCCGGCGCGGGAGCCACCATGCTGTCCTGCCGCGTAGGCGCCGTCACCTGCTGGGTGGCAGGCATTCCGCTGGCGCTTCTTCTGGGCATCGCCATGAACATGGGAGCTCCGGGCGTCTTTGCTGCGGGAGCGGCCGGACAGACGGCTGCCTTTCTCTGGACGCTGCGCATCTTTCACGGGAAAAAATGGCTTGAATACGGCATGAGAAAACGGCAGACTGCCTGAAAACATGGAGGTCTCCATGACGGAACGTTCCGGTCATGACCTGGAGCCGGAGAAAAAAACGCTTTCTCCTGCGCTGGAAAACTACCTTGAAATCATCTTTCTTGAAGAGGCGAAGGACGGAGCAGCCAGAGCCAGTTCCATAGCCGATGCCGCCAAGGTGAGCCGCTCCACCGTGACGAGCACGCTCAAGACGCTCAAGACCATGGGACTTGTGGACTACGAGCCCTACAGCCTCATTCATCTCACGCAGAAAGGACGCGTCATCGGCCGCGACATCACGCACAGGCACGTCATCTTCCGGGAATTCTTCGAGCAGGTGCTTCAGCTCGACCACGAGGAAGCCGACACCGTGGCCTGCGAGCTTGAACATGTGGTGCCGCCCCAGGTCATCCGCCGTCTGGGACAGTTCGTTCTCTACATGCGCAACCGGGACTTCTGGAAGAACTGGCAGGATGACTACCGGAACGAACGGAAGGATCTCATCGGCACCATGGCCGAAACCTTCCGCAACATGGGATCTCTCGACAATCAGGACGAACTGAAGGAACTTGCCCGCAAGTATCGCTGAAAAGCGGAGGAACATTTGCCTGACGGCCGCGATGCCTGCTCTGCCGCAGCCGTCAGCGTTGCCAGTAAGGAACGCCTGCCGAACTCCGTCATGCCTTTTCGGAAGAACGTCCGAAAAGTCTGGACAGAACTCCCGTCGGCGACGCGCACAGGCCGCGTTCAGTCTCCGCAGCCTACCGGTCCGAAAGCCGGTAATGCACAGGCACAAGAATGCTGAAGCCTCCAGACGTGCCCGTCTTCAGTCCCATGAGCTTCTCTCCCAGTCTTTTCGCTGCGGCATCAAGCACGGCGCGCCCTGAATTCTCGACCAGCACGCATCCATCCACACGACCGTCGTCAGCTATGTGCACCCGCAGCGTGCAGGTCCCTTCCGCGCCAGAGCGACGAGCCTGCCGCGGATACTGCTTGTACCTTTCCACGGCCTCAAGTACGGCGGCAAGAGCCTCATTCCTTCGATCCGCCGCAGCTTTCCCGCTGCCGGCCACTGCGTGTACGGACACGGCGGCAGTGCCGGACGACGCGCCGACCGCGTCTTCACCGGAAGCAGCGACTGCAGTCAAAGGCGTCCTTTCGGCCGGTTTCGCCTGTACGGAGGAAGGGGGCTTCACCGCTTTCGGTTTCGGGGCAGGCTTTTTTTTCGGCATGACTTTTCGGCCCGATTCCGGCTTCATCTCTTCCGTCTTCGGCTCGATCTTCCGTTCCTCAACGGGTTCCGGCTTCTCTTCCTGCCGAAGAGTCTCGGGAACGGTCACCGGAGATTCCTCGGCAAGCAGCTTCTTCATCGTCGGCTGCGGCTTTGCATTCTGTGGCACCTGGCGGAACTGCGCATGCACGCGTGCCATGCTGCGCGTCTGCACGGCAGGCGGCAACAGAGAACTTTCCACCTGCAGAGCAAGCGCGCAGACAAGCATCAGCGCCATTACGCAAACCATGCCTGCGGCCGCCGCGTTGCGGCTGAGCCGCTGCTGCACCATGCCGTAACGCCGGCACGCTGAACGGAAGCTAACGGTCTTCGGCAGGCTCAGTGCTGATGACAAAATGACCTCCTTTCTTCACTCTTGCCACGTCCACCACGCCCACGAACGCTTCAAACGGAGCGCTTTTGTCCACATACAGATTGAGCAGCGCTTCCGGCCTTTCCGAAAGCACGACGTCAAGATCTTCTTTTTCAATCTGCCGCCCCTCATAGTGCAGCGAACCGTCGGCTCTGATGGAAATGACCTGTTCCTTCTTTGACTGAGAGGCTTCGGCCTCTGCGGACGCAGGCAGAAGAATGTCGAGCACAGGACGACTGAACGTCGTCGTCATGATGAAAAAGATGAGCAGCATGAAAATGGTGTCGATAAGAGGCGTCAGGTCGATGCCCGGTTCCTCGTCCATCCCGAAATCAAAGCTCTTCATCGTTCAGCCCCCTTCCGTTGTTTCGCTTCCGACAGAAATCCAGCGCTCGATAGCTGTACTCCACCACTTCAATGTGAAACCCCTTGAAGCGCAACATCAGAAAATAGTAGACCATGAGCGCGGGCATGGCCACGCTCAGACCCATGATGGTGGTGATGAGCGCTTCCCATATGCCGTTGGCCAGCATGGCCGTATCGGGCGCGACGTTTTCTCCTATGGTACGGAACACCGTGACCATGCCGAGAATGGTGCCGAGAAGTCCGAGAAGCGGAGAAAGTACGGAAATAAGCCGCAGATAGCATATATCGCGGGTCAGCCCTTCAAAGTTGCGATGAAAGAGGTAGGCTATCTCCGCGCGTATGTCCTCGGAGTGGCCGGAATGCGTCTGCACTATGTCGCGCACGATGCAGATAAGGGGATTGTCGCCTTCATAGCTCATGCATTCGCCGGACACGCCTTCCTTTTCCAGTTCAGGAAAGGTTCGCCGAAAGTCCCGCCATACCAGAAAAAGAAACAAATAGCTTTTCAGCGCGAGATACACGCCCGCACAGGCCACCGCCACAAGCACGAGTCCCGCCGGTCCTATGGTTCCGTAAAGCTCCGACCAGTTCATCTCCTCATCCTTTCAGTTCCGCCCGCCTCAGGGCGATATGGTCGTCATTGACGTTTTCATGAAAAAGACTTCCGCCCGTCGTGCGGACGGGACGGAAGAAACGCTCAGATGCGCTCAAGCGCGAGACGGGCAAAATCCTGAGCCCGGCGGCAGTCCTCATCGTCGGGATGCTTTGCCGCTTCCCGTATGCGGGCCCGTCGCTCCTCGGTCATGGGATGAGCTCCGCCCGCCACGCGCGCCATGACCTCCAGCACCTTCGGATCAATTTTCCCCTGGCAGAGCCAGGAGCCGAGCACGGTGTTGCCTCGGGCAGGCTCCAGGGCCATGGTTTCGCCCCGGGTCATGCATTCCCTCGCATGCTCGGAATCGGGCCACGCCCCAAGCGTGCCGAAAAAAATCAGTCTTGCGCTCTCCACGCCCGAAAGCCACTCCCGGGTTCTGGAATCCGGCATGCCTCTGTCCACCCAGTAGCCCACGGCCACAAGGTCGTATCCGTCCACGCGGGAGGGCGCTTCCTCCACGGGAACGAGCGTGCATTCCGGCAGCACCTCGGCCATGGCCTGTGCCACCTTCTTCGTGTTTCCGGTAAGGGAGGAATAAACAACCATCGTTTTCATGACGTTTCTCCTGATCAGATGTTTTCTGCCTTTCTCTCTTCCGCCGCAGGCAAAAGAGCGAACTTTCTTCCTTGCGGTTCCGGCCACGGACCGTCACAGGCCCGTCAGTGCCCTGCGCATGTTCAGAAAGGAAGCCTTCACCGAGGGAATGATCCGGCGATTCTCGCGCCCCGCGTACACGGCAAAGGCCACGCTTCCCCCGGCATGGAAAAACTGCACGGAATGACTTTCCAGTCCCATGAAGGGCATGGAAAGAAAGACGATGTCCGAAACGGCGTCGGCCCGCAGATGTCCGCCGAGCGCCTCCCCGGATCTCAAGTTGTAAAATCCGTGCCCCATGCTTCCCGCAGGGATGCGACAGGATATTTCCATGACGTGCCCCTCGTGCTGCACGATGAACGCGGCCTTTTCCCATGCGCCGAGCCCTTCCCACACCTTCACGAAATTCTCTCCGGACGTAAGCGCACACATGCCCTCGGGCAGCGCCAGAGCCACATCCCTTTCCGTCACGTTGAACTCGCGTGCCAGCGAACCGAGCATCCATGGCTTTTTCTGTTCAAGAGCCGAAACAAGGCCCTGCGTCAGGCCGGAAGAGGCCATATTCTTCATCATGTCATGTCTCCTTCGACAGTTTTTCTGCGCACTCCCCGCGCTCTCTCCCATGCAAAGGCAGTCGCAGCGCGCGTTTGCAGGACAATTTCATGAGTTCCAAATCATGCGTGATGACGATCACGCATGTCCCGCAACGGGCCAGCAAGTCCAGCGCGCAGGCCATGCGCATCATGTTGCCGCCGTCCAGTCCGCTGGTCGGCTCATCGAGAATGAGCACGTCGGGATTCCCGGCCAGGGCGCAGGCAATGACGAGCCGCTGCTTTTCTCCACCGGAAAGCGACTGCGGATGCCGTTCGGACAGCGCGGACAGGTCGAACATCTCCAGAAGCTCGGAGACGCAAAAACGCTTCTTTTCCTCCGAAGCCTGCAACGCTCTCTTCTCCCTCTCTTCGGCCAGACGCACGCTCACCTCAAGCTCCTGCGTCACGCTCTTCATGTGAAGCTGATGATCGGCATTCTGGAGAACCACGCCCACCCTGCCGAGAAGCTCCTTTTGCGACACTTCCCTGCCGTGCAAGAAAAACCTTCCGGCATCCGCTCTGTTCAGGCAGGTCACAAGACGGGCCAGCGTGGTCTTTCCCGCGCCGTTGCTCCCCAGAAGCGCCGTCACGCCGGGGCCGAAGAACAAATCCGCATCGTCAAAAATGCTCCTGCCGCCCTTGTAGGCAAAACGCAGGCCTTCCACTCTCAGGCCCCGTTCGGCATGACTGCGCTCAGGCACGACAAGGTCTGGCAGCGTGTTCCGCACGTCCTCCACATGGCAGTCGCGCAGCCCGCAGCTGTGCCTGAGACTCTCGTCATGCAGCATGGCAAAAGGCCCCATGGCGCATATCTCGCCTTTCTTCATGACGATGACACGATCGGCCACGCCCTCGAGCCAGTAGAGTCTGTGATCCACCACCAGCACGGCCATGCCGCTTTCCTTGAGACTGCGGAGCCTGTGTGCAAGCTCAGTCGTGGATTCCGGGTCAAGATTGGCCGTCGGCTCGTCAAGCACAAGCGCCCGCGGCTCATGGGAAAGAATGGAGGCTAGCCCAACCTTCTGCTTCTGCCCCTCGGAAAGCTCATGGATGGAATGGTGCAGCACCCCGGTCAGGTCGAAGGATTCCGCCGCCCGACGAACCTTTTCCCGCGTGACGGCGGCAGGCAGACCGCGCCATTCGTGCACAAAGGCAAGCTCATCCTCCACGCCAAGGGCAAAAAACTGCTGCTCCGGGTCCTGAAAAAGCGTGCCCACCGTGCGGGAAATCTCTCCGGGCGTCATGGTCGTCGTGTCCCTTCCGTCCACCAGCACCCGTCCGCTCAGCGTTCCTTGGAAGTGCCCGGGACACAATCCGTCGGCGAGGCGCATGAGCGTGCTCTTTCCGCAGCCGCTCTGCCCGGAAACCAGCACCAGTTCTCCGGGACGCACGCAAAAGCTGATGTCGCGCACGGCCGGAGCCTCGGCAAAGGAATAAGAGTAGGTAACGTTTTCAAAGCGTATCATGTCGTTTCTCCATCTGATTGCTGCAAGGCTCAGCGCATGGCGGACATGGAAGAAGCATCGCCCCACATCAGATGGCAGGCGAATGCGGACGCAGCAACGACAACGGCCAGAAGAACAAGCTGCGTGTCCCTTGCCGTCCAGGAAGAGACTCGGAACGGCACAAAGTTCCCTCCCGCCTCAAGGCCCTTGAGTTCCGCCGCAATGCCGAGCTCTTCGGAGGTACGGAGCGAGCGGAAAAGAAGCGGCGTGAAAAGAAGACGCAGCATCATGAGAGGATGCCGGAACATCTCCCCCGGCCCAAGGCGACAGCCGCGGATTTTCAGGGTCTCCGCCACCTGCTTCACGTCGTTCATGAATGTGGGAATGAAACGGATCATCACGGCGCCGGGAAGATAGATGCAGAAGGGAAGATGCAATCCCTTGAGCGCGGTAAGCAGCGCCTGAACCCGGCAGGCAAGCGCCAGAGGCAGCACCACGTCGAGCATGACCGCACCGCGCATGAAGGGCACGGCCAGTGCTTCCGGCGAAAAGGGCATGGATGGAACGGCGCGGGAAATGCCCCACGAGCAGAGCGCGGCCGCAATCATCATGACCGCCATGACGGCGTAGGCCGCGGCCAGAGCCCGAAAGCGGCGCACGGAAAGCGCGTAGATGAGCGAGGGGACAAAAAGCACGGCCTGCCCCTCGAAGGAGGAAATGATTACCGTAACGACCGAGGCAAGAAGCGTGACGAACATTCTGGAACGCACGTCGAGATCCGAACCGCCGACTGCCTTCGCGACGGTTCGCCCCGGCTTTCCGGCACGGCCTCTATTCTCGAATGATGCCCGCATGACGCAGCTCCCTGACGGCCCTCACGCCGGAAAAAAGTCCTCCCAGAGAACCGAAGTACCCGATGACCACAAAGGGGACGACCATGAGCATGAGGGCCGGATTCTCGCGCATGAAAAGCCAGGACACGCAAAGCGAGAGCGCCTTGCTCACGAAGTCGAACACCGCCGCACCGAGCAGTGCGTTTCCCGCACCTGAAGCGTGACGCCCCGGCCACATGGCAGCCTCGGCGACCAGCGCAGCCATGAGCATGGGCGGAATGAGCGTAACGCTCGCCCCGAGCAGAAGCATGCTCACGATGATGTTGATGACCGTAAAGAGAAAAAGGGTGCCGGGCCTGCGCACCTTGCACAGCATGACCACGAGAAGCGTGGTGAACACAAGGTTCTTGCCCATGAGACTCACGGGGTTCATGCCGCCCCCGGCAAGGGCGATAAGCAGCGTGGATACCTTGGAAGCGGCGGCGAACACGCCGACGACCACAAGTTCCTGGGCGCTCCAGCGGGGAAAAAGACGAGTCATGAAGGATCTCCTGCATGCGTACGGAGGACAGGGGCCGGGATTTGCCCCGGCCCGAAGTCACTAGAACCGGTAGCTCAGCTTCACATTGGCATGAAGGCCGGGCTCGAGAATGGCCGTATTATACTGATAGCGCTTGTCAAAGAGGTTCAGCACTTCCGCAAGAAGCGAAAACTGCTTTTCCGAACCGAAGTCGAATCCGAGTGCGATGTTGGCCGTGGTGAATCCGCCGAGATCGTAATCGCTGCTGCCGGAGGAGGAACGGTACACCGTGGCGGACTGGCTGCGGCCGTACACGTCGGCACGAAAATCCAGATCTTCGGCAAGAGCCTTCGCATAGCGCACGCCGTAGCGTCCCACCCATTCGGGCGTGGCGGTGTCCCAGGTCTTCCAGCCGTTGCCGTCGTCGTACTGACGGCGCATCCAGGTGAGCGTGGCGTAGGGCGTGAAATCACCGAAGGCGGTGGCAAAACGATAGCTTGCCGCAAGTTCCGAACCGAAGGTGGTGGCGTCGGCCACGTTGGTGTAGGTATACACGGAACTTCCCGTGCTTACCGGCACGGAAGCGATGTAGTTGTCAGCCATGGAGTAGAAGAAGGCCAAATCGACGTCCAGAGCCCCGTGATTGTAGCGCGCGCCCACTTCAAAGTTGTTGGAGGTTTCCGGATCGAGATTCGGATTGCCGTAAATGGTACCGCCGCCCATGGCCGTGCCTATGTACTTTTCCGTAAGGTTCGGCACGCGGAATCCCTGCGCCCAGCTCGCGCGAAGGGCCAGATCCTCCATGCCGGTCCATACGAGCCCCACGTTGAACACGGGACGGGAATCGGTATCGTCGCCGAGGGCCTTTTTATCCACGGCTCCGGAATGGTCGAACATGGGACGGGTCATGCCGCCCATCTGCATCTTTCCGGTATAGGGATCGGCAATTTCCTCGCCGCGCGTAAGTTCGGTGTTCACGTGCGTCCAGCGAACGCCGTAGGTAAGGGCCAGATTCCACGGGAGCTGACTTTCCATGGAGGCAAACAGCGACTGATTGAGCTGATTGCCGTCGTAATACTTGTCGGTCACCTTGTTGATGAGAATGCTCATGGCCGGAGACATGGATATCTTATTGTCCAGATACGTCCTGCCTTCGGAATTGAGTCTGTCGTAGTTCAGCTCATACCCGGCTATGAGGTAGTGATTCGCACCGAGCTGCCAGTCCGTCTGAAGCGACAGGCCGCGGCTTCGTATGATGTTGTGGGCAAAGTTGTCCATGACCACGTCGGCGGCCATGTAGGACACCGGCATGCCGTTCATGCTCGTAGAGCCCGGCCCGCTCGCCTGCCCCACGTAGTTTCTCATGTCCTTTTCGTTCTTCTGATACCAGGCGTCAAAGCGCACGCGGCTCAGGTACTCGCTTATGTCTCTGCCTTCCGCAAACACATAATATTTGGTGCGCGCCCACTTGGGCACCCTGACAAAGAAACGGTTGCCGTTTCCGTTGTCATTCATGGACGTGGAGTTGAACGCGCCCTTGTAGTAGTCCAGTCCCGCGCCGAGGGTGAAATGCTCGGAAAAGTCGTAGCTCAGAAAGGCCGAAGCGTCGGTCTGACGGAAATTCGTGTTGTCGAGCTTTCCTTCGGGGGTATGAATGTCGCCCTGATCCGAGTGGGAACCGGACAGACTGTACTTGAAGCCGTCAATGTTGCCGCGCACGGCCGCCCCTTCGGAAAAGCCCCGGGACGCGCCGGAAAAGCCCGTCCAGACTTCGCCTTCCACGGGCTTTTCGCCGCCCTTCTTCGTAATGATGTTCACCACGCCGCCTATGGCGTCGGAACCGTAGAGCACGGACGCCGGACCCTTGATCACCTCGATGCGCTCGATGCGCGACGCGTCGATGAGCATGGGCGACCCGGACATGGACTTGTGTTCGGAAATCTTCTGACCGTCTATGAGCACCAGCGTGCGAAAGGCGTCTTCTCCGCGTATGGAAATACGCTTGAGCCCCTGAGACCCGTCATTCTGAACCTGTACGCCGGGCACATCCTCCAGAAGTTCGCCCACCGTGCGCGCGCCGGATTTTCTCACGTCCTCCGCGGTCATCACGGTCACGCTCATGGGAACCTGCTGCAATTCCTTTTCCACTCTGGTCGCCGTCACATACACGTCCCCGGCCCTTACGGTCTCCTCCGCAAGAGCATGGGGGGCGGGGAGCAGGGCGCAGGCAAGAAGCACGGTCGAAAAGCCCGCCCACGTCATAGTCGTCTTCTTCATCATCCATTCCTTTCTTTGCGTTTCCCATGGGAAACGTCGTTTAACGCCGCAGAAACGTCCGTTCAGCCAAAGCGCCGCATCCGCGCCGCAGAGTCATTCGGATCCGCCGATCTCTCATCCGCCGCTCCGCCGAAGCTCTTCAGACGTTCCTCCGAAGGCACGACCTCCGCCGCCCTGCCCCCGACGGCAAGAGGAGTCTTCCTTCTCTCATCAGACCGGCTCGTCCAGCCTGTGCTTAAGAAAATCCTGCATGAGCTGGGAAAGATTCACCTGCCAGAACTGACCGGCAAGAGTAAGCACCATCACGTTTTCCCGCACTTCCACAAGCCCCGCACGGCTCCACTGCTCAAGGAGCGGCTCAAGCAGCGCATGAAGGGAAAAACCGTACGTCTTCTCCAGCGCCGCAAGATCCATCCATCCCTGCTCCATGGCCGCAGCCACGGCACGGAAGAAATAAAAATGAGGATCCGGACGCACGAGCGCCGTCACGGCCTTGCGGCCTGCTTCCATGCTCTCGAGCCACTTTGGGTAGCTGCTCTCATTCATGTAGAACCAGCCGCCCAGATTGCCGCCCGCTCCGGGTCCGAAGGCAAGACAGTTGGCACTGCCCTTCACCTTGAGATTGTAAAGATTGCGTTCCCGGCTGGTGCGCGCCCAGTGCGTGAGCGAAAGCCTGCGGTAAAAGGCCTTTTCCAGCGCCTGCACCGCAGCGGCGAACATGGCCGACTGCATGGGAATGTCCGCCGAAGGAGGAAGCTTTCCTTCCCGTACGGCCCTGCCGAGCGGAGTCCGGTCGTAGACGTTGAGCTGATAGCAGTCCATGCCGTCGAGTCCGGCGGAGCAGGCCGCGGCAATGTCGTCCAGCCATATGTCCATGCTCTGCATGGGAAAGCCGAAAATAAGATCGACGATGACGGCCGCCTGATTGTAGCCCGTCAGCCGCTCCAGCCTGCGGAACACCTCCTCCCGGTCGGCCAGCCGTCCCATGCTCTGCCGTATCTTCGTGTCGAAGCTCTGCACGCCCAGAGAAAAACGGTTGGCCCCTCCGGCAAGACAGGCTTCCATCTTTTCCGGCCCGAAATTGTGCAAACGCCCCTCGACGGTGATCTCACAGTCGTTGGCAAGGGGCAGATGCGATCGAACCCCCTTCAAAAGACGCTCCAGGTCCGCCGCTTCCAGCGCCGTGGGCGTGCCTCCGCCGAAGTACACGGCATGCACGGGCCCCTGCCGCTGCGCCGCACGGTCTTCCCAGAGGCGAAGCTCGCGAAGCAGCGTGTCCACATAGCGGGCGCTCTCCTCCCGGCTGTAGGCCCGGTTGTAGAAGCCGCAGTACAGACAGTGCGTCTCGCAGAACGGCACATGAACATAGGCCACGCTGTCTTTGCTGCGCGGCGTGTCGAGAAGGCGCTCAAGGCTCTCCTGCACGGCGTCGGGCGCCACCATGCCGCCGCCTACGCCGGGATGCACCGCAATCTTTCCGTCAAACGCACGGGAAAGAGGGTCCACGCCTTCATTGGCAAAATATTTCTCCAGACTCCGACTCTTCCCGGTCCCGGAACCGGTAAAGGCCATACCGTTCAGACGTGGTGCCTCAAAATCAAGGCGCTCCTCTCTGTTCTGTTCCATGACGGCACTCATGTGATCCTCTCTGAAGGTTGGTATCGACAGAAAAGTTTTATTCATCAAACTTTTCTCGGTGATAAAGAAATTGAAATTCATTGTCAACTTAAAATCCGAAATTTCTCTGTCCCCCAGGGATTTTCCCCCATGCTTCGGCGCAAAACGCCGCCATGTCCTTACCAAAACAAGGCAGCGCACACACAATGCGATCTCCCTTCTGCTTATGAGAAAGAGTCGTCGAACTCCCGGGAAACGCAGAAGCGCGGAACGCAGACCATGCCTGCTCCCTGCTTGACAGAACAGGCCGCTTCCCCTAGAAAAAACAAGGCATGGGCAGTTAGCTCAGTTGGTAGAGTATCGGTCTTACACACCGACTGTCGGGGGTTCGAGTCCCTCACTGCCCACCATGAAACGTCCATAAAACCCCCCGCAGCCGTTTGTCGGCTGCGGGGTTTTGTGTTTCCGCAAAACGTTCCGGCGCACGAACTCATTCTGCGGCACATGAAGCGCTCATGCCGCAAAAGCGCTGTCGA